>NZ_JAAKZW010000128.1 GCF_011044995.1 Streptomyces mesophilus | reverse complement strand
CCTCCCCCGGCCGCGCCGAACCCGGTCCCCGCTCCGGCCCCACGACGAAACCGCAGGCGGCAGGACCGTCGTCGAACCAACGGCGCCGGGCCCCCGCGGCTCAGGCGTCGGGGGCGCGCGCGTATCCCGGCGGGCCTGTCACGAGCTCCGCCGCGCCCGGCGCGAGCTCAGGCCGCCGGACCGTCCACCTGCTCAAGCGTCGCGTTCGACGGGCCGCGGCGGGACTGCAGGTCGCGGGAGACGGATTCCGCGTCGCGGAGGGTGCGGAGCGCGTTCGACCAGGTCAGCTTGGCCAGGTCGGCGGAGGACCAGCCGCGGCGCAGCAGCTCCGCGATGAGGTTCGGGTAGCCCGCGACGTCGTCGAGGCCGGACGGGGTGAAGGCCGTCCCGTCGTAGTCGCCGCCGATGCCGATGTGGTCGATCCCGGCGACCTCGCGCATGTGGTCGAGGTGGTCGGCGACCGTGGCGACGGTCGCGACCGGGCGCGGGTTGGCCGCCTCGAAGGCGCGGTGGATCTCCATCGCGTCGGGGGTGGTGTCGAGGTGGTGGCGGCCATGGGCGCGCATGTTCTCGTCCGCCGCCTGGGTCCACGCGACGGCCGCGGGCAGGATGAACTTCGGGACGAACGTGGCCATCGCCACGCCCCCGTTCGCGGGGAGCTGCGCCAGCACGTCGTCGGGGATGTTGCGCGGGTGGTCGCAGACCGCGCGGGAGGAGGAGTGGGAGAAGATCACCGGGGCGACCGACTCGTCCAGGGCGTCGCGCATCGTCGACGCCGCGACGTGCGAGAGGTCGACCAGCATGCCCGTGCGGTTCATCTCGCGGACCACCTCGCGGCCGAAGGGCGAGAGACCGCCCACGCCCACGGCGTCCGTCGCCGAGTCCGCCCACGCGATGTTGTCGTTGTGGGTCAGGGTCATGTAGCGCACGCCGAGCGCGTAGAGCGCTCGCAGGGTGGCCAGCGAGTTGTTGATGGAGTGGCCGCCCTCGGCGCCCTTCAGGGAGGCGATCCGGCCCTCGCCGCGGGCCTTCTCCATGTCGTCCGCGGTCAGCGCGCGGACCAGGTCCTTCGGGTACGCGGCCAGCAACTGGTCGACGCAGTCGATCTGTTCAAGGGTCGCGCTGACCGCGTCCTCACCGGCCATGTCGCTGCGCACGTACACCGACCAGAACTGCGCACCCACACCGCCGGCCCGCAACCGCGGGATGTCGGTGTGCAGCCGCCCGCGCAGATCGCCGGCGATATCGCGCTGCGCGAGGTCGTAGCGCACGGTCTCGCGCAATGCCCACGGCAGATCGTTGTGCCCGTCGACGACGGGGTGCTCGGCGAGCAGGTCGAGGGCCTGGGAGAGGTACGGCGAGAGGTCCGCGGGCGAGGAAGTCATGCCCCCAACGTAACCGCCGGGGGCATGGCTCTCCTCTCGGGCCGGGTGCCGCTCGGCGAAGCCGCCGGGCGCTACTTCCCGAAGCCGAAGGCCCCGGCGCCCTCCGCCTTGGCGCGCAGGCGGCGGCCCTTCTCGGTGGCCTGCTCGTTGAGCTCCTGCTGGAACTCCCGCATGCGGCCCATGAGTTCCACGTCGTACGCGGCCAGCATCCGGGCCGCGAGGAGCCCGGCGTTGCGTGCGCCGCCCACCGACACCGTGGCGACCGGGACGCCGGCCGGCATCTGCACGATGGAGAGCAGCGAGTCCATGCCGTCCAGATACTTCAGCGGTACGGGGACGCCGATGACCGGCAGCGGGGTCACCGAGGCGAGCATGCCCGGCAGATGCGCCGCTCCCCCGGCGCCCGCGATGATCGCCTTGAGGCCGCGGTCGGCGGCCTGCTCTCCGTACGCGATCATCTCGCGCGGCATCCGGTGCGCCGAGACCACATCGACCTCGTACGGGATCTCGAACTCGGCGAGCGCCTGCGCGGCCGCCTCCATCACGGGCCAGTCGGAGTCGGACCCCATGACGATGCCAACTACAGCGCTCATTCGGTGATCGTTCCTCGCAGGTAGCCGGCGGCGTGCGATGCGCGTTCCAGCACATCGCCCAAGTCGTCGCCGTAGGTGTTGACATGACCGACCTTGCGGCCGGGCTTCACATCCTTGCCGTACATGTGGATCTTGAGCTGGGGGTCGCGGGCCATGCAGTGCAGATACGCGGAGTACATGTCCGGGTAGTCGCCGCCGAGGACATTGGCCATCACGGTCCACGTGGCGCGCGGGCGCGGGTCGCCGAGGGGCAGGTCGAGCACGGCGCGTACGTGGTTGGCGAACTGGGAGGTGACCGCGCCGTCCATCGTCCAGTGGCCGGAGTTGTGCGGGCGCATGGCGAGCTCGTTGACCAGGATGCGGCCGTCGGGCGTCTCGAAGAGCTCGACCGCGAGATGGCCGACGACGCCCAGTTCATGGGCGATGCGCAGGGCCAGCTCCTGGGCGCTGCCCGCGAGTTCCGACGACAGTTCCGGAGCGGGCGCGATCACGGTGTCGCAGACTCCGTCGACCTGGCGGGACTCCACGACCGGGTAGGCCACGGCCTGGCCGTGCGGCGAGCGGACGACGTTGGCCGCCAACTCCCGTACGAAATCGACCTTCTCCTCAGCGAGCACCGGGACTCCGGCCCGGAACGGGTCGGCGGCGTCGGCCTCGGAGCGTACGAACCACACGCCCTTGCCGTCGTATCCGCCGCGCACCGTCTTGAGGATGACGGGGAAGCCCTCGCCCTCCTCCGCGAACGCGACGACATCGGCGACATCGCGCACGATGCGGTGGCGCGGGCAGGGTGCGCCGAGCTCGGTGAGGCGCTCGCGCATCGCGCCCTTGTCCTGCGCGTACCGCAGAGCGTCCGGGCCCGGACGTACGGCGATGCCGTCCGCCTCCAGAGCGCGCAGGTGCTCGAGGGGCACATGCTCGTGGTCGAAGGTGATCACGTCACAGCCGCTCGCGAAGTCACGCAGCGTGTCCAGGTCGCGGTAGTCGCCGATGACGACTTCGCTCACGACCTGCGCCGCGGAATCCGCGGGGGTGTCACTGAGGAGCTTGAACTTGATGCCGAGCGGGATGCCTGCTTCGTGCGTCATGCGCGCGAGCTGCCCACCGCCGACCATGCCGACTACGGGGAACGTCACATCCTCCAGGGTAAGGGGCCCCCGGATACGTAAAGACCTACGAGTCCTGCGTCACATCTCACAGTCTGGTTAGCATTGCTTGACGACATAGCCGGGGGAAACGACCGAACGGGGCTGACCCATCACCATGAGTGAGCGTGGCGCACTACGCGCACAACTGGATCAGCTCTGGCGGGAGATCGCGAAGTTCGGCGCCGTGGGCGGCGTCGGCATGCTGGTCAACCTCGGCGTCTTCAACCTGCTGCGGCACACCACCGAGATCCCCGTGGTGCGCGCCTCGATCCTCGCGACGGCCGTGGCGATCTGCTGCAACTACGTGGGGTTCCGGTACTTCACTTACCGTGACCGGGACAAGAGCAGCCGCACCAAGGAGATGACGCTCTTCCTGCTGTTCTCGATCGTCGGGCTCGTGATCGAGAACGGGGTGCTGTACGCGGCCACGTATGGGTTCCACTGGGACAGCCCGCTGCAGTCCAACGTCTTCAAGTTCGTCGGCATCGGGATCGCGACCCTGTTCCGCTTCTGGTCGTACCGCACGTGGGTGTTCCGTGCGCTGCCGGCCCGTGAGGCCGTGGCCAGCGCGGAATCGTTCCTGGACGACTCCGAGCCGCAGCGCACCCGGCGCTGAGCGGCCTTCCTGCCCGCCGCACGGCGCTGAGTCGCTTTTCCTTCCTGCCCACCGCACGGCGCCTGAGCCCCCCTGGCCGCCCTACCTGACCGTCCGCTCCTCCTGCGCGCCCTCCGGCGTGCGCGGAGTGCTGGACAGGAACAGGCCGAACACCGGCGGCTGCGCCTGCAGCATCTCCAGACGGCCGCCGTCCGCCTCCGCGAGGTCACGGGCGACCGCGAGGCCGATGCCCGTGGAGTTGCGGCCGCTGATGGCGCGCTCGAAGATCCGGGTGCCGAGTTCCGGCGGCACGCCGGGGCCCTCGTCCGTGACCTCGATGACCACCTGGTTTCCGGCGATACGGGTCCGTAGCGCGACCGTGCCGCCACCGTGCATCAGGGAGTTCTCGATCAGTGCCGCGAGGACCTGGGCGACCGCGCCGGGTGTGCCGACCGCCCGCAGATTCTGTTTGCCCGAGTGGACGATGGCGCGGCCCGCGCTGCGGTAGGCGGGGCGCCACTCCTCCAGCTGCTGTTTGACGACCTCGTCCAGGTCGAAGGAGACCGCCGAACCGGTGCGCGGATCACGGGAGTTGGTGAGCAGCCGCTCCACCACGTCGGTGAGCCGCTCCACCTGGGTGAGCGCGATGGTCGCCTCCTCCTTCACCGTGTCCGGGTCGTCCGTGAGCGTGATCTCCTCCAGGCGCATGGAGAGGGCGGTCAGCGGGGTGCGGAGCTGGTGCGAGGCGTCCGCGGCGAGGCGGCGTTCCGCGGTCAGCATGCGGGCGATGCGCTCGGCCGAGGAGTCGAGGACGTCGGCGACCCGGTCGAGCTCGGGGACGCCGTAGCGCTTGTGCCGCGGGCGCGGGTCGCCGGAGCCGAGGCGTTCGGCGGTCTCCGCGAGGTCGGTGAGCGGCGATGCGAGGCGGTTGGCCTGCCGTACGGCGAGCAGGACGGCCGCGATCACGGCGAGGGTCGCCACCGCGGCGATCATCAGGAGGGTGCGCCAGACCTCGTTGGTCACCGAGGAGCGGGGCTCCTGGACCGTGACGGTCTCGCCCTGTTCGCCCTGCTCGGTGGCCTGGATGACGTCGCCGGCCGGGCGCGTGCCGATCTGGATGGGGTCGCGCCCGGGGATCTCGATCAGGGCGAAGCGCTCGCTGTCGACCTGGTCGCCCAGGACCTGGGCGGTGATCGCCTCATGGCCGATGATGCGGGAGTCGACGATGGAGGCGAGCCGCACCGCCTCGGATTCCACTCGCTCCTGGGCGCTGGTGGTGATCGTCCGGGTCTCCACGATGACCAGGGAGACGCCGAACACGGCGATCACGACGAGCACCACGGCGAGGGTGGAGTTGATCAGTCGGCGGCGCATGTTCTTTCCTTACGGGATGTGGGCGCCCACTCCGTACCGGGTGCCCTGCTCCGCCGCTCCGCGGCGGGGATGGTTTCCGGGGGCTGACGCCCCCGGGCCCCCTGCGGGGCTCCGCCCCGATACCCCGGGTGTGACGGTCGCCGACGGCCCGGCGCTCAGCTCTTCTCGAAGCGGAAGCCCACCCCGCGCACCGTGGCGATGTAGCGGGGGTTGGCCGCGTCGTCGCCGAGCTTCTTGCGCAGCCAGGAGATGTGCATGTCGAGGGTCTTCGTGGAGGACCACCAGGTGGTGTCCCAGACCTCGCGCATCAGCTGGTCGCGGGTGACGACCCGGCCCGCATCGCGCACCAGCACCCGCAGGAGGTCGAACTCCTTGGCGGTGAGCTGGAGTTCCTCGTCGCCCATCCAGGCGCGGTGGGACTCGACGTCGATCCGTACGCCGTGGGTCGCGGGCGCTTCCTTGACCTCGCTGGCGCCGCGCCGCAGGAGGGCCCGGACGCGGGCGAGCAGTTCGGCGAGGCGGAAGGGCTTGGTGACGTAGTCGTCGGCGCCGGCGTCGAGGCCGACCACCGTGTCCACCTCGTCCGCGCGGGCGGTCAGGATGAGGATCGGGATCGCGTGCCCGTCGGCGCGCAGCCGGCGGGCGACCTCCAGGCCGTCCATCCCGGGCAGTCCCAGGTCGAGCACGACCAGGTCGATTCCGCCCTGCAGGCCCGCGTCGAGTGCGGTCGGTCCGTCCTCGCGTACTTCGACCTCGTAACCCTCCCTGCGCAGTGCACGGGCCAGCGGCTCCGAGATGGACGCGTCATCCTCGGCGAGCAGTACACGGGTCATGGCCTTGATGGTAGTCGGCCGAGGCAGCGGAGATACGGGCATCCGGCATGCCTTCCGTACCTGTGGGGCAGGAGGGGCCAAGTGCGGGGAGCACCCTGCGAGACTGGCAGCGTTTTCCGTGAGTTACCTTCGAATTGCGGGTTCGGTTCCAGCGATGCTTGTGATCCAGCTCTCAAATCCTTCCATACGCGCCCTTAATCTCCTTATGGTGTGCGAACGCCTATAACCCCAGATGGGACTTTCGGCCCCCCTAATCAGCCGAAAGTCTCTTATGAGGGGCGAGGTTGCATCGTCAACCTTGCGTTTAGTGATTGACCTATGGGCCGGGCCCTTTGCGCGAAGAAGCGCGAGGGCGTGGATCCCGGAGCGCACCGCTCACTTCTTCGTCTCCGCACGGAACGAGGCCCCCAGGGCGTGGGGATGAGCTGTGCCGCCGGTGCCGGCCACCCCCCACCGGGCGCGCATCACGCTCACGCATGCAGCGCGTCCCGAGCGAACAAGGAACGACCATGGCGTCCAGCCTGACGAAGCCTTCCGCCACCGGCGAGAAGACCTTCTTCGGCCACCCCCGCGGCCTGGCCACACTCTTCATGACCGAGATGTGGGAGCGCTTCTCCTACTACGGCATGCGCGCACTGCTCGTGCTCTACCTGGTCTCCGGTGGCGCCGACGCGGCGACCGGCTCCCAGGGCGGCGGCCTCGCCTACACGGCGGCGGCTGCCACGGCGATCTACTCGGTCTACGTGTCGCTGGTGTACCTCTTCACGCTGCCCGGCGGCTGGTTCGGTGACCGCGTCTGGGGTGCCCGCAAGACGGTCGCCATCGCGAGCGTCGTGATCGTCGCCGGTCACGTCAGCCTCGCGCTGCCCACGCAGGCGATGTTCTTCGTCGGTCTGGCCCTCGTGGCCGTCGGCTCGGGTCTGCTGAAGGCCAACATCTCCACGATGGTCGGCCAGCTCTACAGCGACCCGAAGGACGTCCGTCGCGACGGCGGCTTCACGATCTTCTACATGGGCATCAACCTCGGTGCCTTCGCCGCTCCGTTCGCGATCGGCATCCTCGGTGAGAAGGTCAACTGGCACCTGGGCTTCGGCCTCGCCGCCGTCGGTATGGCGCTCGGCGCCATCCAGTTCATGATCGGCTCGCGCCACCTGGCCCCGGTGTCCAGCGAGGTCCCGAACCCGCTGACCGCCCCCGAGAAGCGCGGTGTCATCACCAAGACGCTGGCCACCATCGCCGTGGTCGCCGCCTTCTACCTGGTCGTCGCCTTCACCGGTGTCTGGGACCTGACCCTCAACTGGGCGCTGCTCCCCATCACCGTCATCGGTCTGCTCATCCCGATCGCCGTGATCGCCCGCATCAAGTCCGACAAGGACCTGAACGGCGAAGAGCAGACCAAGATGAACGCCTTCATCTGGTTCTTCGTGGCCGCGGCCGTGTTCTGGATGATCTTCGACCAGGGCGGTTCGACGCTGTCGCTCTTCGGTGACACCTCCACCGAGCGCGCGATCTTCGGCTGGGAGATGCCGAACACGCTGTTCCAGTCGCTGAACCCCGGCTTCGTCATGATCTTCGCGCCGATCTTCGCCGCGATCTGGCTGGCCCTGGCCCGGCGCAACCGCGAGCCGGACACCATCGTGAAGTTCTCGATGGGTCTGGTCATCATCGGCGCCTCGTTCTTCGTCTTCCTCATCCCCATGGGCATGGCGAGCGACGGCAAGGTCTCCATGTGGTGGCTGGTGCTGATCTTCCTGATGCACACCTTCGGTGAGCTGTGCCTGTCCCCGGTGGGTCTGTCCCTGACCACCAAGCTGGCGCCCCGGAAGTACGCCGCCCAGATGATGGGTGTCTTCTTCCTCGCCGTCACCGCCGGTGACTCCGTGACCGGCATGCTCTCCATCGCCGGTGTGGACCTCAACGGCAAGGGCGTCGTCGCCCTCGAGGCCGCCGCCGCGGTCCTGGCCGGCTTCGCGATCTACATGGCGCGCAAGAAGGTCAAGTCCCTGATGGGTGAGGTCCGCTGAATCAGCTCCTGAGCTGAGCGTCTCGTACGCGGTACTCGAACGAAGGGCCGCCGCACCACTCGGTGCGGTGGCCCTTCGTGTTTCTCGCGTGCGCCGCGGCGCGCCCCGTGGACGATGCGGGGCATGCGCCTCTCCTTGCGCCCTTCCCTGACCGGCGGTCTGCTCGCGCTGCTCGCCTCCGTGGGTCTGCTGTCGTCCTCGACGGCTCCGGCCGCCTCCGATCCGGTGGTACGGAAGTTCTCGTACGGGTCGCACGCACGCCAGACGGTCACCGTGTACGGGGACCACGGCCCCGCCCTCGTCATCGTGCACGGCGGCTACTGGGCCGACGACACGGACTGGAGCCACTGGGCGCGCTGGTTCGCCGGGCAGGGCTTCCGTGTGTACGACGTGGACTACCGGCTCAACTCCGACGCGCGCTGGCCCGCGCAGCGCACGGACGCGCTGGCCGCGCTCGACTGGGTGGCGTGGCACAGCGGGATGCGCCCGCTGGTGCTCGGCTCCTCGGCGGGCGGCCAGATCGCGACGGTCGCGGGCGGGTACGGCGAGGGGGCTTCGCGGGTACGCGGGGTCGTCGCGCTCTCCCCGGTGGCGACGCCTTCGCGGGCCTGGACGGATGGCGGGCGTTCCTCGGCGTCGGCCAAGCAGCGCAGGCTCCGCTCGGAGGCGCGTCGGCTCGCGGGGTGCACGCCGGCCGCGTGTCCGGCGCAGTGGCGGTCGATGGCGGCGTCGTCGTATGCCTCGGGGGCCGAGGACGCGCCGCTGTTCCTGGTGCACTCGGTCGCGGAGTTCGTGCCGGCGGCGCATTCGCGTGATCTGGCGACTGCCGCGCTGGGCAAGGGGCTTGGGGATGTGACGGTGCGTACGGTGTCCGGGTCCGCGCATGGGGCGGGGCTGTTGTCGTCGGAGGCCGTGCGGGATGCGGTGGTGGGGTGGCTGCGGGAGCACACTGGTTGAGGTCCGGGCTTCCTTTTCCCCTGCCCGCCCCTTCCCGAAACCGGAGCTCCGCCCCGGACCCCGTATCCGAGCTTCGCTCGGATGTCCTCAAGCGCCGGACGGGCTGAAATGTCAGCCCATCCGGCACCGTTGGACCACTACTTACTGCGTACGCCGCCGCGGCATGAACGTGAAGACCGCGCCGCCCAGCAGAATCACCGTGCCGGCCACCAGGCCGAGGGCGCGCAGGGCGCCGTCGGACTCGGCGCCGGTCTCGGCGAGGCCGCCGCCGGAGGCCGGGGAGCCGCCCGCCGCACCGCCGGCCGCGTCGCCGCCACCGGCGACACCGCCTGCGTCCTCGGTCTCCAGCGTGAGCGAGACGGCCGTCTTGGTCGCCTTGCACTTGACGGGGATGTTCTGACCGCCGAGGTTGACGTCGATCGTCATGTCACCGGGGCTGAGTTCCGCCTTGCCCTTGGCACCGGGCTTGTACGTACCGGTCATGTCCTCGAGGTTGACCGGCTCGCCGTTCTTGATCGGCGCCGGGTTCGGCTTTCCCGCGACCTTGACCGAACCGTTGTCGTCCCCGCTGACCTTGATCTGCATCGACGCCTTCATCGCGCCGGCCGGCAGATCCGCCGGAGAGTTCATCACGCCCTTGCCCAGCTTGACCGTGAGGGCGTAACTGTCGCCGCTCTTCTTGGCGTTGACGGTTGCCTTGCCGTTCAGCGGCTCCGTCGGACCAGGTGAGGAGCACTGGAACGTCGTGGCGACCTCCTTGCCCGGGAAGTCGGTCCCACCGCCGCCACCGCCCGCGGCGCCGCCGGTCGAGGTCGTACCGCCGTTGTCACCGCCGCCGGTGGACGTCGTGCCGCCGTTGTCACCGCCGCCTGTCGACGTCGTACCGCCCGTGGACGTCGTACCGCCGGTCGAGGTCGTACCGCCGTTGTTGCTGCCACCCGTGGTCGGGGCGGGCTCGCCCGTGACCTTGATGGTGAGCGCGGTCGGCACCTTCTCGAGCGGGACACACTTGGTGTCCACGTTCATGCCCATGACCTTGGCGTTGATGTTGTACACGTCCGGCGTGAGGGTGAGATCGCCGGGCGCCGTGAGCTTCAACTTGCCCTTCATGTCGGCGAGTTTCATATCGCCGCCCTTGGGGATCGCCGGGTTCTTGCGCGGCCCCTCCAGCTTGACGTCGGCCGTCTGCGCGCCCGCCGCCTTGACCGTTCCGGTCGGAAGCAGCGAGTCCGCGGGCAGGTCGATGATGTCGGGGTTCTTCGACGCGGCCTGGACGAACTTCCAGGTCACCTCGATCTCGTCGCCCACCTTCGCCTCGGCCGGAGCCGTGATGTCGGCGATGCCGGTGCCCTCGATCGGGTCCGAGCCCATGCTCGGCGTGCACTTGGCCTTCCAGGTCGACTCGGCCGCCTGTGCGGGAGCCGCGGTCAGCAGGATGCCCGCGCCGCCGAGCATGAGCGCGACGCCCAGCGCGCTCACTCTCCTTTGAGTGTTCACGTAGTGCCCTTCCTCTCGGATGAAGCTGATGGATTGGGGCGGTTCTCTTGCGGTGCGGATTGCTGTGCCGGTACACCCGGCGCGGTGTCCGGGGTGAACCACGGCAGGCCGGCGGTGGTGCCGGTCCCGTTCGTGGCCGCCGCGGAGTTCTGGGTGGGTACGGGGGCCGTCGCGTCCGGATCGGCCCCCGGGCGCCGCGGTGTGCGCGGCTTCTTGTGCTCGCCGCCGACGCCCGTCGTCGGCCTGAGCACCTTCGGCAGCTTCGCCGTGACCTCGGCGAGCCGCCGTGACTTGTTGCCCTTGCGGCGCGGGCGGACCCGGTCGACGACGGCCATGCCGATACGGAACACGGCGGCCGGTACGACGATGCAGAGCAGGATCCAGAACAGCGTCACGCCCCACGGCCTGGGCACGCCCCACGGCTGCTCGGCGAGCACCTTGCTGCCGTACTGGAGGGAGACCAGATAGTCGCCGTGTGCGCCGGCGTCGAGCTGGACGGACAGTTCGACCTGGGCCTTCTGGCCGGGGGCGATGGTGCCCTTCCACTGCTGCTCCTCCCACTGCGGCGCGAAGACGCCGTGCGAGGTGCCGACCTTGAAGACGGGGTCCTTGACGGGTGCGGAGCCCAAGTTGCCCATGGTCACGACGAGTTTGCGGCTCTGCGGGGAGCCGAACCAGTTGAGGATGCCGCTGTCGCCCTCGAAGCGGGGCGCGGCGAGCACGGCGAGCTTGCCGCCGGTGGTCCGGTCGGGCAGCGCCTTGACCGGGTGGCCGGCGACCTTGAAGGGGATCTGGGCCGTGGACTTCTCGCCCGTCACGGTCGCCACATGGATCACGCAGGGGCAGGCTTTCGGCGGCTCGGCGACCGGGACCTTCTGCTTGAACTCGCCCTTGGCGTTCGTATTGATGGCCACGCCTTCGGAGTTGGCGCAGCTCGGGGTGCCGCCGATCATGTTCTGGCCGCAGATCAGGATCGTGATCAGGGCGCCGGGCTTCCAGCCCTTGCCGCTGACGGTGACGTCACCGCCCTTGCCCGCCTCCTCCTTGTCGACGGATAGGGACGGCTTCTCGGCCGCGGTGGCGCTCTGCGGCACAAGCGTGACGAACGCCAGCGCTGCGAGGAGTGCGGCCGCCAAGGGGCTCAGCCACTTCGAGCGGCAACGGTCGACGTTCACTTGATCTCTCCCGTCCCTGCGGAGACCGTCTCTGCGGAGACCGTCCCTGCGGAATCCGTCCCTGCGGAGACCGTCTCTGCCGAATCCGTCCTTACGGAAACCGGCCCTGCGGAAACCGACGCGCGCTGTCCGTCCTGTGGTTGGAGCTCTGCCTTGAACGCGTCGACCGCGCGTCTGCGCCGTACGACGAAGACCACGAGCCCCGCGAACCCGGCGACCAGCGCCGCAGCGCCCGCCACCGCGGCCCAGGGCACCAGGCGCACCTCGGCGGCCCGGCTGTCCTTGGCGGCGCCGTCCGCCGAGACCGTGAGTTCCACCCGTACCGAATCGAAGGCGGGACGGTCCGTCCACGGTTCGCGCAGCGTCACCTTGCGGCCGGGCAGGAGCTCCACCGGCAGCGGGCGCGCGGCGCGGTCGAGCACCTCGCCGAAGAGACCTTCGGCGTGCACCGCGAGCTTCGGCGCGAGCACCGTGTTGCCGCGGTTGACCAGGGAGTACGCGATGCTGTCACCCTCGATGGCCACATCCTCGACCGTGACCGCCGACAGCGTCGGACCGCTCACCCGCAGATGCACCCGCACTCCCAGCTTGCGCTCGCCGACCTGGGCGATGACCGCGGCGGGATGGTCACCGGGCATCGCACCGTCCGGCACCGCCACCGAGAACGGCACCCTGGCGGCGGTGCGCGGCGGGATCTTCACCTCGTCGTCCGCGAAGCTCAGCCAGCTCCCCGCGTCCTGCGTCTTCTTGGCGCCCTTGGTGTCACGCACCGCGAAGGAACCGTCCGCGCGGTTGTACGCCTCCGCGGCCCGCAGCTTCACCGTGGTGGGCTCGGCGCCCGGGTTGGTCACCGTGACGGTGTCCTCGAGGACGGTGCCCGCCGCCCCCTCCATGTAGAAGTAGGGGCGCCCGTCCTCGGCAGCGCGGGTGCCGCTGCCGGAGGACGGGGCGATGGACCAGGTGGGTCCGTCCGCCGGTGTGTCCGCCACCGCACTGCCCGCGGGCAGGCCGAGCAGGCCTGCCACGGCCAGCAGGCATACGGCGGCGGTGCGGTGAGCGGACAGCATCGGCGGCTCCAAGTGCGTTGCCCTACGGGTGCGTTGGTGTGACCACCCCTGACGGTGTGACCACCACCTCTGACCTACCGGCGGACCGCTTGGTTGCGCCGGGTCAGCCACAGAACGCCGCCCGCACCGACGAGCAGCACCGTGCCGCCGAGCGTGCCGAGCGCGACCGCCGAGTCCTCGGGGCCGGTCTGCGGCAGTTCCGAGCCGCCGTCCGGCGCGCTCTGCGACTCGCCGCTGGATCCGGCGTCACCCGTCGAACCGCCACCGCCCGAACCCTTGACGTCCATTTCCAGGGACGGCTTGGGGTTGTTCTTCGCCGTGCACGTGGTGGTGGTCGACATCGCCGAGATGGTGAGCGTCCCCGCGGTGAAGGTGACCTTGCCACTGCCCTTGGGCGTGTACGTACCGGTCATCGGGTGGATCTTGATCGGCGCGTTCGCCGGAATGGCCTCGGGGTTGCCGCCCGCCGAGACCTTGATCGTGCCGCTTTCGGCACCGCCCAGCTTGATCTGGGCGCTGGGCTTCATGACGCCCTTCTCCAGAGCGATCGGGCTGGACGAGACACCCTTGTTGAACGTCATCGTGATCTTGTAGCCGCTGCCGGCCTTCTCTGCCTTGATGTCGACCGGAGAGACGGCGCTCTTCGGACCGATCGGCGTCTTGCAGTCGTAATTGACGTCCACCACGGTGGCGTGAGCAGCGGGGGCGGCCAGCAGTACCGCCGAGCCGGCCAAGGCCGCGGCTATAAGCGCGGCGGCGCTTTTCTGGTACGACACCTCGAATTCCCCTCATGCCGGGAGTTGAAGGCCGTCGGCACTCGGGGCCTCGCCCCTGCAAGTTACTGACGACACATCAGATTGGGCGCTCAAGGTACGCCCGGGGCCAAGACATGGGAAGACAAACAACGAGGCGGTTTGGTGGAGGCCTTTGACCTGCGCTTTTAGGCTCGGAGACCCTCATTTTCGTACGGAAAAGGGTTCGAGCGGCACGATCGGGAAGGTGTGAAACCCTTATACGGGTGAGGCGAGTTCGGCCCACACCGTCTTGCCCGACACCCCCGGTGTGCGCACAACGCCCCAGTCGAGGCAGAGGCGTTGGACGATGAACATGCCGTGACCGCCGGGGCGGCCCGCGCGATGCGGGGTGCGGGGGGCCGGGTTGCCCGCGCCCTGGTCCGAGACCTCGAGGCGCAGGACCTTGCCGTCGCTGCCGATCCACAGCTCGCGGGCGCCCTCGGCGTGCAGACAGGCGTTGGTGACGAGCTCGGAGACGACCAGGAGGACGTCCTCGGCGGCGGCACGGCGGTCGGCGCTCGCGGCGGGCAGCCAGCCCCATTCGTGCAGGGCCTGCCGAGTGAAGTCACGCGCGAGGGGCACGACGCCGCTCTCGCCCGCGAGGCTGAGCCTGCGCACCTGACGGCGGGCGGGCGCTGCATCCGCAGCCGGGCCGGCGGCACCGGACTCCGGACCGCGGTCGCCCGGCGAGAGGGGCCGGGTGGTGCTCATCAGCGCTTCACCTCACCGATTCACCAGTCGTAGTTACCAGGGGCCACGGCCCCGCACGTTCTTGTCCTGTCGCATCCAACGGGTTCCGATGCGTCTCCTGCCCGCCCAGACGGTACGAACACCCACTTTTTCGCTACGGAAAATGTGATGCAGATGACGCACCGGTCACGGGACGGCTTCCGGCCGGTCACGGCGGGCCGTCCGATCACTCCCTGAGCGCGGCCTCGAGGGTGGGATGCACGGTGAAAACCGCCTCCGCTCCCGTGATCTCGAACACCCTGGCCACCACCGGCTGCATCGCCGCGAGGTGGACACCGCCGCCTTCGGCCTCGACCTTCAGACGGGCGCCGAGCAGCACGTTGAGCCCGGTCGAGTCGCAGAACTCCAGCCGTGAGCAGTCCACGACGAGCCTGGTCACCCCCTCGGCGATGGCCTGCTCGAGCGGTTCACGCAGGAGATCCGCGGTGTGGTGATCAAGTTCGCCCGCGGGCGCGAAGACGGCACTGGCGCCCTCGCTCCACACGCCGACCTGAAGCCGGCCCCGATGTGCGCTGCCGACTGTGCCGCGGTCCATGCCGCTCCTCTTCCGCTGCGTCCCGAGCTGGTGGTTGACCTCTCTGAACATACGCCTTCCGAACGACTCCGGGTACCCGAACAACCACCGGATATCGGACAATTAGGACGCAATCGCACTTGCGAGGCAGTGAGGAAAACGGGTAGGCCTAGAAGAAGACCTGTTCACGACGGCCGGCTACGGAGGCGCCGCACACCGCAACCCGCACATTGGCATCGGCAGCCGTACGCCGAGAACGATGGAGGACACCATGTCACCCCGGCTCGACGCATCGCCTACCCGCAAAGCGACGTCGACACCCCCACCGGACCACATCGACACCGAACCCCATATCCCCGCTCCCCGCGCCACGGCGGCCCCCCACGCAGCCCCGTCCGCCGAGGAGACCGCCGAGGAGCTCACAGATCTGGCGGATCTCTCGGATCTTCCCGAGATCCCGCCGTACGACGAAGTGGCCCCGCAGGACGCACGCGCCCTGTCGAAGACGCTCTTCGCCCGCCTCGAGACGCTCGAGGAAGGCACGCACGAGTACGCGTACGTCCGCAACACACTCGTGGAACTCAACCTCGCCCTGGTGAAGTTCGCCGCCTCCCGCTTCCGTTCGCGCAGCGAACCGATGGAGGACATCATCCAGGTCGGCACCATCGGCCTGATCAAGGCGATCGACCGCTTCGAGCTCAGCCGTGGCGTCGAGTTCCCGACCTTCGCGATGCCGACCATCGTCGGTGAGATCAAGCGCTTCTTCCGCGACACCTCGTGGTCCGTGCGCGTACCGCGCCGGCTGCAGGAGCTGCGGCTCGACCTGGCCAAGGCCGGGGACGTGCTCGCGCAGGAACTCGACCGCGCGCCCACCGTGGGCGAGCTGGCCGAGCGGCTCGACATCAGCAAGGACGAGGTCGTCGAGGGCATGGCCGCGAGCAACGCGTACACCGCGAGCTCGCTCGACGCCCAGCCCGAGGAGGACGACTCCGAGGGTGCGCTCGCGGACCGCATCGGTTACGAGGACCACGGGCTCGAAGGCATCGAGTACGTCGAGTCCTTGAAGCCGCTGATCGCGTCCCTGCCGGCGCGTGACCGCAAGATCCTCTCGCTGCGCTTCGTGGCCAATATGACGCAGTCCGAGATCGGCGAGGAGCTGGGCATCTCGCAGATGCACGTCTCCCGGCTGCTCTCGCGCACGCTCGGGCGCCTCCGCAAGGGGCTGACGGTCGAGGAGTGAGCTGCGGCTCTCCAGGTTTCCTCAGGCGCCCCCCGTTCGTTCGGGGGGCGCCTGACGCCTTTGTGGGCGCTCCTGGCGCCGCTGCGGCCCGCTGGGCGGCATCTGCCGCTTCGCGGCCCGCTAGGCGGGCACCTGCTGTCCGCGCTGCCAGACGGTACGGACGAGGGGGACGCCCGGGCGGTACGCGAGGTGGACATGGCTCGGGGCGTCGAGCAGGGCGAGGTCCGCGCGGGCGCCCGGGGTCAGCCGGCCGACGTCCGTGCGGCGCAGCGCCTGCGCACCGCCCGCGGTCGCGGACCACAGGGCCTCGTCCGGGGTCATCCGCATATCGCGTACGGCCAGGGCGATGCAGAACGGCATCGAGGACGTGAACGACGAGCCGGGGTTGCAGTCCGTGGAGAGCGCGACCGTGGCCCCGGCGTCGAGCAGCCGGCGGGCGTCGGGCCACTGGGCGCGGGTGGAGAACTCGGCGCCCGGCAGCAGCGTCGCGACGGTGTTGCCGCCCGCGAGCGCGGCCACGTCCTCGTCGGTGAGGTGGGTGCAGTGGTCGGCGGACGCGGCGTCGAGCTCCACGGCGAGCTGGACGCCGGGGCCGTACGTGAGCTGATTGGCGTGCACGCGCGCCATGAGGCCCTTCGCCCGGCCCGCGGTGAGGATGGCTCGGGCCTGGTCGCCGTCGAAGGCGCCCTTCTCGCAGAAGACGTCGATCCACCGGGCGTACGGGGCGCAGGCGTCGAGCATCTCGCCGGTGACGAGGTCCACGTAGGCCGCCGGGTCGTCGGCGAAGTCGGGGCTCACGATGTGGGCGCCGAGGTAGGTCACCTCGTCGGTGTGCCGGCTCGCGATCCGCAGGGCGCGGGCCTCGTCGTGGGTGGTCAGGCCGTAGCCGGACTTGGTCTCGAAGGTGGTGGTGCCCTGCCTCCGGGCTTCGGCGAGGTAGCGGACGAGGTTCGCCTCGAGTTCCTCGTCGGTGGCGGCGCGGGTGGCTTTCACCGTGGTCCGGATGCCGCCCGCCTCGTAACTGCGGCCCTCCATGCGGGCGTTGAACTCCTGGGTGCGGTCGCCGGCGAAGATCAGGTGGGAGTGGGAGTCCACGAAGCCGGGGATGGCGGCTCGGCCCTGGGCGTCGTACGCCTCGTCGGCGGCGGGGGCGTTCGCTGTGGGGCCGACCCACGCCACGGTCTCGCCATCGAGGACGACGGCGGCGTCCTGGATCTGGCCCAGGGGGCCGGTGCCTCGCTCGGGGTCGTTGGTGACCAGGTTCCCGATGTTCGTGATGACGGTGGTCGTCATGGTTCCCTCTCCGTGGGTCGTTCGTTTTCCCCTACCCGCCCCTTCCCGAAACTGGGGCTGCGCCCCAGACCCCGCATCCGAACTTCGTTCGGATCTCCTCAAACGCCGGAGGGGCTGAAAGATCTGCCAGTGGTTGCCCACTCCCCGATCCGCCCCAACAGCTCCTCGCTCGCCGCGTGTTCCGCGTGGCCCATGCCGGGTTCCAGCCACAGCTCCACGCCGGGTGCCGCCCCCGCCAGCATCCGGGGATGGTCGAGCGGGAAGTACGGGTCCCTGTCGCCGTGGACCACCAAGAGCGGGGTCGGGGCCAGGAGCGGGACCGATTCGACCGGGGAGAGCGGGACCGGGTCCCAGTCCTTGTGGTGGATGCGGGTGCGCAGGACGTGGCGGCCGACCGCGCGGCCCGTACGGCGGGTGATCAGCCAGTGCAGGCGACGCATCGAGGGGGTGCCCTGGTAGTACCAGCGGGCGGGGGCGCTGACGCAGACCACCGCGTCAGGGCGCGCTTCCGTGCGCCCCCCGTGCAACGCGCCGTGCCGGAGCACCACCGAGCCGCCCATCGAGAAGCCGACGGTCACGACGCGGGTGCAGCCGAGCGAGCGGGCCCACTCGACGGCCGCCGCGAGATCGAGCACCTCGCGGTCACCCACCGTGGAGCGTCCGCCGGAGCGGCCGTGGCCCCGGAAGGAGAAGGTGATCACGGCTCCGAACTGGGTGAACACCCCCGCGGCCCGCCGTACATGGGGCTTGAGCAGACCGCCGGTGAACCCGTGGGCCACGACGATCGCGAGGTCGCTCGGCCCCTTCGCACACGGCTCGTACGCCGCCTCGATGGCCACCCCGTCCGCCGTACGCAGCGTGGTGCGCCGCCTCCCCCGCGTGATCGGTAGCACAGAAGATCGCGCCGTTTGACCTGCCGGAGGTGAACTCATGTGAGCTATTCTCCTTCTCGGAGGATCCGGGCAGCGTAGCCCCCGGGTCCTTTTGTGCTTTTCTGCAGGGTTTAAGGGTTGAACCCTTGTCCGGCAGGTGAGCACGGCGGGCCCAGGGCGCGGGACCCGCCAGCGGTAACGAGCAACACCAGCAGTGCCGTAAACGTCCTCGCAGGGACCGAGGAGGAACCAGACGTTATGGGCGAGCGAAACGTGCACGACCGTCATACGACCGAGGCCGAGGCAGGTGAGCGGCGATGAGTTCTCTGCTGCTCCTGACCAACGCCCTCCAGCCGTCGACGGAGGTGCTTCCCGCCCTCGGCCTGCTGCTGCACAACGTGCGGGTGGCCCCCGCCGAAGGCCCCGCTCTCGTCGACACCCCTGGTGCCGACGTCATCCTGATCGACGGCCGCCGTGATCTGCCGCAGGTCCGCAGCCTGTGCCAGCTCCTGCGGTCCACCGGACCCGGCTGCCCGCTCATCCTCGTGGTGACCGAAGGCGGTCTCGCCGCGGTCACCGCGGACTGGGGCATCGACGACGTCCTCCTCGACACGGCAGGTCCGGCCGAGGTCGAGGCGCGGATCCGGCTCGCGATGGGCCGCCAGAACCTCACCGGCGACGACTCCCCGATGGAGATCCGCAACGGTGACCTCTCGGTGGACGAGGCCACCTACAGCGCGAAGCTCAAGGGCCGGGTCCTCGACCTGACCTTCAAGGAGTTCGAGCTCCTGAAGTACCTGGCGCAGCACCCGGGCCGGGTCTTCACCCGCGCCCAGCTGCTCCAGGAGGTCTGGGGCTACGACTACTTCGGCGGTACGAGGACGGTCGATGTCCACGTACGAAGGCTGCGGGCGAAGCTCGGACCGGAGCACGAGGCGCTGATCGGAACGGTCCGGAACGTCGGTTATCGCTTTGTTACGCCGGAGAAGGCGGACAAGGGCGAGCGCGCGGCGGAGGCGGCCGCCAAGGCAGGGGCCAACGCGGACAAGGGCTCCGAGCCTGTCCGGGCGCTGTCGGACGAGCGTACGGAAGCTGACGTACGGCCTGCCAAGAGGTGACTCTTCCCGCGTAGACTGCCGCGCGTGGCCAAGGTGACGCGGGACGATGTGGCGCGACTGGCGGGGACTTCCACCGCCGTCGTGAGCTATGTGATCAACAACGGTCCCCGGCCGGTCGCCCCGGCCACGCGCGAGCGGGTACTCGCCGCCATCAAGGAGCTGGGCTACCGCCCGGACCGGGTGGCGCAGGCGATGGCGTCCCGCCGTACGGACCTCATAGGCATGATCGTGCCGGACGCGCGCCAGCCGTTCTTCGCGGAGATGGCGCACGCCGTCGAACAGGCCGCCGCCGAGCGCGGAAAGATGGTCCTGGTCGGCAACTCCGACTACCTCGACGAGCGCGAGGTGCACTATCTGCGGGCCTTCCTCGGGATGCGGGTCTCCGGCCTGATCCTGGTCAGCCAGGGCCCCAGCGAGCACGCGGCGACCGAGATCGACGCGTGGGACGCCCGGGTGGTGCTCCTGCACCGCAGGCCCGACGCGATCGACGATGTCGCGGTGGTCACGGACGACGTCGGCGGAGCGCAGCTCGCGACGCGTCACCTTCTCGAGCACGGTCATCCGTACGTGGCCTGTCTCGGCGGTACGGAGGGGACCCCGGTCGTCGGCGACCCGGTCACCGATCACGTCGAGGGCTGGCGGCTTGCGATGAAGGAGGCGGGCATCTCCACGGAGGGCCGCCTCTTCGAGGCTCCGTACAACCGCTATGACGCCTACCAGGTCGCGCTCTCGCTGCTCGCCGGACCCGACCGCCCGCCGGCGCTCGTCTGCGCGACCGACGACCAGGCGATCGGCGTCCTGCGCGCGGCCCGTGAGCTGCGGATCGACGTGCCCGGCGAGCTGGCCGTGGCGGGCTTCGACGACGTCAAGGAAGCGGGCCTGACGGACCCGCCGCTGACCACGGTCGCCTCGGACCGCCCGGCCATGGCGCGGGCGGCCGTCGACCTGGTGCTCGACGACGCCCTGCGGGTCGCCGGTTCACGCCGGGAGCGGCTGCGTCAGTTCCCCGCGCGGCTGGTCATTCGGCAGTCCTGCGGCTGCAACTGAGCCGGCTGCCCGGACCATCGGGCAACTGAGCCACCCGCCCGGCACGTCGGGGCCCCGCCCCCAGGACAGGGCGGAACGGGACCCCGACGCTTCAGCTCCTGCCGTCAGTGCCCGACCGGCACCCGCTGTGCGGACTCCTCCTGAGGCGCCCCGGCCGGCGTCCCGGTCTGTCCCGAGGACCGGTGAAGGAGCAGGAGCAGCGCCGTGACGAGCCCGACCAGCGCGAACACCGCGGTGGCCAGGAAGCCCGCCTGGAAGCCGTCGTTGAGGCCGGCCGCATCCGTGCCCGTCGTGTACGCGAAGGCCACCGACGAGGCGATGGCGATGCCGAGCGCGGCGCCGATCTGGAACACCGCGTTGTTGATGCCCGACACCAGGCCCGACTCCTCGGGCCTTGCGCCCGTGAGCGAGGCGATCGAGGCCGCCACATTCGTGCTGCCGATGCCGGAGCCGAAGATGACGAGACCGAAGAACAGGTCGCTCCAGTAGCCGCCGTTGGGGTCGATCTGCGTCAGGAGCAGCAGGCCGCCGGAGAGCAGCGCCATACCGGTGATCGCGATCGGCTTGTAGCCGACCTTGGCGACGAGGCGGGCGCTGACGTTCGCGCCGATGATCGACATGACCGCGTAGACCGCGGTGCTGAGGCCGAACTTCACGGCGCTGTAGCCGAGGACCTGCTGGGCGTACAGGGAGGTGATGAGCGCGCCTCCGTACACCGCCATGGCGACGATGGCCATCAGGATGTTGCCGCCGACGACGGTCGGCGAGCGGAAGATCCGCAGTGGCACCAGGGGCGCCTTCGACCGGGCCTCGATCACGGTGAAGAGGACGAAGAGGACGGCCGCGGCGATCAGCATCCAGACCGTCTGCCCGCTGCCCCAGCCCACCAGCGGCGCCTCCGACACGGCGTATACGAGCAGGGCGATGGCGGCCGTGATGGTGACCGCGCCGGCCGGGTCGAAGCGGCGGCGGCCGGGCTGCACCGGGGTCTGGCGCAGCAGCTTGGGGCCGAACAGCAGGACGGCGGCCACGACCGGCACGTTGATGTAGAAGATCCACTCCCAGCCGAGGCCGTCGGTGATGGGTCCGCCGATCAGCAGCGCGGCGGTGGCGCCGAACGCGCCGATACCGGTCCAGATACCGAGCGCCTTGTTGCGCTCGGGGCCCTCCGCGAAGGTGTGCATCAGGACGGCCATGGCGGTCGGCGTCATCACCGCGGCGGCCACGCCCTGGACGACACGGGCGGTGATCAGGACCTCGTCGGTCCAGGCGAGACCGCAGAGGACGGAGGCGACACCGAACAGCGCCGTGCCGAGGAGGAACATCCGGCGTCCGCCGAGCAGATCGGCGGTACGGCCGCCGAACATCAGCAGTCCGCCGAAGCTCAACAGGTAGGCGCTCATGACCCATTGGACGCCGCCGGGCGCGAAGCCGAGTTCCGTCTCGATGGCGGGCAGGGCCAGCATCACGATCTGGGAGTCGACGATGACCATGAAGAAGGACGCCACGAGCAGGGTGAGCGCCAGCCATCTTCGGGGGTCGGGGGTCTGGGCCTGAGGTGCTTGGGGTGGCTGAGGTGCTCGAGGGGGCTGAGGTGGGCGCCGGTCGGCGCTGTGACGGGACATCGGAGTCCTCGCTTCCTTCGGTTCTGTTTTATGCGCGGATACGCGGATATTCCGCCGCGCAGGAGGCAGCACGGAGCCGCCCGGGGTTCCCGCGGCGGTCCTTGCATGGGGGGTGGGCCAGGCTGTCGGCCCTGTGACGCCGATCAGTGTGCTGGCGGGGCAAGTCCGCGATCAACGGCGAAGTGCTCACCCCTCGGTAAGGTGCGCTTAACGATCACGGGGGTGGCGGATGAACTGGCAAGAGCTGCACACGTTCCTGGTGTTGGCCGAGGAACTGCACTTCGGCCGGACAGCGGAACGGCTGCTCATCTCACGGGCCCGGGTGAGCCAGATGACCAGGACGCTGGAACGCCGCGTCGGCGCCCCGCTGTTCGAACGCTCCAGCCGCCGCGTGACGCTCACCCCGCTCGGCCACCAGCTGCGCACCGAGGTCGCCCCGCACCACCAGGGCGTGCTCGACGCCCTCGCGCGCGTCACCGAGGCCGCCCGCGGCACGGCGGGCGTGCTGCGCGTGGGCTTCTCCAGCCCGCTGGCCGGCGAGACGGTCATGCGGGTCTCGGAGGTGCTCCGCGAGCGCTATCCCCTGTGCGAGGTGCAGATCCGCGAGATCCATCTGTCGGACCACTTCGGTCCCCTGCGCAGGGGTGAACTCGACGTACAGCTGACCGAGTTGCCGGTGGACGAGCCGGATCTGACGGTCGGCCCGGTGCTGCTGCGCGACGCCCGGGTGCTCGCCGTGTCGGGTGGGCACCGCCTTGCGCGCCGTACGACGGTGTCGGTCGAGGACCTCGCCGAGGAGGAGGTCGTGATGATGGAGGGGATGCCGGTCCTCTTCCGGGACTCGCTGATCCCGGCCCGTACACCGAGCGGCCGGCCCGTCCGGCGCTCGGCGGTGACCCGGTACTGGCAGGAGCTGCTCGCCCTGGTCGCCGCGGGCGAGGGTGTCACGGTCGCCGTCGCCCAGGGGGCGGTCTACTACCCGCGCCCCAACCTGGTCTACATCCCGTTCGACGACCTCGGGCCCCTCGAGTACGGGCTCCTGTGGCGCGGGACGGATGCCTCGGCGAAGGTCTGCGCCTTCGCCGAGGTGGCCAAGGAGGTGTGCGCGGCAGAGCAGGGCTGAGCCACCTGCTCACCGAAGGGCTTCCCTTATATCGGGCATACGGGGTTCTGCCGGGCTTCTCAGCACCCCCTCAGGAAGCTCTCATGATCCGGGGCAAAGCTCAAAGGCATGACCGAGAGCTACCGCCAGAGCGGCAACCACCCCGAGCAGCAGCCCTCCTATGACACGGCGTACGGCACGATGCCCCCGGCGTACGGC
>NZ_JAAKZW010000127.1 GCF_011044995.1 Streptomyces mesophilus | reverse complement strand
TGTGTCGGGGCCGACGATGCCGTCCACCACCAGGCCGCGGTCCTTCTGGAAGGACTGGACGGCGCGCTGTGTCCCAGCGGGAGAGCGCTTCCCTGACACGGAAGAGGTCACTGGTTCAATCCCCAGTACTGCTACAAGCACCTGCCCACCACGTACTGAGCGGTGTGACCGAACCATACGGGCCCGTCTCCCCAGGGGGAGACGGGCCCGTGCGCCTGGGTCGTCCTGCGTATCGCCGGCTGTCCGTGCCGTGGCCGATGCCGGTCAGCGGTGGGCGGCGCGGTTCATCTGGACGACATCGTCCAGCGTGAAGCCGGCAGGGAGGGCGGCGAGGCGCTCCGGAACGCTGTCGCGGACGGCCGTGTCCTTGACCCGGTCGGCTGCGGCCAGGGCCGCCGGCAGTTGGTCGAGGGTCAACTCGGTGCAGTAGGCGGGGCTGTTGGGCTGCTGGCGCCAGGAGTCGGCCAGGACGCCCGCGTCGTAGGGGTCGAAGCCGGTGTCGTCCACGAGTCGCATGGCCACGTGCCGCGCCCGCGCGGAGTCGGCGGCGACGGGGAGGGCGATGCGGCCGGGGGTTCCGGCCGGAAGGCCCCGGGTGCGCTGCGTCCCGGCCAGGGCGGCGTTCCACGCCTTGACCACGGGGCGCCCCAGCTGACGGGCGTTCCACACGCTCTCCACCTCGCCGTTGTCGACGGCCTCGACCTGCCCGTTGAGGTGCGGGTAGTAGTTCGAGGTGTCGATGACCACGGTCCCCTCGGGGACCGCGGCGAACAGGTCGGCCAGCTCCCCCGCGACCCCGAAAGGGGTGGCCAGGATGATGACGTCGCGGCCCTGGACGGCGTCGGCCGGCTCCGCCGCGCGGGCCCCCGACTCCAGCACCTCGGCCGGGACACTCCCATGGCCGCGGGCGCCGGTGACTTGGACGTCGTGACCGGCCGCGCTGAGCTTGACGGCGAGGTTCCCGCCGATGGCGCCTGCACCTATGACAGTAATTTTCATGATTCGTCCCTCAGGAGGTTGCGCTGCCCCCATGAGGGGCGGCGCGATGTGGTGGCTGTGTGGCGGTGCGCCGACCCGTGGCCCCGGCGCGTGGCGGTCTTACGCCTGGGTGTCCCGCTCGCGGTAGCCGCTCGCGATGAGCGCGCGGAGACGGTCGACCGATGTCTCCTCGGTGCCGGTGCCCTTGATCCAGGCAACGGAACAGGCCGCGAGGAACAGGTCGTGCCCCCGCACCGACGCGCGCACGCGCCCCGCGCGCTGCGCGGCCCGCACGTACGCATCCGTGGCGGCGATGAGGACGTCGCAGGGAATCGTGAGGGGGTTGTCCGGATCCTGGGCCCGAGCCGCGGCCATCAGCGGATCCGGCAGTCCGCTGTAGGCGCTGAGGTACTCCTCCATCGCCCGCAGCCACCGCTCCAACGCCTCGGCGGCATCCCCGAGTTGCTCGATGTCCGCCCGGCGGGCCACGAACTCCTCGGAGCGCGTCTGCAGCACAGCCGCGAGCAACGCCTCCCGGGTGGGGAAGTGCCGGTAGAGCGTGGCGGGTCCGACACCCGCCTCCTTGGCCACCGCTTCCAGGGAGGTGCCGACCCCGTACTGGAGGAAGTGCCGCTGAGCCGTCTCCAGGAGAGCCGCACGATTGCGCTGGACGTCGGCACGGGGCCTGCGCCCCTGCTGCCCGTCGACGTTCATACGCGCTCCGATGTCCGGTGATCCTGCGGCCGCAGCAAAAAACGGATGCAGCCTCCGTATACGGCCGAGCGTAAAACGGAGGCAGCCTCCGGTCAAATCCACCTCTTGCATGTTCTATGCCATAGCCCATAAGTTACCGACAGGTAGCCCGCAGGGGGTGCCGCGCCGCCGGAAGGGGGAGGGTGCGTGAGTCCGCGCAGAAGTGACAGCCGTGACCGGATGGTCCTCAGTGCAGCCGCTCTGCTGCGTGAGTACGGGGCGAGCGCGACCAGCGTGGACCGGGTGCTCGCCCACAGCGGCGCCCCCAGGGGCTCGGTGTATCACCACTTCCCCGGCGGGCGGACGCAGCTCATCGACGAAGCGGTGGCGCTGGCAGGGGACTTCATCGCGGGCCTGATCGACGCCGCCATGCGGGCGGATGATCCGGTGGAGGCCGTCGACGCGTTCTTCGTGCTGTGGCGCGACCGGCTCGTGGAGAGCGAGTTCCGGGCCGGCTGCCCGATCGTGGCGGTGGCCGTGGAGACCAACGATGACGCACCCCAGCTCGCCCGCTCGGCCGCCGCCGTCTTCGCCCGCTGGCAGGAGGCCCTCGCGGCCCTCTTCATCCGGCACGGCCTGACCGAGGAACGCAGCCGCCGGCTGGGCGCGTTCATCATCGCCGCGGTCGAAGGCGCGGTGATCATGTGCCGCGCCGAACGGAGCACCGCTCCGATCGAAGGGGCCGCCGCCGAGATCCACGACCTGCTCCGCCACGCCCTGCGCGACCGGCCCGATGCCGCGGCGGAAGCCCGGCCGTAACCGCCGTGCGGCCATGACGTACCAGCCCAGCACGCCCCACGTGCCCAACTCGCCTCAACCGACCTGCCCGAGGAGTCGCCATGCCCGAAGGAGTCGCCATGCCCTCGCTCGACCGTCAGGACAACGTCTTCGTCCTCGACCTCGGAGACGGAGAGAACCGTTTCCACCCCGACTGGCTCACCGCCGTCGGCGCCGCGCTGGACGAGGTGGAGAAGGCGGAAGGTCCACGCGCCCTGGTGACCGCCGCAAGCGGCAAGTTCTACTCCAACGGGCTCGACCTGGACTGGCTGTTCGCCCATGCCGACCAGCACCAGGACTACGTCGTCTCCGTCCATGAGCTCTTCGCGCGGATGCTGTCGCTGCCGGTGGTCACCGTGGCCGCGCTGCAAGGGCACACCTTCGCGGCCGGCGCGATGTTCTCGCTCGCCCAGGACTTCCGCGTGATGCGGGCCGACCGCGGCTACTGGTGCCTGCCCGAGGCCGACATCAACATCCCCTTCACCCCCGGCATGTCCGCCCTGATCCAGTCCCGCCTCGCGCCGGGAACCGCGCACGAGGCGATGCTCACCGCACGCCGCTACGGCGGCGCCGACGCCGCGGCCGCCGGCATCGTCGACCGGGCGGTCGCCGAGGACGCCGTACGCACCACCGCCGTCGAACTCGCCCAGGCGCAGGTGAACAAGGCCGGCGACACCCTCGGCACCATCAAGGCCCGTATGTACGCCCCGGCCCTGGCCACCCTCCGCGACACCGCCAACCCGCTCGGCTGACCGGCATATCAACCACCCTTCCCCTGCCCCGAGTCGAGCCCCGGGGCAGGGGCCGACCCATGAATCCGCGCCCGGCAAGGAGAACCACCGTGACGACCACCGACTTCACCGCCATGACCGGCCTGGAACTGATGCGCTGGGTGCAGACTGAACGCCCCACCGACGTGCCCTCCATCGGCCGCCTGCTCGGGATGCGCTTCGACGAGGTCGAGCACGGCCGTATCGTCCTCTCGCTCGACACCCGCCCGGACTTCGCCAACCCGCTCGGCAGCGTCCACGGCGGGATCGCCGCCACCCTGCTCGACTCCGCGATGGGGTGCGCCGTGCACACCACGCTGCCTGCCGGCACCGGGTACACCACGCTCGAACTCAAGGTCAACTACATCCGGTCCGCCCGCACCGACGGCCAGACCCTCACTGCCGAGGGCAACGTCATCCACGCCGGACGGCGTACCGCCACCGCCGAGGGCAAGGTCCTCGACGAGCAGGGGAAGCTGATCGCGCACGCGACCACGACCTGCATCATCCTGCCGCCCGTCGACTGAACCGGACCGATCCGGCCCGATCCGCACGACAGGCTCCAGACCCGGATCTCGCTCCATGCCTGGATGACGCTCTACGCCTGGATCACCGTCATGCCCCGCTCCTCGAACACCTTGGCCTTCTCGGGCGAGCGGTCGTCCGTGACCACCGTGTCGATCGCCTGGGGCGGGCAGATGCGGGCGAAGGCCTGGATGCCGAGCTTGCTGGAGTCGGCGACGACGACCAGGCGGTCGGCCTGTTCCGCGAGCAGGGCGTTGATGCTGGCCTCGTGTTCGCTGCGGGCGCTGGCGCCGCGCTCGGGGTCGAGGGCGTCGACACCGAGGAAGGCGATGTCGAGGCGTATCTCCTTGAGGATCAACCCGGCGAGCGGGCCGACGAGTTCGTACGACTGCGCCATGGCGACGCCGCCCGTGGTGACGACCTTGATGTGGGTGCGCACCGCCAACTCGTGGCCGATGTTGAGGGCGTTGGTGACCAGGGTGAGCGCGGGACCGTCGGACGGTTCACGTTCCAGGAGGTCGGGGCGGGCGGCCAGGGCGCGGGCGACTTCGGTGGTGGTGGTGCCGCCGTTGATGCCGACGACCATGCCGCGTGTGGCGAGTGCGGCGGCGGCCCGGCCGATGCGTTCCTTCTCGACGGAGTCGCGGGCGTAGCGGTAGCGCAGCGGAAGGTCGTAGGTGACGTCGTTGGGCATCGCGCCGCCGCGGGTGCGGATCAACAGGCCCTGCTCGGCGAGCTGGTCGAGATCGCGGCGGATCGTGGCCGCGGAGACGTCCAGGTCCTTGGCCGCCGACTCGACGTCGAGCTGGCGCTGCTCGGCGAGCAGGCGGAGCAGTTCGCCGTGGCGCTCGTAACGGTTCACCCGTGTTCCCCCTTGCCGTACGGTCCGCGGCGCCTTGATCGGCGGGCGCGCCTGGCAAGCATGATGCATCGGATCAAGGAGATCGTCCCCGGGTGCACGGGATTTCGGGTCCGCACAAGGCGGTGGGGTGCGGGCCTCACTCGGCCCGCACCCCACCGTATGCCTGAACTGTCAGCCCAGATCCGGCATATCGCCTTCCATGGTCGCCACGTCGATCACGGAGAACGCCGCACCCTGCGGGTCCGTCACCGAGGCGAAGCGGCCGAAGGGGCTGCCCATGGGGCCGATGTGGACCTCTCCCCCGAGGCGTTGGACGGTCTCGACGGCGGCGTCGCAGTCGTCGACCACGAAGTAGATGTTGATGTACGAGGGGACCTCGGGCGGGAAGTCCTCCGTCATCTTGAAGCGCCCGAGGACCGGGTCCTCGCCCAGGTCCCACACCGTGAAGTCGATGGTCTCGTCGGGAATCCGCTGGGCGTTGTAGCCGAAGACGGCGGGGAAGAACGCGTCCGCCGCGTCCGGGTCACGGGTGGTCACCTCGGCCCAGCAGAAGGCTCCGGGCTCGTTGACCTTCTCGAAGCCCTGGTGCGCACCGGCCTGCCAGACGCTGAAGAACACACCGCCGGGGTCCTGCGCCACGACCATGGAGCCGAACTCGCCGACCTGCATGGGGTCCATGACGACGGTGCCGCCGTTCTCCTTGATCCCGGCCGCCGTGGCCTCGATGTCGGGCGCCGCCAGATACAGGCTCCACGCCGGCGGCTGCTCCTCCATACCCGACATCTGCGGCACGACGGCGGCCACGGCCTTGCCGTCGGCGAACGCCTGGGTGTAACCGCCGAACTCCGCCGAGCCCTCGGTGTAGGTCCAGCCGAAGAGCTCGCTGTAGAAGGATTTGGCGGCGTCGAGGTCCGGGAACATCGCATCGACCCAGCACGGTGCGCCCAGCGGGTATGCGGGCATGGCTTCTGCCTCCTGCTTCGGGGATCCGGCTCGGATCTTCAGCCCGGGATTCCGGCTCGGGAGATCCGTATCTGCCACGTTATGCGTCCATACGGGCGACGGCGCGGCGAACGGGCAGGGGGCGCGACAAACGCCGGTGGCCCGGTCCTGAATGTTCAGGACCGGGCCACCGTGCGGTATCTGCGGATCAGACTCCGGCGGGCTCGGGCTCGCGCTGCTCCTGCGCGGGCGCCGGGGTGTCGCCGAGCTCCTTGTGGAGCTTCTCGCCCTCGACGTCGACGTTGGGCAGGATGCGGTTCAGCCACTTCGGCAGCCACCAGGCCTTGTGGCCGAGCAGTGCCAGGACCGCGGGCACGATCGCCATACGGACCACGAAGGCGTCGAAGAGGACCGCGATCGCGAGGCCGAAGCCCATCGTCTTGACCATGTCGTCGTTCTCCAGGATGAAGCCGGAGAACACGCTGATCATGATGACCGCGGCCGCGGCGACCACCCGGCCGCCCAGGGTGAAGCCCTTGGTGATGGCCTCGGCGGGCGAGGCGCCGTGCACGTAGGCCTCGCGCATCCGGGTCACCAGGAAGACCTCGTAGTCCATGGCCAGACCGAAGACCACACCGATCATGAAGATCGGCATCATCGACATGATCGGACCCGGCTGGTCCACGCCGAAGACGTCGGCGAGCCAGCCCCACTGGAAGACCGCGACCAGGGAGCCGAGCGCGGCCATCACGGAGAGCAGGAAGCCCAGCGCGGCCTTGAGCGGGACGAGGATCGAGCGGAACACCAGCATCAGCAGGATGACCGCCAGACCGACGATGATGCCGAGGTACGGCAGCAGCGCGTCGTTGAGCGTCTGCGAGAAGTCGATCGTCATCGCGGTCATGCCGGTGACGAGAACGGTGGCGCCGGTCTCGGCCTTCATGTCACCCGCGAGGTCCCGCAGGTCGCGGACCAGCGTCTCGGTGGCCGGGTCGCTCGGGCCGGTCTTGGGCACCACGGTCATGGTGGCGGTGTCGCCGGCCTTGTTGAACACGGCCGGGATGACGGCCGCGGCGCCGCCCTGGTCGGTGATCTTCTTGCCGACCTCTTCCGCGGCGGCCTTCGGGTCGGCGACCCCCTTGGCATCGACGACGACGCTCAGCGGACCGTTGAATCCGGCGCCGAAGGAGTCGGACAGGATGTCGTACGCCTTGCGCTGCGTGGAGTCGGGCGCGGCGCTGCCCTCGTCCGGCAGGCCGAGCTCGAGGCTCGTGGCCGGCAGGGCGATGACGCCGAGGCCGAGCACCGCGGTGACCAGCACGGTCACCGGACGGCGAAGGACGAAGTGGGCCCAGCGGGTGCCGAGCTTGGTCTTGCCTGCGTTCTTCGGCTCGGTGCCGGTCTTGAGGGCCTTGCGGTCCTTGCGGCTGAGCGCCTTCTTACCGGCGAACGCGAGCAGCGCCGGGGTGAGGGTGAGCGCGATCAGGACGGCGACGGCCACGGTGGCCGCGGCGGCCAGGCCCATCTTCGTGAGGATCGGGATGTTGACGACCGCCAGGCCCGAGAGGGCCACGATCACGGTGAGACCGGCGAACACCACGGCGGAACCGGCGGTGCCGACGGCACGGCCCGCGGCATCCTCGTACGAACGGCCCTCGGCGATCTCGGCCCGGTAGCGGGCGATGATGAACAGCGCGTAGTCGATGGCGACCGCGAGGCCGATCATCGTCGCGAGCGTTCCGGTGGTGGCGGACAGACCCAGCGCGGAACCGAGTGCCGCGATACCGGAGACGCCGATGCCGACGCCGATGATGGCGGAGAGCAGCGGCATACCGGCCGCGACCAGCGAGCCGAAGGTCAGGACCAGGACGACGAGCGCGACGCCCATGCCGATCAGCTCGGCGGTGCCGCCCATCTCGGGCTCGGCCTGGACGGCGTCACCGCCGGTCTCGATGGCGTAGCCGTCGCTGCGCGCCTCGTCCGTGGACTTGGTGAGCGCCTCACGAGCCTCGTCGGTCAGCTCCTGCGCGTTGACCTTGTACGACACCGAGGCGTAGGCGGTCGAGCCGTCCTTGCTGACGGCGTTGGCCTCGAAGGGGTTGGCGACCTCCTTGACCTGCGGGTTGTCGGCGAGGTCCTTGAGCAGGCCGTCGACGTGCGCCTTGCCGGCGCCGTCGGTGAGCTTGACGCCCTCGGGGGCCTTGACCACCACACGGGCCGTGGCACCGTCGGAGGCCTGACCCGGGAAGCGCTCGGCCAGCAGGTCGAAGGCCTTCTGCGACTCGGTGCCGGGCATGGAGAAGGAGTCTTCGGGCGCGGCGGGCGCCACGGAGGAGGCACCACCGATGCCCACGAGTATGGCCACCCACAGAAGGGCGACCAGACCGCGGCGTCGGAACGCACCCCGGCCGAGTCGATAAAGGAACGTAGCCACCTGAGACCAAGCTTCCGTCGAGTTACGGGCAGGACGAAGACCGGGCAGACGGGAGAAAGCAGGAAGTTCTGTCCGGTGTACTTATCCATCGTCAACGCCGGAATCAGTGATTCACTCAGCCCCTGGGGCTGGACCTGTGTACTGCGCTGGGTGTAGAGAACGGGGTCGTTCCCTCCACCTGATGTAGATCCACAGGTGATAGATGTACGCCGCATCGGGATCGAAGGAGCGCGGCTGGGGCGCGTGGGGCCCGGCGGGCGGGGCCCGAGAGACAATGGCGCCCATGTCACGACGCTCCAAACGCCGCGCTCAGGCACCCGCCGCCCAGCTCACCCCCGCACCCGCCGTCACCGCCACGACCCCCTGCCCGTGCGGTCAGGGTGTCCCTTACGGGGAGTGCTGCGGCCGCCTCCACTCCGGGGCGGCCCGGGCCGCGACGCCCGAGGAGCTGATGCGTTCCCGGTACGCGGCCTTCGTCGTACGGGATGAGGCGTATCTCCTGCGGACCTGGCACCCGGACACGAGGCCGCCGGGCGTGGGCTTCGACTCCGGGATGCGGTGGGCGGGCCTGACGATCGAGGCCACGACCGAGGGTACGGCGTTCCATGACACCGGCACCGTGACCTTCCTGGCCCGCTTCACCGACGCGGGCACACCCGGTGAGCTGCATGAGCGCAGCCGGTTCGTACGCCTGGACGGTGCGTGGGTCTACGTGGACGGTGACTTTCTCGGCTGACGCACGGACGGTGGCCGTCCCGACCCGTGGCCTTCTCGCCCGACCCGTCCGGCATCATGGACGTGACGTGCACAAATACCGAGGAGGGTGAGCGGCTGTGGGCTCCGATCAGGTCGTGGTGATCATGGGTGTGTCCGGAACGGGCAAGACCACGGTCGGTCGTCTGCTGGCCGCGGAGCTGGGGGTGCCGTACGCGGAGGCGGACGAGTTCCACTCGGCGGCCAACATCGAGAAGATGCGCTCGGGCACGCCGCTCACCGATGAGGACCGGTGGCCTTGGCTCGACTCGCTCGGCGCGTGGGCGGCTTCGCGCGCGGGGCTCGGCGGGGTCGTGAGCTGTTCGGCCCTGAAGCGGGTGTACCGGGACCGGCTGCGGGCGGCCGCGCCCGGGCTCGTGTTCCTGCATCTGTCGGGCTCGCGCGAACTGATCACCGAACGGCAGTCGGCGCGCGAGGGCCACTTCATGCCGGCCTCGCTGATCGCCTCGCAGTTCGAGGCGCTGGAGGAGCTGGGCGCCGACGAGGCGGGCGTCGTGGTCGACGTGACGCCGGCGCCCGAGGAGATCGCGGCGGAGGCCGTCGGGAAGCTGCGCAAGCTCTGAGCGGCCTCGACCCCCTGGGCGGCGCGCCACCCGGTGATCGCTAAGGTGTGCCACTGCCGTCCGGCCCGCCCCGGCCGGCCGGACGCGAGGGGGGATCGCTGTGAGTCGACGTGCTTCGCGTCTCGTCCTGATCGCGGCCGTGGCCCTCGCCGCGTACGCCGGTCCGAACTACTTGGACCGCAACCCTCAGCACGTCGAACAGCGCGCCGCCGCGCAGTGCGCCGAAGAGATCGAGCTGCTGCAGGAAGCCCGGTGGGAGGCCTCGGTCCGAGCGGCCCGGGCGCGGCTCGAAGGCGACCTGGTCGCCACCTCGTTCTCCGTGGACGCGTCCTGCGGCGAGGCGATCGACGCCGACACCGAGCGCTGCCGGCGGGAGGCGGAGCGGGTGACGGCCGGCCGAACGCCCAAAGAGGACCTCGGCCTGGTCACCTACCCGCCCCGCGACGAGGCGGCGGACGACTTCGACCCGTACGCGCTGCTCGAAGACCTGGACGGCTACCCGGTCGAATGCGACTGGGCCGTACTCGACGCCCTCACCGGCAACGCCCCGGTCGCGCTGCCCTAGCGTCGCTTCAGGGCCTCCACAACGGGTGTTCGCGTTCCGCCCACGCGCGGTCCACCGATCCCGTACGCAGGCCGCGCCGGGACTCCGGGTCCGCGAGGGCCTTGCCGATGTGGCCGGCGAGGACGACCGAGATCGCGAGGGCGAGCCAGTCGTGGACGAAGGTCGAGCCCGTGCGCCAGGTCAGCGGCGTGAGGTGTGTGAACCACATGATCAGGCCCGTGCCGAGCATCACCAGGGTCGCACCGGCGATCCATGCCGCGTACGACTTCTGGCCGGCGTTGAACTTGCCGGCCGGCCGCGGCCCCTTCTCGCGGCGCAGCGCGGCACGCCACCACTGCTTGTCGTGGGCGCCGAAGCGGTTGAGGCGGCGCAGGTCGGCGCGGAAGGCGCGGGAGACGAGGCCGATGAGGAACGGGGCGGGCAGCAGGATGCCCGACCATTCGTGGATCGTCACCACGAGGTGGCGGCGGCCCACGAGTTGGGCCAGCGAGGGCAGGTAGAGGCAGGCGGCGGAGAAGAGGCAGACGGCCATCAGGACTGCCGTGGTGCGGTGGATCCAGCGTTCGCCGCGGCTGAACCTCCGTACCCGCGCCGGGAGTTCAGGCCGTCGGGTTGTCGTCGCGGCCGTTGGACCTGCCGACCCAGGCGTCGATGTCATAGCCTCGCTCCTCCCAGTAGCCGGGGATGACCTTGTCGGTGACGGTGATCCGGGAGAGCCACTTGGCCGACTTGTAGAAGTACATGGGCGCCACATAGAGACGGACCGGACCGCCGTGCGCGTGGGAGAGGTCCTTGTCCCGCATGCGGTGGGCGACGAGCACGTCTTTGCGGCGCGCCTGCTGCAGGGTGAGGCTTTCGCTGTACGCGCCGTCGAAGCACTCGAAACGGATGGCGCGGCCTTCCGGGCGGACCCCGGCGGCGTCCAACAGGGCGGAGAGCACGACGCCTTGGAAGGGTGTGTCGGGTACGCGCCAGCCCGTGACGCACTGGACGTCGCGGACGATCCGGGTCTGCGGGAGCGCGCGGAGTTCGCCGAGGGTGTACGTGGCCTTGTGCTCGACGAGTCCGTCGACGGTGAGGCGGTAGGTGTCCTCGTTCTTGCGCGGTACGGAGGCGACCACCGAGTAGTAGCGGAAGCCGCCGCCTGCGGGCAGCACGTCGGTCAGACCCGTGGGGTCCTTCGCGGCCACCGCCTCGACGCCGCGCTGCAGTACGGGGGCGGCCGCGATGCCGGCGGCGCCGAGGCCGAGCATGCCGAGCACGAGCCGCCGCCCGACGGGGCTGCCTCGGCCGTCGGTGGGCTCGTCGGCCCGCGGGCCGGATGGGCCGCCGCGGGGCTCGTCAGGGGGCGAAGGGGTGTTCACGCATCGATTCGAGCACTCCCGGCGGGCGGAGTGAAGGGGCCACGGCCCGACGTCAGGGTTTCGTCACCTGTTGCCCAGGGTGACGTCATGACGGACCACACGGAGTTGGGCCCCTTCGAACTCGCCTATCCAGGCCCCTTGCGCGACCAACTGGTAGCCGCCGTGCTCTGCGGTGCGAAGACTTCCACGACCGGGCTCTTCGACCCTGCGGAGCAGCTGCCGGTGGTCGGACAGCGCGATGCGCTGCTCGACTCCGACGAACGCGTGGTCGCCGTCGTCGAGACCACGTCCGTACGGGTCGTTCCGCTCGCAGAGGTCGATCTGCAGCACGCGATCGACGAGGGCGAAGGGTACGAGGCGGTGGCTGAGTGGCGGGCCGCCCATGAGCGGTTCTGGCACAGCCCGGAAGTCCTCGCAGACCTCGGTGACCCCGAGTTCCGGGTCACCGACGACACCCTCGTCGTCGCCGAACGGTTCGGGGTGGTCGAGCGCATCGACCACCCGTACCCGTATAAGAAGAGCTAGCCGACCGCCTTCGCCGCCGCGCGTCCCGCCGCGCGCCCCGAGAAGATGCAGCCGCCGAGGAACGTGCCTTCCAGGGACCGGTAGCCGTGTACGCCGCCGCCGCCGAAGCCGGCTGCCTCGCCCGCCGCGTAGACGCCGGGCAGCGCCTCGCCGCTCTCCGTCAGGACCCGCGACGAGAGGTCCGTCTCCAGGCCGCCGAGGGACTTGCGGGTCAGGATGTTGAGGCGGACGGCGACCAGCGGGCCCGCCTTCGGGTCGAGGATGCGGTGCGGGGCGACGGTGCGGATCAGCTTGTCGCCGAGGAACTTGCGCGAGCCGCGGATCGCGGTGATCTGCAGGTCCTTGGTGAACGGGTTGACGATCTCCCGGTCGCGCGCGGTGATCTCGCGGCGCAGCTCCGCCTCGTCGATCAGGTCGTCCTTCGTCAGGGCGTTCATCCCCCGTACGAGCGCGGAGAGATCGTCCTCGACGATGAAGTCGACGCCGTGGTCCATGAACGCCTTGACCGGGCCCGGCACGTCCGCGCGCGCCCGGTCGATCACGCCGCGCACCGACTTGCCGGTGAGGTCGGGGTTCTGCTCGGATCCGGAGAGCGTGAACTCCTTGCCGATGATGCGCTGGTTGAGCACGAACCAAGTGTAGTCATGGCCGGTCTTCATGATGTGGTCGAGGGTGCCGAGCGTGTCGAAGCCGGGGAAGAGCGGCACCGGCAGGCGCTTGCCGCGGGCGTCCAGCCAGAGCGAGGACGGGCCGGGCAGGATGCGGATGCCGTGCCGCTGCCAGATCGGGTTCCAGTTCTCGATGCCCTCGGTGTAGTGCCACATCCGGTCGCCGTTGATGAGGCGGCCGCCGGCCTCCCCGGTGATGCCGAGCATCAGTCCGTCCACGTGCGCGGGCACGCCCGAGAGCAGCTTCTCGGGGGCGGTGCCGAGGCGCGCGGGCCAGGCCTTGCGGACGAGATCGTGGTTGCCGCCGATACCGCCCGAAGTGACGATCACCGCCTGGGCCTTGAGCTCGAACGTGCCGGTGGCGGTGCGGCTCGACTCCTGGCCGCGCTCGATCGAGGACGCTTCGAGGATCTCGCCGCTGACGGTGTCGACCGAACCGGCGCTGCGGGACAGACCGGTGACCCGGTGGCGGAACCTCAGCTCGACCAGACCGCGCGCCACGCCTTCCCGTACCCGCCGCTCGAAGGGCGCGACCAGGCCAGGGCCCGTGCCCCAGGTGATGTGGAAGCGCGGCACGGAGTTGCCGTGACCGGTGGCGTCGTAACCGCCGCGCTCGGCCCAGCCCACGACCGGGAAGAAACGGACGCCCTGCCCGTACAGCCAGGAGCGCTTCTCGCCGGCGGCGAAGTCCACATACGCCTCGGCCCATTTGCGCGGCCAGTGGTCCTCGTCGCGGTCGAAGCCCGCCGTGCCCATCCAGTCCTGGAGCGCGAGATCGTGACTGTCCTTGATCCTCAGTCGGCGCTGCTCGGGCGAGTCCACGAAGAAGAGCCCGCCGAACGACCAGTGCGCCTGACCGCCGATGGACTGCTCGGGCTCCTGGTCGAGAAGGATCACCTTGCGGCCGGCGTCGACGAGCTCGGCGGTGGCCACCAGACCGGCCAACCCTGCTCCGATCACGATCACATCTGCGTCGTACGCCATCGTCGCCGTCCGTTTCAGTCAGTTCACACGCGCGGTTACCGGTCGGTTCAGATCCTCGGTACCAGCGCGGGTTCCGTCAACTGTGTGCGAAGTCCTGGTGAGGGCCGTAGCCGACGGCGGACCGCCGTGTGCGTCCGCCCACAGAAGGCGCAGGGGGGAGGCGATCAAGGGAGGCATCCGACTAAGGTCGCCCAAGTCCCCCACGTACGACCGCTCTTGAGGTCCCCTTTGACGCTCCCCGTCTTACTCTTCGCGCTGGGTGCGGCCTGCTCTCTGGGTTTCGGCTTCGTGCTGCAGCAGAGCGCCGCCCGGAGCGCACCTCTCGGAGACTTCCTCTCCCCGAGGCTCCTGCTCGACCTCGTACGGATGCCGCGCTGGCTGGCCGGTATCGCGCTGATGTCGGGCGGCACCGCTCTCGGTGCGGTCGCGCTGTCCCAGGGCGAGATGTCCCTGGTCGAGCCGCTCCTCGCCACCCATCTGCTGTTCGCGATGACCCTGGTGCGCTGGCGCACCGGCCAGCCGCTCGGCCGGCAGGGCTGGGGCGGTCTGCTGCTGCTCGCGGGCGGGGTGAGCGCCTTCCTGATCGCCGGGCATCCCCAGGGGTCGGACACGACGGTGGCGCCACTGCGGCACTGGCTGGTGATCGGCACGGTGCTCGGCACGGCGCTGGTCCTGACCGTGTTCGCCCGCCGCTTCCGCCTGGGCATCGGCCCCGCGCTCCTGGGGGCCGCGGGCGGTCTCCTGTACGGGCTGCAGGACGCGCTCACCCGGATCAGCGGCCAACGCGTGAGCGAACAAGGGCTGCCCGGACTGCTCACCGCCTGGCAGCCGTACGGCGTGCTCGTCCTCGGCCTCGCCGGTCTCCTCCTCGTGCAGAGCGCCTTCGAGATGGCGCCGCTGCGCAGCTCGCTGCCCGCGCTCACCGCCGCGCAGCCGCTCGCGGGGATCGTCTGCGGGGTCGGCTTCCTCGGGGACCGGCTGCGGACGGACGCGGGCGCACTGGCCTGGCAGGCGGCGGGTCTTGCCGCGATCGTCGGCGGAATCGTGTGCCTGTGCCGTCATCCGTCGATGCCCACGGGGACCGTCGGGCGGGAGCCGGTGCTCGCGGGCGCGGTGGGGCGGGCGTAGACCGTCTGCGGCTCGGGGCCGAGGGGCACGGCATAGCCGACCTGCGGCTCGGGGGCGGTGGGGCAGGCATGGCCGACCTGCGGTTGGATGGCGCGTATGAGCAGCGACGAGATCATCGACATCGTCGATGAACAGGACCGCGTCATCGGCCAGTCCCCGCGCCCCGTCGCGTACCGCGACGGCCTGCGCCACCGCTGCGCCTTCATCCTGGTGCGCGACGCCGAGGACCGGATCTTCGTGCACCGCCGCACGGCGACGAAGGCCGTCTTCCCCTCCTTCCACGACATGTTCGTGGGCGGAGTCGTCGGCGCCGGCGAGTCCTACGACGAGGCCGCGCTGCGGGAAGCCGAAGAAGAGCTGGGCGTCACGGGCCTCGCGCGGCCGGCCCCGCTGTTCAAGTTCCTCTACGAGGGGGACAGCGGCTCCTGGTGGTCCATGGTGTACGAGGTGCGCTGCGAGCTGCCCGTACGGCCGCAGGAGTCCGAAGTCGCCTGGCACACCTTCCTCGCCCCCGAGGAACTGGAGCGGCGGCTCGACGAGTGGCAGTGGACGCCGGACGGACTCGCCGCCTACACGCGGCTGCGGGACGGTGCTCGGCCGTGAACGGGTTCTTCTCCTCGCTGCGGCTGTGGTTCGCCCCTGCCCGCGTACGGGAGGAGGGCGAGACCCCCGACTACCGCTTCTCGCTCGCCAACGAGCGGACCTTCCTCGCCTGGGTGCGCACCGCTCTCGCGCTGGTCGGCGGCGGCTTCGCGGTCGACCAGTTCCTGCCGGACCTGCGCTGGGCCTGGCGCATCGGCCTGTCGCTCGCGCTGCTCGCGGTGGGCGCGATGTGCGCGCTGCGGGCCGTGAACCACTGGGTGCGCTGCGAACTCGCGATGCGCCGCAGCGAGGATCTGCCGGTGACGCGCTTTCCCGCGCTGCTGAGCCTCGCGGTCGGCGCGGTCGCGCTGATCATGGTCGTGGTGGTGTTGTTCGGCTGGGCGGAACAGTGACGGAGACGGTCCGCGACCCCGGGCTTCAGCCGGAACGCACCCGGCTCGCCTGGCGCCGTACGACCTTGTCGTGCACGGTCGCGGCGGTCCTCGCCGGCAAGCAGGCCCTGCAGGGCGGCCCGACCCCGCTCGGACTGCTCGCGGTCGCGGCATCCCTGGCGCTGTGGCTGGCGTTCGTCGCCCTGGCCCACCGCCGCATCCGCTCCCTGAGCGTGCCGCGCCCGGGAGTGCTTCCGGTGCGGGTGGCATGGAGCGCGGCGGGGTGCGTGCTGGCCTTCACGCTGTTCTCGGCGGCGGTCGTCCGCTGACCGCCGTACGGTCAGCGGCGCAAGGCCCCTGCGAGGGCCCGTACTTCGCGCGTGGCGAACCCGGGATCGCGCGCCATCAGCCGTACGAGCTCCGCGCGCACCTCACGGCTGCGGCCGGCGTCGACCAGGGCTCGGGCGCGGGCGAGTGCCGGTGCGACGTTCGGGTGGCGGGCCACTCCGGTGCACTCGTCCCGCAGCCATCGTTCGGGCGGGAACCAACGGGTCAGCTTCGGCTCGTGGTCGGCGAGTTCGCTCCAGATGTACGGGTCCAGCGACACGTTGACGACATGTCCGGCCGGCAGGGTGCGCACCCAGTCGAGGCCCTGCTGCCAACGGTCATGGTTCGGGCTGGACTTGCCCCGCACGGTCACGCCCACATACCGCAGCTTGCGCCGGATCACGGGCCAAGGTTCGCGGGCCTCCTCGATCCAGGCGGCGAGCTCCTCGTGCACCGTGGTGAAGCTGCCGCCCTCGGACACGACGTCCACGAGGGCGATCGGGCGCTTGCGGCGGGCCAGCGCGTGGGGCGCGAGGCCCACGGCGGCCAGGTGCTCGCGAAAGCGCAGGCGTTGGGCCGGACTCCAGTGCCGGTTGTGCCGGCACGACAACGGCAGACGATCGATCCGTCCGTCCCGGTCGCCCGGCTCCAGCGCCCCGCTCAGCAGGTCGTACATCCCGTCCAGCGACCGCCCGAAGAAGCACAGATCCGCGCCGCCCGAGCGCGCGAGCACCTTCGCGGTGCAGTCGACCAGCGCGTCGAGATACCGCTCGCCGAAGGTTCCGTCCGCCGCGTGGGCCGGCGGCCGGGGCAGTTCACCGGTCCGGTCCGGCCGTCCGCCACCGTACGAGGACAGCACCCAGCGGTACGGCCGGGGCGGAGTGGGCGGAGGCAAGGCAGTCGCGGACATGAAGTCCAGCACAGCAGGTGCGCCCTGCCCGAGGCATCCGATTTACGGTCCGCGGCGAGCAACTCCTCGCGTCTGCCGCACCTGAAAGCCGATGTAAATACGGGGCATACCCGGCGCATCCCCCCGAGAGACCGATCACGTCCCGCGTACGCACTGGACTACATACCGACTGGTCGGCATCATTCTTTCCAGTCCATCACGAGGAGCGACGCATGAGCTCAGACCAGCTGCCAGGTCTCGATCTGGACCGGCTGCGTGACCATCTCGACCAAGAAGTACCCGGTCTCGTACAAGGTCCGCTCCAGGGGCGGCATATCGAGGGCGGCCGGTCGAACCTCACGTATGAGATCACGGACGGCACCTCGCGCTGGGTCGTGCGGCGGCCGCCGCTCGGACATGTGCTGGCCACTGCGCACGACATGAAGCGCGAGCACCGGGTGATCAAGGCGCTGTACCCGACCAGTGTGCCCGTGCCGAAGACGGTGTTGCTGTGCGAGGACGAGGAGGTGATCGGGGCGCCGTTCTATGTCATGGAGTTCATGGTCGGCACCCCGTACCGCACCGACGCGGAGCTCGCGCCGCTCGGCCCCGAGCGGACCCGGGCCGCCGTCTTCTCCCTGGTGGACACCCTGGTCGACCTGCACGCCGTCGATCCCGAGTCCGTCGGACTCGGGGACTTCGGCCGGCCCGAGGGCTTCCTCGACCGGCAACTGCGGCGCTGGGGCAAGCAGTTGGACGCCTCGCGCAACCGCGACCTCGCCGGCATCGACGAGCTGCACGCGGCGCTCGGGCGCTCCCTGCCCACCTCCCCCGCGGCGACCGTCATCCACGGCGACTACCGCCTCGACAACGTGCTGCTCGGCGAGGACGACCAGATCAAGGCCGTTCTCGACTGGGAGATGTCCACGCTCGGTGATCCGCTCACCGACCTCGGGCTGCTCGTGATGTACAGCGTGCGGCTCACCCTCGAGGACTCCCCCATCAGCACCACCGCCACGGCCGCCGGGCACCCCACGCCGCAGGAGCTGATCGAGCGGTACGCCGAGCGCTCGGGCCGCGATGTGTCGGCGGTGTCGTGGTACACCGCGTTCGCCTGGTTCAAGCTCGCCGTGATCCTCGAGGGCATCCACTACCGCTACACCCTCGGCCAGACCGTCGGCTCCGGCTTCGACCGGATCGGCGAACTCGTCCCCGTCTTCATCGAGCACGGCCTGACCACCCTTCAGGAAGGCTGATTCCGCATGGACTTCGCATTCGACGCCCGCACCGAGGAGCTGCGCACCAAGCTGCTCGCGTTCATGGACGAGCACGTGTACCCGGCACAGAAGGTGATGCACGAGCAGGCCGCCGCGCTCTCCTCGCCGTGGGAGGTACCGCCGGTCGTCGAGGAGGTCAAGGCCGAGGCCAAGCGGCAGGGGCTGTGGAACCTCTTCCTGCCCGATGCCGCGTACGGCGCGGGCCTGACCAACCTCCAGTACGCCCCGCTCGCCGAAATCACCGGCCGCGCCCCACACTTGGCGCCGACCGCCCTGAACTGCGCGGCGCCCGACACGGGCAACATGGAGGTGCTCTACCAGTTCGGCAGCGACGAGCAGAAGAAGCAGTGGCTCGAGCCGCTGCTCGCCGGTGAGATCCGCTCGGCGTTCGCGATGACCGAGCCCGAGGTGGCCTCCTCGGACGCGACGAACATCGAGACCCGCATCGAGCGCGATGGCGACGAGTACGTCATCAACGGCCGCAAGTGGTACATCTCCGGGGCGATGAACCCCGCCTGCCAGATCTTCATCGTGATGGGCAAGACCGACCCGGACGGCGAGGACATCCGCCGCCAGCAGTCCATGATCCTGGTCCCGCGCGACACCCCGGGCCTCGAAGTCCGCCGCGCCATGCAGGTGTTCGGCTACGAGGACCACTGGCACGGCGGGCACGCCGAGGTCGTCTTCGACAACGTCCGCGTCCCGGCGGGCAACCTGATCGGCGAGGAGGGGGGCGGCTTCGCCATCGCCCAGGCACGCCTCGGCCCGGGCCGTATCCACCACTGCATGCGTCTGATCGGCATGGCGGAGGCCGCCATCGAGCTGATGTGCAAGCGCGCGGTCTCCCGTACGGCCTTCGGTAAGCCGCTCGCCCAGCAGGGCGTGATCCACGAGTGGATCGCGGACGCCCGGGTCGCCGTCGAGCAGCTGCGCCTGCTCGTCCTCAAGACCGCGTGGCTGATGGACACCGTCGGGAACAAGGGCGCGCACACCGAGATCCAGTCCATCAAGATCGCGACGCCGCGTACGGTCGTCGGCATCCTCGACCGCGCGATCCAGCTGTACGGCGCGGGCGGCGTCAGCCAGGACTTCCCGCTCGCCGAGCTGTACGCGGGGGCGCGGACGCTGATGATCGCGGACGGTCCGGACGAGGTGCACCAGCGGTCGCTGGCGCGGCGGGAGCTCAAGAAGTACCTCTGAGCATCCGCGACTGCGGGACTTTCGCCCCGCCTCCCCGGGCCACAAGCCCGGGGAGGCGGGGTCCTTCGCGTGCGGGAGGCGACCTGCGGCGCACGTAGCGTTGGAAGGTCGTCGAGTGAAAGTGTCCCCACCGCCATGTCCAGCGCCCTTCTTGATGCACCCACTGCCGCCGCCGCAGCCCCTTCCGTCCCCACGACGGTCCCTGCCGCAGCGCCCGCCGCTCCCGCCGCGCCGAAGCTCGCCAACCCCGGCCCGCTCGGTCTCGCGGCCTTCGCCCTGACCACGTTCGTGCTCAGCATGTTCAACTCGGGGCTGGTCTCGAACGCCGCCCTGAGCGCCGTGGTCCTGCCGCTCGCGCTGTTCTACGGCGGGCTCGCGCAGTTCGTCGCCGGGCTCTTCGAGTTCCGCCGCGGGAACACGTTCGCCACCACGGCGTTCCTCTCGTACGGCGCGTTCTGGATGTCCTTCGCGGCCTACGTGAAGTTCGTCGTGCCGGGCCTCCCGGCCGCGGACGCGCACCTGGCGACCGGGCTCTACCTGATCGCGTGGTTCGTGTTCACGCTGTACATGACCGTGGCCGCGATGAAGCTCGACCTGGCGCACAAGGTCGTCTTCGTCTCGCTCAGCCTGACGTTCCTGTTCCTGGCGCTCGGCGACCTCGCCGAGTCCACGGGTCTCGCGCACACCGGCGGCTTCCTCGGCCTGCTCTGCGCGGCGGCCGCCTGGTACACCTCGTTCGGCGTGCTGACGAACGAGACCTGGGGCCGCAAGGTCATCCCGCTGGGTTGACCCTCCGGCCCCGGCACCTCACGGGCGCAGGGCCCGCAGCAGGAGGTCGGCCAGATGGTCGGCGACCTGCTGCGGGGTCAGCGGCCCGTTCGGCCGGTACCAGGTCGACAGGTGGTGCACGGACCCGAAGTGGTAGTCCACCACCAGGTCCGCGGGCGTCGCCGAGGAGAACACCCCGGCGGTCTGCCCCTCCTCCACCAGCGCACGGAAACGCTCGTGGTAGCGCCGGCGCTCGGCCCGTACCTGCTTGTTCTTCTCCGGGCTCAGGTGGTGCATGGAGCGGAAGAAGATCTGGCCGTCGTCGAGGTTCTCGATCGAGGTGACCACGACGTCGGCCGCCGCGTCCCGCAGCCGCTTCTCGACCGGCTCGTCCGCCTCCGCGTGCGCATCGAGCCGCTCCTGCTGCAGCCGCAGCACACGGGCGTAGATCTCGTGCAGCAGATCGTCCTTGGACCCGAAGTAGTGGTACAGCGCGCCCTTGGTGACGCCCGCCGCCTCCACGATCTCCTGCACCGAGGTGCGGTCGTACCCCTGCTCCGCGAAGAGCCGGGTGGCGGCGGCGAGCAGCCGCTGCGGGACGGGTGTGGTGGTCTGCTCCGTGGTCTTTGGCACTGTCGCCACCTGCCTTCCGCTCCTTCTCCCGTCGCGCGCCGCGCCCTTGCCCGGCTCGTCCGCCTCGGTCTCACTGCGCACGGTCGCGCAGTTCCCTCCGCAGGATCTTCCCACTGGTCGTCTTCGGCAGCTCCGGCAGGATCTCCACGCTGCGCGGGTACTTGTACGCGGCCAGTCTCTCCTTGCTGTACGCGACGATCTCGGCGGGGTCGGTCCCGGCGCCGGGACGGAGGCTGACGTACGCCTTGACGCTCTCGCCCCGATAGCTGTCCGGCACCCCGACGACGGCCGCCTCGCGGACGGCGGGATGCGTGTAGAGGACGTCCTCGACCTCGCGCGGCCAGACCTTGAACCCGGACGCGTTGATCATGTCCTTCTTGCGGTCGACGACGTAGAGCCAGCCGTCCGCGTCCATGAACCCGATGTCGCCGGTGCGCAGTTCCCCGTCCGGGAAGGACGCGTCGGTGGCGTCGGGGCGGCCCCAGTACCCGGGCACGACCTGCGGCCCGCGCACCACGATCTCGCCCTGTTCGCCGAACGGCACCTCCTGGCCGGCCTCGTCCAGGATCCGCACGACGGTGTCGGGCCCGGGGACGCCGACGGACAGGGTTCCGGACTCGGGATCCACGGGCGCCTCGTGCTGCGGCGGTACCGCGGCGCATGGGGCGGTGCATTCGGTGAGGCCGTAGCCGTTACGGATATAAGGACCGAATTCCGTACGGAACTTCTCGACGAGCGCGGGCGGCACGGGCGCCCCGCCCGAGGAGATCACCTGGAACGAGTCGAAGTGCGCGCGCGTGACGCCCGGGGTGGCGGCGAGCGCCATGAACGCCGTGGACGGGCCGACGGTGTACGCGGGCTTGTGCTCGGCGAACGCGTCGAGCACGACGCCCGGGTGGAAGCGGTAGGCGAGCACGAGGGTGCCGGCGTTGGCGATGCAGGCGGCGAGCTGGCAGACCATGCCGGTGATGTGGAACAGCGGGGCCAGCGCGAAGTACACGGAGCCCTCGGCGATGGGGTGCCCGGAGCGCTGCCGCTCGGCGTTGTACGTGATGTTGCCGTGCAGGTTCATGGCGCCCTTGGGCTGCCCGCTGGTGCCGGAGGTGTAGCTGATCAACGCCAGGTCGTCGGCGGCACGTTGGGGTACGTGCGGAGCCTTGGCGCCGCCGCGGGCGACGGTGATCAGGTCCTCCGCGTCGTCGGCCCCCGGCACCCGCTCGAAGTTGAGCACCCGCTCGTCGTCGCGCGACTGGAGATCCAGCTCGCAGGCGGTCAGGACGATCCGTACCGGTGAATCGGCGGCCGCCTCGCGCAGATACCCCTCCCAGGCGCGGTCCGAGCAGATCAGCGCGCCGACCTGGGCGTCGTGGAGGACATGACGGACTTCGCCCGACTTGTACATGGGATTGACCGGCACGACGGTCGCGCCGGCCTTCCAGGCGCCGAGCAGGGCGAGCACGAAGTGCGGGGAGTTCTGGAGCATCAACGCGACACGGTCGCCGTCGGCGAGGCCGCGCTCGGCGAGATGGCCGGCCACCGCGTCGGAGAGCGCGTCGACCTCCGCGTAGCTGAGGCGGCCGTCGAAGTAGGCGAGCGCGGTGCGGTCGGGGGCCTTCGCCGCGGCGGCGCGGAAGGCGTGCACGACGGAGGGCGGCGGTGTGATGGAGGCCCGCTGGGCGTCGCTGAGCCGGGCGAGCCAGGGCTTGTCGGCGTACGTCACGTGGCTCTGCCGGTTCGGCTGATCCTGCCGGCTCTGCTGGCCCTGCTGGCTCTGCGTCACTTGGTGCCGCCCTCCCACTTCTGCTGGAGATGGTTCATGCCGGCCAGCCAGCGGTCCGGCTCGGCGGCCCGCACACGGTAGTACTCGGCGACCTCGGGATGCGGAAGGATCAAGAAACGGTCCTCGTCCATGCCCTGGATCAGCGCCTCGGCGACGGCCTCGGGCTCGATCGCGGTGGGCGCGAGCACCAGGTCGCCGGCGGATCCGGCCGCGGTGAGCATGTCGGTGCGCACGCCCTGAGGGCAGATCGCGTGCACCTTGATCCCCCGGTGGCGGTACGTGAGCGAGAGCCACTCGGCGAAGGCGTACGCGCCGTGCTTGGTCACGCTGTACGGGGCGGCGCCGACCATGGTGAGCAGACCGGCGGCGGAGACGGTGGAGACGAACCGGCCCTCGCCGCGCTCCAGCCAGGCGGGGATGAGGGCGTGGGCGGCGCGGACGTGGGCCATGACGTTGACGTCCCAGGCGCGGGCCCAGACCTGTTCGTCGGCGGCTTCGGTGCCGCCGCTGGCGAGGCCGGCGTTGGCGCAGTAGATGTCGACGGTGCCGTTCAGGGCGTCGCGGGCCTCCTCGACGATTGCCGAGGCGTCGCCGGGGATCGCGATGCCGCCGATCTCGTCGGCGATCGTCTTCGCTTTGCCGGCGTCGATGTCGTTGACGACCACCTTCGCGCCCTCGGCGGCGAAGCGGCGGGCGAGGGCGGCGCCTATGCCGCCGCCGGCTCCGGTGACTACAACTGCCTTGTTCTGCACGGTGTGCACGTCTTTGGGCTCCGTCCGGTCCGGCGGGGGTTCAGGCAGCAGACTAACCAGTCGGTATGGCGCCCGGGAAGGGCTTGATCTCCCCCACCCCGCCTCTTCCCGAAACCGGGGCTCCGCCCCAGGCCCCGGATCCGAACTTCGTTCGGATGTCCTCAATCGCCGGACGGGCTGAATTTCAGCCCGTCCGGCGATTGAGGACAAAGGGGTCCGGGGGCGTAGCCCCGGTTTCGGGAAGGGGCGGGG
>NZ_JAAKZW010000126.1 GCF_011044995.1 Streptomyces mesophilus | reverse complement strand
GCGTACGACGTGGGGGCCTGAGGCCCGCGCGGCCGTGACCGCGCCGGCGCATACGACAAAGGCCCGGTCTGCGTCTCCGCAGACCGGGCCTTGATCATTCAGGGTGAGTGACGGGACTTGAACCCGCGGCCACCTGGACCACAACCAGGTGCTCTACCAACTGAGCTACACCCACCATGTCCGGTCGTTTTTCCGACCGGCCGAGAAAAAGTGTACAGGGTCCGAGAGGGTGCTCGCTCCCACCTTTTTCCCGGGGGGTTCAGGCGGTCGTCAGGACGGATCCGCAGGCAGGACGTACTTCGCCGCGATCGTGCGGGCCGTCTCCGAGTCCGGTCCCGGCTGCGGGACGAAGATCGCCTCGCGGTAGTAGCGCAGCTCGGCGATGGATTCGCGGATGTCGGCGAGCGCCCGGTGGTTGCCGTTCTTCTCCGGGCTGTTGAAGTACGCCCGCGGGTACCAGCGCCGCGACAGCTCCTTGATCGAGGAGACGTCCACGATGCGGTAGTGCATGTAGTCCTCGAGCGTCGGCATATCGCGAAGGAGGAAGCCGCGGTCCGTGCCCACCGAGTTCCCGCACAGCGGAGCCTTGCCGGCGTCCTTGACGTGTTCACGTACGTAGGCCAAGACCTGCTCCTCGGCGTCCGCCAGCGTCGTACCGCCCGCGAGCTCGTCGAGGAGGCCCGAGGCGGTGTGCATCTGGCGCACCACCTCGGGCATCGTCTCCAGCGCGGCGTCGGGCGGACGGATCACGATGTCCACGCCTTCGCCGAGCACATTCAGTTCCGAGTCGGTGACCAGTGCGGCCACCTCGATGAGTGCGTCATCCGTCAACGAGAGCCCGGTCATCTCGCAGTCGATCCACACCATGCGATCGTTCATGCCCATTACCCTACGGGGCGCTCCCGCTGCCCGGGCAGCGTCGGGCGTGCCGGGGCACCGGAAGTGCCCGGCGCGTAGGCGTCGGAGCCCGGCTTGCCCGTCTCGGGGCCGCGGTCGGCCGGTGCCGAGGCCGACGGCTGCCCCTGTGCGGCGGCCGCGGCCGTACGCCGGGACTGCGCCGGGATCGGGCCGTCCGCCACCTCGACGGAGCGCTCGCTCTGCGACGCAGGCCGCCGTGCCCGGTAGGCCGCCCGGTACGCGGCGGGCGAGGACCCCAGCTGGCGCCGGAAGTGCCCGCGCAGCGCGACCGGCGAGCGGAAGCCGCAGCGGCCCGCGACCTCGTCGACCGAGTAGTCGGAGGTCTCGAGCAGCCGCTGCGCCTGCAGCACACGCTGCGTGATCAGCCATTGCAGCGGCGCCGAGCCCGTCAGGGAGCGGAAACGGCGGTCGAACGTACGGCGTGACATGTACGCGCGGGCCGCCAGCGTTTCGACGTCGAACTGCTCGTGGAGGTGCTCCAGTGCCCAGGAGACGACCTCGGCGAGCGGGTCCGCGCCGATCTCCTCCGGTAAAGACCTGTCGAGGTAGCGCTCCTGACCGCCGGAGCGGCGCGGCGGCACGACCAGACGGCGGGCCAGGGCCCCGGCCGCCTCGGTTCCGTGATCGCTGCGCACGATGTGCAGACAGAGGTCGATTCCGGCCGCGGTGCCGGCCGAGGTCAGTACGTCGCCGTCGTCGACGAAGAGCTCACGCGGGTCGACGTGGACGGACGGATAGCGCTTGGCGAGCGTCGGCGCGTACATCCAGTGCGTGGTCGCGGGCCGGCCGTCGAGCAGCCCGGCGGCGGCGAGCACGAAGGCGCCGGTGCACAGGCCGACGATCCGCGCGCCTTCCTCGTGCGCGCGACGCAGCGCGTCAAGGGCGTTCTGCGGCGGCGGTGCGGTGATCGAGCGCCAGGCCGGTACGACGACGGTGCCGGCCCGGGCGATCGCCTCCAGGCCGTGCGGCGCGGTCAGTTCCAGCCCGCCCGTGGTGCGCAGCGGTCCGTCCTCGCCCGCGCACACGAGCAGGCGGTAGCGCGGGACGCCGGCGTCCTGGCGGTCGACGCCGAACACGGACAGGGGAATGGAACTCTCGAAGATGGGACCGCCGCTGAACAGCAGCACGGCGACGATTTCCCTGCGCCTGCGGCCGGAGAGCTTGCGGCTTGTCTCCGGTGCGGCGGAGTCATGGCTCATGGCGCTAAGCCCCCCTCGGTGGTTGCGGCACCCCTTGCGTGTCGGCGTTCTGCTTGGCCGCGACGTCGCTCCTGCACGTTTCCCCTCGCAACGAGTCCCCCGCCTGGACGGTCAAGATCGAATCTACTGTGTCCGATGGTGCCGGCGTGACCAGTTCGGCACCTACTGCATTGTCGACAAGGCAACTTGGCGTGAAGCATTCGATCACGAAGCGTTGCACTCCAGGGCGTTACTGGGAAGTGCGCCTTGCGCCGGTGGCCGGTCCACATAGGGTGCGCGGGGCCTCGGAAGGCCTTTTTCCGCTGGTGGTACGGGGGTTGGGGAGCCTGCACCGCAACCTGGCGGGCGATCCAGGACTTTGGCCGAAAAGCGACGGGGGCGTACGACGGTTTCCAGTCGGCGCCCGGCGTGAATCAGCCCCCGTGCCGCCCGCCCCTGTGAGCCCCCGTGCCCGCACGCCCGTGCCGTGCCCGGTCACCGGTATGCCGCTCCGTGCAAAGCCGCGCGGTCCCGCGCTCCGAGCGGCGCAGCAGCACCCGGCAGGCGCCGGTCACGGCGGCCAGACCCAGCGCGGCACCGCCCGCACCCACGAGCGACGTCCCGTAGACGATGAGGACCACCGGCACCAGGACACAGCTGAACGCCCCCCAGCCCACCACATCTCCCACCGAGTGTGCGGACGTGGTCCGTGGGGGCGGTGTCAGCCAAGGGGTCGATGGTGCGCAAGGGGCGGCAGGTGCGGGTGGGGTGCGGCGCCGACGGCCGCGTGCGACGTTCGGCGGCGGGGCGACTGCGGGCACGGCGGGCTCCCTCGGACTGCGGTGTCGCTGATTCAACGCGCGGCGGGGCGGCCGGTCACTGAGACCGGCGCTCCGGCCCGCCGTGACCGGTCCGGCAGGTCAACCTCGTATGACGCGGCCGGGTGTGGAGGTGTGTACGAGTCCGGGCGAAAAGCTGTAGGAGACAGGGACCATTGCCATACGGGGACCCGCTCATGCATGCTCCTGGAACGCCGCGGGACCCCCTGCGGGACCAAGGCCCTGTCGTCAGACTCCCGTCTGCCGTGGGACGCCTGGCACGCACGCTCGCTGCGTTGCCGAAAGGCCTGAGTAGCTCCGCTACTAAGACCTTCCGGCGCCTTGCGATCGCACGCACCAGACGCCCCACGGCCGCCCTTCGGGCGACGACGGGAGTCTGACGACAGGACCTGGCAGGAGAGGAGTGTCGCCGTACCCTTGGGGTATACGGGTTGGGAAGATGATTCCCGGACACTGCTCCGTGACCGCCTTCCGCCGACCCTTTGATCTTCGCTCCTCCGCAAGCCGTCCCTCTCCTTCGAGGATTCATTTTCAGAGACGACGATGGCCGGTCACGAATTTCCCGAACCCGCGCCCCGTAAGCGCCAGATCGAGCGCCAGGTCGCCGATCCCGCGGACCTCGCAGGCGAGCCCCTCGCCGCGGAAGAGCTCCGCAAGTCCTGTGATCCCGCGTTCCGGCACGGTGTGGTCGTCGGCTTCGACGGCTCGACCTCCAGTGAACGCGCTCTCGCGTACGCCATCGGCATGGCCCGGCGCTCGTCCTCCGCGCTGATCATCGTGCATGTGGCCAACCGGCTGCCCACCACGGTGTGGGCGGGCTGTGAACCGCCGGTCTTCGTGGACGTTCCCGACCACCGCACCGAGGTGCTCGGTCTCGAACTCGCCTGCGCCGACTATCTGGCGGAGGTCTCCTGGATCCTCGTCGAGCGCGGTGGCGACATCTGCCATGAACTCGAAGAGGTCGGCCGGGAGTACGAGGCGGACGCCATCGTCGTCGGCTCGACCCATGGCATCGTCGGCCGGATCTTCGGCTCGGTCGCGGGCCGGCTCGCCAAGCGTGCGCAGCGGCCCGTCGTCGTGATCCCGTAACCCTCCGTCGTCGTGATCCTGCAACCCCTCGTCGTCGTGATCCCGTAGCGCCCCTGCGCCGCCCTGCGGCAAGCGGCCGCCGTTGCCATTCCGTAACTCCCCGTTGTCCCAGGTGAGATGGGGCGTTCGAAGCGTCAACTTCCCCTTGACGATGGATAAATCTACCGCTCGGTAGAGGTGGTTTGTGCCCTTGTGAAGGGTACATAAAGGTCGCTGGCTCAACTGCACGGCCCAGCACCACGCAGCACAACTGCACTTCGAAGGGAGCCCGCCGTGGACAACGAAGTCTCCGCGGGAAGCAGCACCACTTCCACCCTCGGCCACCTCGCGCTCGGCGTGACCCTGCTGGCCTTCGGCCTCGGGCACGCGGACGTGATCGACGGCGTGACGGCGGCGGACGCCATGTCCCTCGCCACCTACGTCGGTGGTATCGCGCTGTTCATCGCAGGTCTGCTCGCACTCCGCGACCGTGACGCGTTCACGGGCACCGCGTTCGCCGGTCTCGGCGCCTTCTGGTTCACCTGGGGCACCGCGGACGCCGAAGTATCGACCAACGCCGCAGGGCTCTTCCTGCTGCTCTTCGCTCTTCTCGCACTCAGCCTGACCCTCGGAGCAGCCGGCGGCGGTCTGCTCGGCCAGGGCATGTACGGGCTGACCTTCCTGTCCCTTCTCCTCCTGGGCATCGCCTCCTTCGGCGAGACCGAAGCACTCGCGAAGGTCGGCGGCTGGGCAGGCGTCGCCGCGGGTGCGGTCGCCTGGTACGGCGCCACGGCGGCCCTCGCCAAGTGGCCCGCACTCACCGGACGTGCTGCCGGCCGGGGGGTGACGGCCACCGGCTGAGCAGCCAACGGGCCGAAGTAATGGGCGACTTCGGCCCTCACGTGAACGACCCCCTGTGTGCTGGTGGCATACACAGGGGGTCGTTCCAGTTCGTATGGGGGTGACTACTCGACGGTCACCGACTTCGCGAGGTTGCGCGGCTTGTCGATGTCCCGGCCGAGGGCAAGTGCCGTGTGGTACGCGAAGATCTGGAGCGGGATGCCCATCAGGATCGAGTCCAGCTCGGTCTCGTTCTTCGGTACCACGATGGTGTGGTCGGCCTTCTCCTGCTCCTGGTGCGCGACCGCGAGGATCCGGCCGCTGCGGGCCTTGATCTCCTCCAGGGCGGCGCGGTTCTTCTCGAGGAGATCGTCGTTCGGGATGATCGCGACGGTCGGCAGCGACGGCTCGATGAGCGCCAGCGGTCCGTGCTTCAACTCCGAGGCCGGGTACGCCTCGGCGTGGATGTACGAGATCTCCTTCAGCTTGAGGGAGGCCTCGAGCGCGACCGGGTAGCCGCGGACACGGCCGATGAACATCATCGACTTGGCGTCCGCGTACCGCTTCGCGAGCTTCTTGATCTCGTCCTCCTGCTTGAGGATCTCCTGGATCTGGCCGGGCAGCCGGCGCAGACCCTCGATGATCCGCTTGCCGTCCGCGACCGACAGGTCCCGGATACGGCCCAGGTGCAGGGCGAGCAGCGCGAACGCGGTGACCGTGTTCGTGAAGCACTTCGTGGAGACCACGCAGACCTCGGGCCCGGCGTGCACGTACACGCCGCCGTCGGTCTCGCGGGCGATCGCGGAGCCCACGACATTGACCACACCGAGGACGCGGGCGCCCTTGCGCTTGAGCTCCTGCACGGCCGCGAGCACGTCGTAGGTCTCACCGGACTGCGAGACCGCGATGTACAGGGTGTCGGGGTCGACGACCGGGTTGCGGTAGCGGAACTCGGAGGCCGGCTCGGCGTCCGCGGGGATCCGGGCGAGCTCCTCGATCAGACCCGCGCCGATGAGGCCCGCGTGGTAGCTCGTACCGCAGCCGAGGATCTTGATCCGGCGGATCGTGCGGGCTTCGCGGGCGTCCAGGTTGAGGCCGCCCAGGTGCACGGTGGAGAAGCGGTCGTCGATGCGGCCACGAAGGACGCGGTCGACCGCGTCGGGCTGCTCGCTGATCTCCTTGTGCATATACGTGTCGTGGCCGCCCATGTCGTACGACTCGGCCTCCCACTCGACGGTGGTGGGGGAGGCGGTCGTACGGGTGCCCGACGTCGTGTACGTACGGAAGTCGTCGGCCTTGATCGTGGCCATCTCGCCGTCGTCGAGGGTGACGACCTGGCGGGTGTGCGAGACGAGGGCGGCGACGTCGGAGGCGACGAACATCTCCTTCTCGCCGATGCCGAGGACGACCGGGGAGCCGTTGCGGGCGACGACGATGCGGTCGGAGAAGTCGGCGTGCAGGACGGCGATGCCGTACGTGCCCTCGATGAGGCGAAGGGCCTCGCGGACCTTCTCCTCCAGGGTGTCGGCCTGGGAGCGGGCGACGAGGTGGACGAGCACCTCGGTGTCGGTCTCGGAGGCGAACTCGATGCCGTCCGCGGTCAGCTTGGCGCGCAGGTCGTCCGCGTTGTCGATGATCCCGTTGTGGACGACGGCGACCTTGCCGGTGGCGTCCATGTGCGGGTGCGCGTTCTCGTCGGAGGGGGCGCCGTGGGTGGCCCAGCGGGTGTGGGCGATACCGGTCGTGCCCTTGAAGCGGGCCGGCACCTTGGCCTCGAGGTCGCGTACGCGGCCCTTGGCCTTGACCATCTTCAGGCCCGTGGCCTTGGGGCCGGTGATGACGACGCCGGCCGAGTCGTAGCCGCGGTACTCCAGGCGCTGCAGGCCTTCGAGGAGGAGGGGGGCTACGTCTCGTTTGCCGATATAACCGACGATTCCACACATATTGAGGGTCCTCTGGGTCTCGGTCTTCTAGCTCTTGGGGTCTGCGGTTTCCGGGGCTTTCCGGCTACCCGTAGACGATGCGGCGCAACTGGCGGAGTGAGAGCTCCGGGGGTGCGACCGCGCGGTAGGGCAGGTCCGCCGAGATCTGTTCGAAGATCGCCGCGTTCACCAGGCCCTGACTCTGGAGTTCGCGGTGGCGGCGACGGACGAAGTCTTCGGTCGTCTCGTCGAAGTACGCGAGCACGTCCTGGATCACCCGCAGGGCCTCGCCCCGCTGGAGCGGGGTGCTGCGCGTGAGGTGATCAACGAGGTCGTCGTGCATTTGCATGATCCTGGGGGATCCTGGGGTGTGTTCGCAAGAATCCTGCCCGGTTTCGGGCAGAGATTGATGCTTTCCCCGCCCTGCCCCTTCCTGAAACCGGGGTTCGTGCCTACATACGGCGCAAAACCGCCTGCTTGGCCATCGTGAACTCCTCGTCCGTGAGGATTCCGGCCTGGTGAAGTTCACCCAGTTCGCGCAGGCGGCGCAGGAGAGCGTCATGGTCGTCGGTGGTCGGGGCGGGTGCCGCGGTCAGTGACTTCTGCGGCTCCGCGGGTGAGATCTCCGCCGTCGGGTGGGGGAGGCGGGCCTGTACGGCGGCGGCGATCAGGGACATCAGCGGGTCCTTCTTGAAGCCCCACAGCTCGATCGCGTTCGGGTCGTACTTCGGCGGGGCCTTCGTCGAGGCGTTCCTGACCTTGAAGCGGAGGTAGCCGTTCTCCAGGCCGGCCGAGGGCTGCCACTCGACGGACTCGATGTCGTCGAGGGCGAGCGTGCGGGTGCCGGAGGCGGCCTTGGCCTCCTCGGTGTTCCACTTCCATTCGAGGCGGACGCGCTCACCGTCGAAGCTCGCGGTGCCGTCCCCGGCGCTCACGGAGATCGGGACGGACGGGCCCGAGAGCAGATAGCCGGTGCAGGGGTCCGTCGGGACCTGTTCGATGAGATGGGCGTTGCGCACCTCGTCCACGAAGTACTCGGCGACGCCGTAGCGGTCCGCGTCCACGGTCAGCTGATACGGATCGGCCGCGTCGGCCAGCTTGCCGCCCGTGACGTGGGTCAGCGGATCGGAGCCCTCGCGCAGGCGGAGCCTGAGCCGGCCCTGCTTCTTGCCGTGCTCGAAGGAGATCCCCGCCAACGCCTGTACGGGGACTTCCAGTTCACCCAGCGTCTTACGGAGCAACCCGACGTTCTTGTCGTGTCCGGGCACGAGCCGGAGCGTGTCGCCGTCGAAGGTCCAGGTCCCGTCGCGCTGGATGATTTCCGCCATGGCATTGATTCTGCATGAGGGGTCGGCCCGGCTGTCCGGTGCAGGCCGAGTTGCTCATCGCCGCGGCGGTCCGAGTGGTCTATACCTTGACCGCCCGAGTGGGGTGCGGTACGCATGGTGACCGTTCGACTGCGCACAGGACTGGACCACACCCCGCCGAAGGGAAACAGACTTGTGAGACAGCAATGGACAACCCCCAGGCTCCTCGGCTCGCTGCTGCTCGTGGCGGTGGTCGGGATCTCCTGCGTCGGGGCCGCCCCGGCCGGCGAGGCGAAGGCGGCGCCGGCCGTCGTGCCGCTCGGCCAGGTGATCCCCGCTCCGGCCGAGGTCGACGCCGGCGGAACTCCGTACGAGATCACCTCCCGCACCCTGATCCGCGTCGCGGACGATTCGCGCGAGGCGCGGCGGATCGGCGAGCAGCTCGCCAAGGTGCTGAGGCCCTCGACGGGCTACCGGCTGCCGGTGACCGACGAGGGCGGGCGCGACGGAATCCGGCTCGAAATCTCCCGTAAAGCACAGGAATTGGGCGCGGAGGGCTATCGATTCGAGTCAGGCAGGCGCGGCGTCACCATCACCGCCAAGGAGCCCGCCGGACTGTTCCACGGGGTGCAGACGCTGCGCCAGCAGCTGCCGCCGCGGATCGAGTCGGACAGCAGGCAGGAAGGCCCCTGGAAGGTCGCCGGCGGGCGGATCGAGGACACGCCGCGGTTCGCGTACCGCGGGGCCATGCTCGATGTGTCACGGCACTTCTTCACCGTCGACCAGGTCAAGCGCTACATCGACCAGATGGCGATGTACAAGGTCAACAAGCTGCATCTGCACATCAGTGACGACCAGGGCTGGCGCATCGCCATCGACTCCTGGCCGCGCCTGGCCGAATACGGCGGCTCCACGCAGGTCGGCGGCGGCAAGGGCGGGTACTACACCAAGGCCCAGTACAAGGACATCGTGCGCTACGCCTCCGAGCGCTATCTCGAGGTCATCCCCGAGATCGACATGCCCGGCCACACCAACGCGGCGCTCGCCTCGTACGCCGAGCTGAACTGTGACGGGGTCGCCCCGCCGCTCTACACGGGCACGAGCGTCGGCTTCAGCTCGCTCTGTGTGCCCAAGGAGATCACGTACGACTTCGTGGACGACGTGATCCGCGAGATCGCGGCCATCACCCCCGGCAAGTACTTCCATATCGGCGGGGACGAGGCGCACTCCACGCCGCACGAGGACTACGTGAAGTTCATGGACCGCGTGCAGCCGATCGTCGCCAAGTACGGGAAGACGGTGATGGGCTGGCATCAGCTGACCGGTGGGAACCCGGCCGGAGGCGCCATCGCCCAGTACTGGGGTTACGACCAGACCGGGCAGGCCGAGCGCGATCAGGTGGTGGCGGCGGCGAAGAAGGGCACCAAGCTGGTGCTCTCGCCGGCGGACCGTTCGTATCTCGACATGAAGTACACCAAGGACACCCCGCTGGGCCTGGCCTGGGCGGGTCTGGTCGAGGTGGACCGGTCCTACGACTGGGACCCGGGGACGTATCTGACCGGGGCGCCGGAATCGTCGATCTTCGGCGTCGAGGCGCCGCTGTGGTCGGAGACCATCTCGACCAGTGCGCATATCGAGTTCATGGCGTTCCCGCGACTGCCGGGAATCGCGGAGCTCGGCTGGTCGCCCGCGGCCACGCACGACTGGGACGCGTACAAGGAGCGGCTCGCGGCGCACGGGCCGCGCTGGGACGCGCTCGGCATGGAGTACTACAAGTCACCGAAGGTGCCCTGGCCGGCGAGTTGAGCACTCTGACCGCACAGTGAACATGCCGGCGCCCCGGGAGGACCGTCTCCCGGGGCGCCGGAGTGTGTGCGAGGTCAGGCGGTCAGTCCTCTTCGGTTTCCGTGACGCCCGCGGCCGCCTCGTCCCGCAGCCGGTCCTCGCTTGCACCCTGGCGCCAGTAGCCGGTGAAGCTCACCGAACGGCGGTCGTAGCCACGGTCGTTGATGAGGTGGCGGCGGATCAGCTTCATCGCGCCCGCCTCGCCCGCGAGCCAGATGTACGGGGCTCCGTCGGGCAGGTCGGCGGCATCGCGGATCGCGTCGAGAGCCTTCGCGCCGTTCTCGCGCGCGAGCCAGGTCGCCTTCAGGTCCGCGGCCGTCCCGAGCGCCAACTCGTCCGCGGCATACGGAACTTCGAAGAATGCGCGGACCGGAAGGCCGGCCGGCAGCGACTCCAGGATCGAGGACGCGGCCGGAAGCGCCGTGTCGTCCGCCCACAGCAGCACCCAGGGGGCCGACTCCACAAGCTTGAACCGTACGCCCGTGTTGTCGGCGTCCGCCGGACCGAGCACCTTCACTCGGTCGCCGGGCGCGGCCTGCTCGGCCCATACGCAGGCGGGGCCGCCGTCGGCGTGCAGCGCGAAGTCGATGTCGACCTCGCCCGCCTCGGGGCGCTGAGCGCGGACCGTGTAGGAGCGCATGACGGCGCGCTCGTCGTCGGGCATCGAGCGGTACGCCATGTACCAGGCACCCGGCTCCTGCTCCGGCGGCAGCACCGGCTCGCTCTGGCCCGGCAGGGGCAGGAACAGCGAGCAGGACTGGTCGCGGCCGCCCGAAGCGAAGGAGGTCAGACCCGCATCCTCGCCGTACCCGACGAAGGTGACCCGCGCCATGGACGGCGACAGGCGCTCGGTCCGTATGACCTCGAGTCCGAACAGGCGGAAGGTCACTTGGTGACCTTCTTCGCGTCCTCGATCGCCTTCGCCAGGTCGTCGAGGACCGGCGCGCACTTCGCGTACGAGTAGATCGGCTCGGTCACGCGCGGGATGATCTGACCGGCCTTGACCGCGGGGAGCTGCTTCCAGGTCGGCTTGGACTTGTCCAGGTCGGCCGGCTGAAGGGTGCCCGTGCGGTTGTCCATCATGATCACGTCGGCCTTGTACTTGTCGACGTTCTCCCAGCTGAGCTCCTCGAAGAAGCCCTGCGCGTTGACCTTCGGCTTCACGAACTTCACGCCGAGGCTCTCGAAGTACGCGGTGTCCGCGGCGGTTTCGGCGAGCGTGACGTAGAAGAGGTCGGCGGAGCCCGAACCGATCATGACCGTGATGTCCGGGTTGGCCTTGGCGGCCGAGCGCAGCCGGGCGGCGGCCTTCTCGAAGGCGGCCTTGGCGTCGGCGACCTTCTTGTCCTTGGCGTCGGCGCCGAGCGAGACGGCCAGGCCGAGGCGGCGGGCCAGGGCCTTGTCCATGGTGGTCTCGGCGGCCCACAGCGCGGCGGTCGGCACCTTGAGCTGGAGGATCTTCTTCTCGGCCGCGGTGCCGCTGATGTACCAGAGCTGGTCCTTGATCCACATGTCCGTGATCAGGAGGTCCGGGTTCAGGGACGCGTACTTCTCGACGCTGAACTTGTCGTACGCGTTGCCGATGATCTCGACCTTGCTGATGTCCATGTCGCCGGCCTGGACGTCGGGCTTGCCGTCGCTCGTCTCGGTCGGGCCGAAGACGCCCTTGACCTGGATCCCGTAGTCGTGGAGCGCGGCGGCGGTGCCGGTGAAGGCGACGATGTTCGACGGCTTCTTGTCCGCCTTCAGCTCGGTGCCGCGGTCGTCCTTGAACGACCAGGGACCGGAGCCGGCCGCCTGCTCCGAACCGCCGTCCTTCTTCGAGCCCTTGTCGTCACCGCAGGCGACGAGCAGCGCGCCGAGACCGGCGGCGCCGCCGGCGGCGAGGAGGCCACGCCGGGAGAGCCGGGACATCTTGGGGTGGGACATGCTTTTCTGCCTTCTCGGGACGGGCGGGGAGCGGACCGCGGATCCACTGTGAATCTTGGACCTTAGGCTAACCTAACCTAAGGTCCGCTCCCGACTCGCCCTCGGGTTCAGCCCACCAGCCCGAGCTCCCGCGCGATCAGCATCCGCTGCACCTCGCTCGTGCCCTCGCCGATCTCCAGGATCTTGGAGTCGCGCCACATCCGGGCCACCGGGAACTCGTTCATGAACCCGTACCCGCCGTGGATCTGCGTGGCCTCACGGGCGTTGTCGACGGCGATCGTGGACGAGTAGAGCTTGGCGAGCGCCGCTTCCTTCTTGAAGGACTCCCCGTGCACGAGACGGGAGGCCGCGTCCCGCCAGGCGAGGCGGGCCGTGTGGGCCTTCATCTCCATGTCGGCGAGCTTGAACTGGATGGCCTGGTTCGCGCCGATCGGCTTGCCGAACGCGTGCCGCTCCTTGGCGTACTTCACCGACTCGTCCACACAGCCCTGCGCGAGCCCGGTCGCGAGCGCCGAGATGGCGATCCGGCCCTCGTCGAGGATCCGCAGGAACTGGGCGTATCCACGGCCGAGTTCACCGAGCAGGTTGGCGCGCGGGACGCGGACGTCGGCGAAGGAGAGCTCGCGGGTGTCCGAGGCGTTCCAGCCGACCTTCGAGTACGGGGCGGCGACGGTGAAGCCGGGGGTGCCGGACGGCACGATGATCGAGGAGATCAGCGGCTTGCCGTCGTCCTTGCGGCCCGTCACCGCCGTGACCGTGACCAGGCCCGTGATGTCCGTACCGGAGTTGGTGATGAAGCACTTGGTGCCGTTGATCACCCATTCGTCGGTGGCCTCGTCGAGTACGGCCGTCGTGCGCGTGCCGCCCGCGTCCGAGCCGGCGCCCGGCTCGGTCAGACCGAAGGCGCCGAGCATCTCGCCGCTGCACAGCTTCGGCAGCCACTGCCGCTTCTGCTCCTCGGTCCCGTACAGGTGGAGCGGCATCGCACCGAGCGAGACCCCGGCCTCCAGGGTGATCGCGACCGAGGAGTCGACGCGGGCCAGCTCCTCCAGGGCGATCCCGAGCGCCAGGTAGTCGCCGCCCATCCCGCCGTACTCCTCGGGGAAGGGCAGCCCGAACAGGCCCATGCGGCCCATCTCGCGGACGATCTCGTACGGGAATTCATGGCGCTCGTAGAAGTCGCCGATCTTGGGCGCCACGACGTCGTGTGCGAACTCCTCGACGGTACGGCGGAGTTCTTCGTGTTCGGCGGAAAGCCGGTGGTCCAGGGTCATCCCTGATCACTCCTTAAAGATCCCTCTTCTTGGGAGGGAAACTCACTCCTGGTGGGAGAGGGCACGGACAGTGCGCGAAGGGCTGGGACGGCCCAGCTGTTCGGCCAGCCACACGCTTGTGGCGGTGAGCTCGGCCAGATCGACCCCGGTCTCGATACCGAGGCCGTCGAGCATCCACACGAGATCCTCGGTGGCGAGATTGCCGGTGGCGCTCTTCGCGTACGGGCAGCCGCCGAGGCCGCCGGCGGACGCGTCCACCGTGGTGACGCCGTGCTGGAGCGCGGCGAGGGTGTTGGAGAGCGCCTGTCCGTACGTGTCGTGGAAGTGCACGCCGAGGGCGTCGGTGGGCACGCCCGCCTCGTTGAGCGCGGCGAGCAGCGCCTGTACGTGGCCGGGGGTGGCGACGCCGATCGTGTCGCCGAGGCTCAGCTCGTCGCAGCCGAGGTCGAGCAACGCCTTGGCCACGCCGACGACTTGGTGGACCGGGACGGCGCCCTCCCACGGGTCGCCGAAGCACATCGACAGATAGCCGCGGACATGCACCTTGCCGGCCTTCGCGCGGGCGATCACCGGCTCGAACATCGTGAGCGACTCGGCGACCGAACGGTTGAGGTTCTTCTGCGAGAAGGTCTCGGTCGCCGAACCGAAGACGGCGATACGGCGGGCGCCGAGCTCAAGGGCACGGTCGAGGCCGCGCTCGTTGGGCACGAGGACCGGCAGGTCGACGCCCTCGATGCCACTGATCTGTGGGAACAGAGCCTCCGCGTCGGCCAGTTGGGGCACCCACTTGGGGTGTACGAAGCTGGTCGCCTCGATGGTGGTGAGGCCCGCGGCGGCCAGGCGGCGGATGAACTCCGCCTTCACCTCCGTAGGTACGGTCGCCTTCTCGTTCTGCAGTCCGTCGCGCGCCCCGACCTCGTGGATGCGGACGCGGGGCGGGAGCTCCTGGGCCGGGACGACCATGGGCAGGTCCGTCATGACTGCTCCTCCACGTGCGGGGTGACCACCGCGAGGATCTGGTCCATCGCGACGGTCGTACCGGGCGTGACATCGAGTTCGGTGACGGTGCCCGCGTGCGGGGCGGCGATGACGTGCTCCATCTTCATCGCCTCGACCACGAGCAGCGACTGCCCGGCCGCCACCTCGTCCCCGACCGCCGCCTTGACCACGGTCACCGTGCCGGGCATCGGGGCGGCGAGGGTGTCGGCGCCGGCGTGGGCGGCTCCGGTGAGGGAGGCCTCCACGGGGTCGTACGACGGGACGTGCCAGGCGTCGCCGTCACGTCCGAGCCAGTCGCCGGCGTAGGTGAACGTGTGGGTGAGGCCGTCGAGTTCGAGGGTGAGCCGGTCCTCGGTGCGGTCGAGCAGGCGGCCGCGTACGGGCCGGGACACCGGGTCCTGGCCGGACACCTTCAGGTGGTGGGTGACCTCGGCAGGAGTGCCGCCCATGCGCCAGCCGCTGGGCACGTCGAACGGGTCGGTCCAGCCGGTCGCGGCGGGTTCCAGGGCGGCCTGGCGCAGCAGCGCCGCCGCCTCGTACACCTCGTCCGGTACGGACGCGTCGACGAGGCCGTCGACCTCGCGCTCGACCAGACCTGTGTCCATCTCGCCGGACACCACGTCCGGGTGGGCGAGGAGCCTGCGCAGGAATCCGGCGTTGGTCTGCACGCCCAGCGTGACCGTGTCGGCCAGCGCGCCCCTCAGCTTGCGCAGGGCGCTCGCGCGGTCCGGTCCGTAGGCGATGACCTTGGACAGCATGGGGTCGTACAAGCTGCCGACCTCGGTGCCTTCCGAGAGCCCGGAGTCCGTGCGTACGCCGTTCCCTTGCGGTTCGTGCAGGGAGAGCACCGTGCCGCCGGACGGCAGGAAGCCGCGCGCCGGGTCTTCGGCGCAGATGCGCGCCTCGACCGCGTGTCCGGTGAGCTTGATGTCGGCTTGTACGAACGGGAGTTGCTCGCCGGAAGCGACCCTGACCTGCCACTCCACCAGGTCGATCCCGGTGATCAGCTCGGTGACGGGGTGCTCGACCTGAAGACGCGTATTCATCTCCATGAAGTAGTACGAGGAAGGGTCGCCGCCCGGCACGATGAACTCGACCGTGCCCGCGCCCGAGTAGCCGCAGGAGCGCGCCGCCTGCACGGCCGCCTCGCCCATCGCTGCCCGGATCTCCTCGTCGAGCAGGACGCTGGGCGCCTCCTCGATGACCTTCTGATGGCGGCGCTGCAGCGAGCACTCGCGCTCACCGAGGTGGACGACATTGCCGTGCCCGTCGGCGAGCACCTGGATCTCGATGTGCCGGGGCCGGTCCACCCACCGCTCCACGAGCAGCGTGTCGTCGCCGAAGGAGGCGCGTGCCTCGCGCCGGGCCGCGGCGATCTCGTCGCCCAGGACCGCGAGATCCCGTACGAGCCGCATGCCCTTGCCGCCACCGCCCGCGGACGGCTTGAGGAGGACCGGGACCCCGATCTCCCGTGCGGCCTGCGCGAGTTGGGCGTCGGTGAGCCCGCTGCCGGAGGAGCCGGGTACGACCGGAACGCCCGCCGCCTTCACCGTCTCCTTGGCGCGGATCTTGTCGCCCATGAGGTCGATCGCGGAGGCCGGTGGCCCGATGAAGACCAGACCGGCGTCCGCGCAGGCCTGCGCGAAGCCCGCGTTCTCGGCGAGGAAGCCGTAGCCGGGGTGCACGGCCTGGGCGCCGGTGCGCCGGGCCGCCTCGATCAGGGCGTCCACCCGCAGATAGGACTCGGACGCGGCGGGCGGACCGATCCGTACCGCCGTATCGGCCTCCCGTACGTGACGGGCCTCGGCGTCGGCGTCGCTGTACACGGCGACCGAGCGGATCCCGAGGGCGCGCAGGGTGCGGATCACGCGGACCGCGATCTCGCCGCGGTTCGCGACGAGCACTGTGTCGAACATCGTCATCTCAGCCATCTCGTGTTCGCCCCTCACATCCGGAAGACGCCGAACTCGGGGTCACCGAGCGGCGCGTGGGCGCAAGCGGTCAGGGCCAGACCCAGGACCTGGCGGGTCTCCAGGGGGTCGATCACACCGTCGTCCCAGAGGCGGGCCGTCGCGTAGTAAGCATTCCCCTGGGATTCGTACTGCTCGCGGATCGGCGCCTTGAACGTGTCCTCGTCCTCGGCCGACCACTCCTGACCGCGGCCCTCCAACTGGTCGCGCTTGACGGTCGCGAGCACCGAGGCGGCCTGCTCGCCGCCCATCACGGAGATCTTCGCGTTGGGCCACATCCACATGAAGCGCGGCGAATAAGCCCGGCCGCACATCGAGTAGTTGCCCGCGCCGTACGAGCCGCCGACCACGACGGTCAGCTTCGGCACCCGCGTACAGGCGACGGCCGTGACCATCTTGGCGCCGTGCTTGGCGATGCCGCCGGCCTCGTAGTCGCGGCCGACCATGAAGCCCGAGATGTTCTGGAGGAAGAGCAGCGGGATGCCGCGCTGGTCGCACAGCTCGATGAAGTGGGCGCCCTTCTGGGCGGATTCGGAGAACAGGATCCCGTTGTTCGCGACGATCCCGACCGGGTGGCCGTGGATGCGCGCGAAGCCGGTCACGAGCGTCGTGCCGAACTCGGACTTGAACTCCTGGAAGCGCGAGCCGTCGACGATCCGCGCGATGACCTCCCGTACGTCATAAGGAGTGCGGGAGTCGACGGGCACGGCGCCGTAGAGCCCGTACGGATCGACCTTCGGCTCCTCGGCGGGCTCCAACGACCAGGGGAACGGGCCGGGTTCGGGCAGCGTGGCGACGATGTTGCGGACGATGCGCAGCGCGTGCGGGTCGTCCTCGGCGAGGTGGTCGGTGACACCGGACGTACGGGAGTGCACCTCGCCGCCGCCCAGCTCCTCGGCCGTGACGACCTCGCCGGTCGCGGCCTTCACCAGCGGGGGACCGCCCAGGAAGATCGTGCCCTGGTCGCGCACGATCACGGCCTCGTCGCTCATCGCGGGCACGTACGCGCCGCCCGCCGTGCACGAACCCATGACCGCGGCGATCTGCGGGATGCCCGCGCCGGACATCCGGGCCTGGTTGTAGAAGATCCGCCCGAAGTGCTCGCGGTCGGGGAAGACCTCGTCCTGCATCGGCAGGAAGGCGCCGCCCGAGTCGACCAGGTAGACGCAGGGCAGCCGGTTCTCCAGGGCCACGGCCTGCGCGCGCAGATGCTTCTTGACCGTCATCGGGTAGTACGTGCCGCCCTTGACGGTCGCGTCATTGGCGACGACCACGCAGGTGCGGCCGCTGACCCGGCCGATCCCGGCGATCACCCCGGCGGCCGGGGCGTCCCCGCCGTACAGACCGTCGGCGGCGAGCGGGGCCAGCTCGAGGAAGGGCGAGCCGGGGTCGAGCAGACCGTCGACACGGTCGCGCGGCAGGAGCTTGCCGCGGGCGACATGGCGGGCGCGGGCCTTCTCGCCGCCGCCCAGGCGGGCCGCGGCCAGCTTGGACCGCAGCTCATCGACGAGGGCGCGGTGCGCCGCCTCGTTCGACCGCCAGGCCTCGGACGCCGGATCGGCGCCGCTGCCCAGTACGGGTGCCTGCTGCATCGTGGTGAGCCCCCTTGCTCTGTCCATGAGCCGCTCGGTTAATGAGCGTTAACCCATTTCCGCCAGGTTAACGAGCGCTAACCGCGCTGTCTACAATGACTTCATGAGTACGACGACCGCGGGTGCGACCCGCCGCGAGCAGATCCTCAAGGAGGCTGCGCGGCTCTTCGCCGAGCGCGGGTTCCACGGGGTCGGTGTCGATGAGATAGGGGCCGCGGTCGGCATCAGCGGACCCGGCCTGTACCGGCACTTCGCGGGCAAGGACGCGATGCTCGCCGAGCTGCTCGTGGGCATCAGCGAGCAGCTCCTCACCGGCGGCAAGCGGCGCGTGGCCGAGGGGGAGGGCACGCCCACCGAGCTGCTCGACTCGCTCATCGAGGGCCATATCGACTTCGCCCTCGACGACCGCCCGCTGATCACCCTGCACGACCGCGAGCTCGACCGCCTGCGCGACAGCGACCGCAAGCTGGTGCGCCAGTTGCAGCGCCAGTACGTGGAGCTCTGGGTCGAGGTCGTACGCAAGGTCTATCCGTCCCTGTCCGAGGCGGACGCGCGGGCGTCCGTGCACTCGGTCTTCGGGCTCCTGAACTCGACGCCGCACCTGAGCCGCCCGGGCGCGCTGCCGGGGCGTACGGCGATGGCGGGGCTGCTGCACCGGATGGCGCGGGGGGCGTTCGCGGCGGCAGCAGGGTGAGCTGTCCGCGGGCGTGACCCATGTCTCTGGACGCACAGACCAACTGGCCGGTAACCTGAGCAAGCGCTTAGCCATGCGCACTGTGCTGTCGTAGACGCAGACGATCAGGAGGCCACCTGTGCGCCGCACCGTTTTCACCGAGGACCACGAAGCGTTCCGCGAGACCATCCGCGCGTTCATCGAGAACGAGGTCGTCCCGGTCTACGACGAGTGGTACACGGCCGGTCAGGCCCCCCGCGACTTCTACTACAAGCTCGGTGAGCTGGGCGTCTTCGGTATCCGCGTCCCCGAGGAGTACGGCGGCGCCGGCATCGAGTCGCACAAGTACGAGGCCGTGATGTACGAGGAGACCGCCCGCGCCGGCGTCTCCTTCGGCGGCTCCGGGGTGCACGTGCTCCTCGGCCTTCCGTACATCGAGATGCTCGCCACCGACGAGCAGAAGAAGAAGTACCTGCCGAAGTTCGTCTCCGGCGAGGAGATGTGGGCCCTCGCGATGACCGAGCCGGGCACCGGCTCCGACGTCGCGGGCATGAAGACCACCGCGAAGCTCAACGAGGCCGGTACGCACTACGTCCTCAACGGCGCCAAGACCTTCATCACCGGCGGTGTGCACGCCGACCGCGTGATCGTCTGCGCCCGTACCTCCGCCCCGCGCGAGGACGACCGCCGCTTCGGCATCTCGCTGTTCGCCGTGGACACCAAGTCCGCGGGCTACTCGATCGGCCGCAAGCTCGACAAGCTGGGCCTGAAGACCTCCGACACCGCCGAGCTGGCGTTCGTCGACGTAGAGGTCCCGGTCGAGGACCTCCTCGGCGAGGAGAACAAGGGCTTCTCCTACCTCGGCAAGAACCTCGCGAGCGAGCGCTGGGGTATCGCCTTCGGTGCGTACGCGCAGGCCAAGGCCGCTGTGCGGTTCGCCAAGGAGTACGTGCAGGAGCGCACTGTCTTCGGCAAGACCGTCGCGTCCTTCCAGAACACCAAGTTCGAACTGGCCGCCTGCCAGGCCGAGGTGGACGCCGCCGAGGCCGTCGTCGACCGCGCGCTCGAGGCGCTCGACCAGGGCGAGCTGACCGCAGCCGAGGCCGCGTCCGCGAAGCTGTTCGCCACCGAGGTCGCGCACCGCGTGATCGACCGCTGCCTCCAGCTGCACGGCGGCTACGGCTTCATGAACGAGTACCCGATCGCCCGCCTGTACGCGGACAACCGCGTCAACCGGATCTACGGCGGCACCAGCGAGGTCATGAAGACGATCATCGCGAAGGACATGGGTCTCTAGGACGCCAGGACTTCCGGGACACCGTCTTGAACGACGAACTGCAGGGCCTGCTCGATCTGCTCGATCTGGAGCGGATCGAGCAGGACTATTTCCGCGGCCAGTCACGCTCCGCACTGGTGCCCAGGGTCTTCGGCGGGCAGGTCGCCGCCCAGGCCCTGGTCGCCGCGGGCCGCACCGTGCCCGAAGGGCGTGACGCGCACTCGCTGCACGCGTACTTCCTGCGCACGGGCGACCCGGGCGCGCCCATCGTGTACGAGGTCGACCGCATCCGCGACGGCCGCTCCTTCACCACGCGCCGGGTCGTCGCGGTCCAGCACGGAAAGCCGATCTTCCACCTCTCGGCCTCCTTCCAGGCGTACGAGGAAGGTCTGGAGCACCAGGCCGAGATGCCGGCCTCGCCCGATCCGGAGACGCTGCCGACCGCGGCCGAGATGCTGCCGCGGTACGCGCACAACTTCCGTGACCCGCGCATCGTGGACCGCATGATCAAGGAGCGCGGCGCGGTCGATCTGCGCTACGTCCAGGCCCCTCCGTACGGGACCGTGGGCCAGCCGCGCGAGCCGCGCTCACAGGTCTGGTTCCGCGCGAACGGCAAGCTGGGCGACGACCCGCTGCTCCACGTCTGCCTCGCCACCTACGTCTCGGACATGACCCTGCTCGACTCGGTGCTGCTCGCGCACGGGCGCGGCGGCTGGACCGTCGGCGATGTGGTCGGGGCCTCCCTCGACCACGCGATGTGGTTCCACCGCCCGTTCCGCGCGGACGAATGGCTCCTCTACGACCAGGAGTCACCGTCGGCCTCCGGCGGGCGGGGGCTCGGGCAGGCGCGGATCTACACGCAGGACGGGCGGCTTGCGATCTCGGTGATCCAGGAGGGTGTGGTCCGGGTACCGCGCTGACCTCCGCACACGGCGGGCTCGCTCGCGGCGGACACCGTGCGGCGCTCCCGTATCGGACATAACGTCGCTGCATGAGCGAGTTGGAGTCCACCGGAGAGTCATCCGAGTCCGTGGGGACGGTGATCGTCGCCGTCCTCACCAACCTCGCGATCGCCGTGGCCAAAGCGATCGGCGGGATCATCAGCGGTTCCAGCGCGATGCTCTCCGAGGCCGCCCACTCGCTGGCCGACACCGTCACCGAGGTGATGCTGCTCGTCTCCCTCAAGAGCAGCGAGAAACCGGCCGACGAGGAGCATCCGCTCGGCTACGGCGGCCGGCGCTACGTCTGGGCACTGCTCGCGGCCGTCGCGACCTTCGTCGGCGGCGGGGTCTTCGCCGTGTACGACGGGATCCACACGCTCACGCACGGCGAGGAGCCGGGCAATCCGACGATCTCGTACCTCATCCTGGCCGTCGCCTTCCTCCTGGAGGGCTACTCGCTGCTTGTCGCCTGGCGCCAGGTGAAGGGCGAGGCGGCCCGCTTCCACACCCGGATCGGGCGCTATGTGCGCGAGACGCCGGACACGGCGGTCAAGGCGGTGCTCCTGGAGAACGTCGCCGCCCTGATCGGCCTCGCGCTCGCGGCCGGCGGCCTGCTCGGCGGCCAGCTCACCGGCTCCGGTGTCTACGACGGCGTGGCGTCGATCCTGATCGGCGTACTCCTGGTGTGGGTGGCCTGGGAGCTGGGCCGCAGCAACGCCGAGCACCTGGTCGGGCGTTCGCTGCCGCCGGAGCTGCGGGCCGAGGTGCGGGCCGAACTCCTCGACGTACCGCATGTGATGGAGGTCGTCGACCTGGTGACGCTCGTGCAGGGCCCGAACGAGGTCCTGATCGCGGCCAAGGCCGACTTCCGCGATGTGTCCACGGCGGCGGATGTGGAGTGGGCCTGCGAGGAGGCGGAACGGCGGCTGCGGGCCCGGTTCCCGGCGGTGCGGCGGGTGTTCATCGATCCGACACCGCCCGCTGAGGCCACGGACTCCGCGTGAGGCTCTGTTCCTCGGCCCGCGCGTGCGGCTCTGCTCCTCGGGCCCGGCGTGAGGCGCTATTCCTCGGCCCTCGCGTGCGGCGCTATTCGAGACCCGCCGCGTCAAGGAGGAACGCCGTCATCGGCTCGTAGAACCGCGGGTCGAGCACGTGGTCGTCGAGCGGGACCGTGACCTGGACGATGCCCTCGGCCTCGCCGAGGAACAGCGCCGGGTCGTTGCAGTCCGCGTAACCGACCGAGTCGATCCCGCGCTGGCCGGCCCGTCCCGCCCAGCCGTGGTCGGCGACCACGAGGTCGGGCAGCGGGCTGCCCTCGTGCTCGAGGGCGTCGAGGATCGCGTTCATCGGCTCGGGGGAATGGGTGTGCCAGATGCTGGCGCCCCGCTCGAACACCGCGATGTCGGCGAACTGGAAGACGTACCCCTCGTCGGCCACGAGCCCGCCGGGGATGCGCACGATCTCGCAGCCCGCGCGGCGCATCGCCTCGGCGGTCGCCCGGTGCACATCGAGCAGCGAGCCGGGGTGGCCGGTCGCGAAAAGGACCCGCTCCTGGGCGTCGGCGGCCTTCCGCAGCCGCGCCGCCATCCGCTCCAGACCCGCGACGGTCAGCTCGGGGTCGATGGTGTCCTGACCGTGGCGGTGCGCGGGATCGTCGATCACTCCGCAGCGCTCGGCCATCACGGCGAGCACGTCCTGCTCGTCCGTCCAGCGGTCGCCGAGATCGATTCCCAGCCAGTAGTGGCGGTCGCCGTTGGAGAGCTTGCGGTAATGGCTCAGGTTGTTCTCGCGGGGTGTGGCGACATCACCGGCGATACGCGTACGGACGAGATGGTCGACGAGGGCTTCGCGGCTGGGTATCGGCATGGGTTCATTGTGCCTTCAGGGCGGTGGGGGCGGCTCGGCGTCCCGGTCGGTGGACGGCACATGTGCTTCTCAGGGCCCCACCCGCACCAGTCACCGCCCCGCTCGCACCACTCACTGCCCCACCCGCAACGCGAACCACAGCTCCATACGGACATCCGGATCGTCCAAGTCCGTGTCCAGGAGCGCGGCGCAGCGGGCCACGCGCTGGCGGACCGTGTTGCGGTGGACGCCCTGGGCGGTGGCCGTGCGGTCCCAACTGCCGTGCAGGGAGAGCCAGGTGCGCAGGGTCTCGGTGAGGGCCTCGCCGTTCGGTGCCTGACGCAGCGGCGCCAGCAGGGTGCGGGCGTGGGCCTCGGCGTCTGCCGGGGGGACCAGCTCGTCGAGACCCGTTCGTACGCCGTGCCGTACGAAGGGGGAGCGGGTGGCTTCCGCGCGGCCCAGCGCGCGCAGGGCCTGGACGTCCGCGGTGGCCAGGTCGGCGGGGGCGACGGGAGCGCCGGCCCCGAGGGTCCAGCCGGGCTGAGCGGTGGGCTCGGCGTCCGCGGTGAGGACCACCCGTACACCGTCGCGGTCGCTGTCGAAGAGCGCGCTGCCGAGCGCGGCCGCCAACGCGCCCGGATCCGCGGCGCCTTCGGCGGGGCGTCCGCGGACGACGGTCCAGGGCGCCGGGCCGAGGAGCGGAGCGACGTCGTCGGGCCGGGCGCCGAGCAGCAGGCGGACGAGCGCGCCGCTGCGGCGGGTCTCGGCGGCGCCCTGGTGCTCGGCGGTGAGCAGGGACAGGAGTACGGCCGCGGCGCCCGCGATGGTGTGGTCGCCGGGCTCGCGGACCGAGGTGACGATGCCGAGGGCGAGTCCCGGGGCTCCGGCCAGGGCGTACGCGGCGAGGTGGGCGTCCGGGGACACGGTGTCGGTGGCGGAGGCGGGGCGGGCGGCGCCCGGGCCGACGACCTGGGCGAGGTGGTCGAGTGCGGCGCGGACGGGGGCCGGGGGAGTGCGGCCCGCCTCGCGCTGCGGGGATGCGGCGAGCAGCACCGCGTATCCGCCCAGCCTGCGCGCCAGTTGGCGCAGCACGGAGGACACCGGGTCGGGGCGTGCGGCCGCGGCGGCGAGGGCCTGCTGGGCCTCGGCGACCCGGCGCAGCTCGGCATGGCGGGCCTGCGCCATCAGCTGCCAGACCGCCCGCGCGACCGTGGTGAACGGGGTCTTCGGGGCGACTTCGAGCAGCGGAAGCCCGTAGCGGTGACAGGCCTCGATCAGCGGCTGCGGCACCCGGTCGTGCACCGGCGCGATCCCGAACCCGAGCGCCGCCCCGCCGGCCTGCACGATCCGGGCGGCGTACGTGTCGTAGTGCGCCGCGTCGGAAGGGTCGGGGCAGTGCACGCCCGCGGACAGGAGGAGCTCGCCGCCGAGGAGATACGGATAGGGGTCGGCCATCTCGCTGGTGTGCACCCAGTGGACCGCCGTCTCGGCGTCGACCGGTCCGGCGACCTGGCGCAGGCCCAGATCGGGACGGGCGAGGAGGGCGTTCAGGGGGATGGG
>NZ_JAAKZW010000125.1 GCF_011044995.1 Streptomyces mesophilus | reverse complement strand
GGCGGGCGCCAGGTGGGCGGTGCCGGGGGCCGTGCTGTAGACGCCGTGTTCGCTGCGGGAGCCGGGGCCGACGAGATAGCCGCCGGCGCCGCGTACGTCGATACCGGGGGCCAGGCGGCTGGCCGAGTTGGGGACGACGACGTCGGGCGGGCCCGAGAGCCAGAGGTGGCGGCCGCCGCTGGGCGTCATCACGACGACGGTCGGCGGGATCGTGAAGAGATGGCGTAAGGCCAGCTCGCGCAGGAGGGCCGAGGAGTCCGTGTCCGCCTTCGTATCGAGGTCGATGCCGATCAGGTGGTGCGGCGGAAGCCCGCACGCGATGCCGTACCCCGTGGACCAGGGGGCGGCGGCGAAGAGTTCGCGGATACGGAAGGGGTCGGTGCTCGCGTCGTAGACCCCGTGCCCGGGGCGGCCGCATTCGCCGTGGCACTGGGGCGCGTCCACGGGGTCCTCGTGGTGCGGGGAGCGCAGCGCGGGGAGCTTGCTGCGGGAGAGCGGGATCACGGCGAGACCGCGTTCGGCGGCGGACAGGGCGTGGGCGAGGGCCAGGGTCGTGGCATGCCGGTCGAAGGTGGCCATGCGTTCATTTTCGTACGAGTGTTCGAAGAAGGGAAGGGGGGATCCCTGCCTCGTACGGGTGAGTCCGGCGGCGCCGAGGTGTGAGGAGCCGGAACGCTTCCTCCCTTGCGGCGCCCGGCAGGCGTGATCGCCGAGCCGTCAGCACGCCACTGACCTGCGGCAACTTTCGGTTCGTGCAGGTTTATCGACATGTCCTCACACTCGCGAGGGAAAGATCCGTTCAGGGGTGGTTCGCCGGGGTTCGTTGGGCAATTCTGATCTCGCGACGTCGTGCACATCGCCAAGGCAGTCGGCCAACTGTCCTGGCACAAGCCGCACTTACCGGCCCAGCCGGTTCTGATCCGCCGGGTCCGCCCGGTCGATGGAGGAATACACATGGCTAGCATCCGTACCGCCCGCATCATCGCCGCCGCTGCCGCCCTGCCCCTCGCAGCCGCCCTGTTCACGGGGGTCGCCCAGGCCGACAACGGCGGGTTCGCGGACGACGGATCGAACACGAGCGTGGCCAGCATCGTCGGCAGCGGTGTGGGCAAGAACAACAACGGCAACTCCGGCACCAACCAGCAGGTCGCGACCGGTGCCGGCGCCTCCAACCAGAACAACCAGGCCCAGGTGAACGGATCGGGCTTCACGGCGATCCACCAGTCCAACGAGAACATCGAGGTGAACTTCACCGAGCTCTGGTAGGCCCTGGGACCGGTTCGGCCGGCCCGAGGGGGATGGGGGAACGGCTCGCGCGGCGGCACCTTCCGGAGGGTGCCGCCGCGCAGGCGTGTTTCCGGCTACCGGAATGCCCCCTTGTCCGGCTACCGGAAGGCTCTCTGCACCTTGACACCGATAGGCATCTGACGGACAGTCAGAAACCTTCATTCGTACGAGGTCAGGGAGGCCGCCGCCGTGCACCTCGCCCCAACCGAGCGCCAGCAGGAGCTGCGCGCCGAGCTGCGTGCGTATTTCCGGGACGTGATGCCGCCCGACCGCACCGCGCTCGCCGGCGACCCCGCCGAACAGCGCCGGCTGCTGCAGCGGATCGGCGCGGACGGCAGGCTCGGGCTCGGCTGGCCCGAGGAGTACGGGGGCCAAGGGCGCGGCCCCGACGAGCAGTTCGTGTTCTTCGACGAGGCGTACCGCGCGGGCGCGCCCGTGTCGATGGTGACGCTGAACACCGTCGGACCGACGCTCATGAAGTACGGGACCGAGGAGCAGAAGGACTACTTCCTGCCGCGCATCCTGAGCGGCGAGATCGTCTTCGCGATCGGCTACAGCGAGCCGTCGGCCGGCACCGACCTCGCGTCCTTGCGCACCAAGGCCCTGCGCGACGGCGACAGTTGGGTCATCGACGGGCAGAAGATCTTCACGTCCAACGCGCAGAACGCCGACTGGATCTGGCTCGCCTGCCGCACCGACCCCGATGCCCCCAAGCACAAGGGCATATCGATCATCCTCGTCCCCACGGACGCGCCCGGCTTCTCGCTGACCCCGATCCACACCGTGGGCGGCATCTCGACCTCGGCCACGTACTACGACGGCATCCGCGTCCCGGCCGGCAACCTCGTCGGCGAGGAGAACGGCGGCTGGGGGCTGATCACCAACCAGCTCAACCACGAACGCGTCGCCCTCGCCGCGATCGGCATGCAGGCCGAGGACTTCTACGCGGAGGCGCTGCGGTCCGCCCGTACACCCGATCCGGTGACGGGCGAGCGCCGGATTGACCTGCCGTGGGTGCGGTCCCGCCTTGCCGAGGTGCATGCCCGGCTCGCGGCAACGCGCCTGCTCAACTGGCGTCTGGTGGGGGATGTGGGAGCCGGGACGCTGGCACCCGGCGACGCCTCCGGCGTGAAATTCGTGGGAACCGAATCGGCCGTCGAGGTGTATCGAATGTGCCAGGAAATTACGGGGGAGGCGGGGACGGTCCGCGCCGGGTCGCCGGGAGCGTTCGGGGACGGCGAGCTGGAGCGGATGAACAGGGCGGCCCAGATCAACACCTTCGGGGGAGGGGTGAGCGAGGTGCAGCGGGAGATCGTCGCCACGATGCGGCTCGGCATGAGGAGGGTGAAGCGGTGAGCGACGGCCTGTACGAGGAGTTGAAGGCGTACGAGGGTCTGCCCGCCGCCGAGGGTGGGGTCGGGCGCGACCTGGTCAACGAGCCGATGATCAGGCACTGGTGCGAGGCGATGGGCGATACGAACCCGGCGTACACGGGTCCGGAGGCCATCGCCCCGCCCACGATGCTGCAGGCCTGGACGATGGGCGGGCTCGGCGGGCATCAGAGCAGGTCGGCGGCGCAGGACGAGCTGTTCGGGCTGCTCGACAAGGCCGGGTTCAGCTCGGTCGTGGCGACGGACTGCGAGCAGGAGTATCTGCGGCCGCTCAGGGTCGGGGACGAGATCACCTTCGACGCGGTGATCGAGTCGGTGTCGGAGCAGAAGACGACCAAACTGGGGACCGGTCACTTCGTGACGACGCGGATGGACGTGCGGGCGAACGGGGAGCCGGCGGGAACCCACCGCTTCCGGATCCTCAAGTACGCGCCGGCCGCCCGGCCTTCGAAGAAGCCTGCGGCCAAGGACGGCAAGCCCGCCCGGCGGCCCCGTCCCGTGATCAACCGGGACAACGCCGGGTTCTGGAAGGGCGTCGAGGAGCACAAGGTGCTCATCCAGCGCTGTACGGAGTGCTCGGTGCTGCGCTTTCCCTGGCTGCCCGGATGCAACTCCTGCGGCGGCGCCGAGTGGGACACCGTCGAGGCGAGTGGGGAGGGCACGGTCTTCAGTTACGTCGTGATGCATCACCCGCCCTTCCCGGCCTTCGATCCCCCGTACGCGGTGGGCCTGATCGAGCTTGCGGAGGGCGTGCGGATGATCAGCAATGTGGTGGGGGTCCCCCACGACGAGGTGCGGATAGGGATGGCCGTACGGCTGGAATTCCTGCGCACCGATGAGGAGTTGGAGGTGCCGGTGTTCCGGCCCGTCGGAGCTTCTTCCGCGGATTCTGCCGGATCCTCCGCGGCCGAGGGGAGCGCGGCCTGATGGACTTCACGCCTACGGAGGAGCAGTCGGCCGCGCGGGAACTGGCGGCGCAGATCTTCGGCGACCTCTCGACGCCCGAGCGGCTCGCGGCGCACGGGCCGGGCACGGACGCCGAGTTGTGGAAGGCGCTCGGCTCGTCCGGGCTGATCGGTGCCGTACGGGACATCGGGCTGCTCGGGCTGGTACTGCTCTTGGAGGAGCAGGGGCGGACCACGGCGCAGGTGCCGTTCGCGGCGACCTGTGTGTACGGGCTGCTGGCGGTCGACACACACGGCACGGACGAGCAGCGGGCGCGGCTGCTGCCGGGGTTCGAGGACGGTTCGGCGGTGGCGGCGGGCGCGTTCCCGGTCGGTTCCGGTGTACGGGCCGAGGCATCGAGGCTGTCCGGTGAGGTGGCCTGGGTGCCGTGGCTGCGCGATGCCACGCATGTGCTGGTCGCCGCCGCCGACCACACCCTGTGGATGGTGCGGGTGGCGGACGCCGCGGTGGAGGACGTCGAGCTGACGGCGCCCTGGTCGGCCGGCCGGCTGCTGCTCGACCGGACGCCCGGCGAGCGGATCGGCGGGGAGGGCGCTTACGAGCGGGTGCTCGCCGACGCGCGGACCGCCTTCGCGGGGGTGCAGGCCGGGGTGTGCGCGGGGTCGCTGGCGCGTGCGGTCGAATACACCTCCGTACGCGAGCAGTTCGGCAAACCGCTCGCCGCCAAGCAGGCCGTGCTGCTGCGGGCGGCCGACGCGTACATGGACACCGAGGCGATCAAGGTGACCGCCTATGAGGCCGCCTGGCGCAGGGATGAGCTGCTCGGCTACCGGGAGGCCGCGCTGACCGCGGCCTGGTGGGCGGCCGAGGCCGGCACGCGGGTGGTGCACGCCGGACAGCATCTGCACGGCGGCATGGGCGCGGACCTGGACCACCCCGTGCACCGGCACTTCCTGTGGGGGCGGCAGACCGCGGCCTATCTGGGATGCGGGGCGGAAGTCCTCGCCGAACTCGGTGAGTTGATAGCGGGCGCGGCGCCCGCGGGGGAGGGTGCGCGATGAGTGCCATGCGGAAGGGGGAGGGTGCGTGATGAGTGCGGCAGACGTACGCACGTGGGCGCCGGGTGATGAGCTGCCGGCGCTCGAAGTGCCGATCACCCGCACCCTGATCGTCGCGGGCGCCATCGCCTCGCGCGACTACCAGGACGTGCACCACGACGCGGAGCTCGCGAAGGGCAAGGGCTCTCCCGACATCTTCATGAACATCCTCACCACCAACGGCCTGGTCGGCCGCTACATCACCGACCACTTCGGGCCGGGTGCCGTGCTGCGCAAGGTCGCGATACGGCTCGGCGCGCCCAACTACCCCGGGGACACCATGGTGTTGACCGGCAAGGTCATCTCCGTCTCCGCCGAGGACGGCACGGCGCAGGTCGCGGTGGTCGGGGCCAACGGCATCGGCAGGCACGTGACCGGCACGGTCACCGTGTCCGTCGGCGGGGACATCGGCCGGGACATCGGCGGGGAGGCCGGCCGGGTCATGGGCGGGGACATCGGCGGGGAGGCGTCATGAGCGTCCGCAACCGGGACAGCCTCGGCGGCAAGGCCGCGATCGCGGGGATCGGCGCGACCGAGTTCTCCAAGGACTCCGGGCGCAGCGAGCTCAAGCTCGCCGTCGAGGCCGTGCGGGCCGCCCTCGACGACGCCGGGCTCACCCCGGCCGACGTAGACGGCATGGTCACGTTCACCATGGACACCAACCCGGAGATCACCGTCGCCCAGGCGGCCGGGATCGGCGACCTCTCCTTCTTCTCACGGATCCACTACGGCGGCGGAGCGGCCTGCGCGACCGTCCAGCAGGCCGCGCTCGCGGTGGCGAGCGGAGTGGCCGAAGTCGTGGTCTGCTACCGGGCGTTCAACGAACGCTCGGGCCGGCGCTTCGGCTCCGGGGTCCAGCAGCGCGAACCCTCGGCGGAGGGCGCGGCACTCGGCTGGTCGCTGCCGTTCGGACTGCTCACGCCCGCTTCCTGGGTGGCGATGGCGGCCCAGCGCTACCTCCATACGTACGGGCTGACGCCGGAGGCCTTCGGGCAGGTGGCCGTCACCGACCGCAAGTACGCGGCGAACAACCCGGCCGCGTACTTCTACGAGAAGCCGATCACCCTGGCCGACCATGCCGCATCCCGCTGGATCGTCGAACCGCTGCGGCTGCTCGACTGCTGCCAGGAGACCGACGGCGGTCAGGCGATCGTGGTCACCAGCGCCGAGCGCGCCCGCGATCTGCGGCACAGGCCGGCCGTGATCACGGCGGCCGCGCAGGGAGCGGGCCGCAAGCAGGAGGCCATGACCAGCTTCTACCGGGACGACCTGACCGGGCTGCCCGAAATGAGCGTGGTGGCACGCCAGTTGTGGCGGACGTCCGGGCTGCGTCCCGAGGAGATCGACGTCGGGATCCTCTACGACCACTTCACCCCGTTCGTGCTGATGCAGCTGGAGGAGTTCGGCTTCTGCAAGCCGGGTGAGGCGGCCGACTTCATGGCCGAGGAACGGCTGCCGGTCAACACCCATGGCGGGCAGCTCGGCGAGGCGTATCTGCACGGGATGAACGGGATCGCGGAGGGCGTGCGCCAGCTGCGCGGCACCTCGGTGAACCAGCTACCCGGGGCGTCGAACGTGCTGGTGACGGCGGGAACGGGGGTCCCGACGTCAGGGCTGGTCCTCGGCGCGGATGGGTGACGGGAGCGGAGCGCCGAACCCCCTGAACTCCGCCCTTTCACAGGAGAGTTCAGGGGGTTCGGCACTGCCTGCGCGCCGGGTGGAAGCTACTCGTTGAAGGGCGCGGACTTCACGGTGGCACCGCCGCCGTTCCAGGAGAGCCACATCTCGTACTGCTCGTTGAAGCCGTTCCCGACGTTGTAGCCCTTCCTCGCGCTGCACCCGGAGTCGCCGCCGTCGGTGAGGGTGAGCCGGATTTCGGTGGCGCCGCCCGGGTACACCTGGACCAGTTCACCGGTCACGCCGTGGCCGTCGGCGTTGTTGTCGCAGACCTGGAAGGTGTCGCCGTCGTCGTAGTACTTCATCCAGCCGTGGCTGTTACTGATGGTCTTGTCGGTATCGGCCATTGCCGGCGAAGCCGTGAAAACAAGCAGTGTGGCCACGCCCGCGCCGGCCACGGCTATGCGGGAAAGCGTCTTATGCATGGTCCCCTCTTTTCCTCTCCTCGCCGCGTAAATGCACGGCAGTGAGCTGACTGATCGCCGCTGAGCTTAAGCCAACTGCCTTTATCGGCAAGCGATTTCACGGGGATATGGCCGAAGATCCACATATACGGAGCGTGACGAAGGGCGAGGAGAGAAAGCAGGACACTTGTTCGTTGTGGTGCGCGAGGCGGTGGCGAATGTGTGCACAAGCGAGCAAGCGGACACGGTCTGTATAGCGGAGAGGCCGATGTGACCTGCGTCACGCGCGTTCGTTATGAGTCGTCGAACTCGTCAACGCGCGTTGCTGTAGGTGCAGTTGATGCCCTGTGAGGTGTGGAAGGTGAGGGGTCGGACGCCTGTCGTGTGATGTGTGCCACATGGGTGGAGATTGTGCGCACCCCGTGTATTCGCATGTGCATTTGTGATCCACCCCATACTTCACATTTCGTGCGTGTTGCACGCAGGCCCCGGGTGGACGTCCTGAGGGCGTCGCTCTCCGTGAGGGAGGGGGTGCGGGACTTTCCTCGTGAAATCGCTTGCTGGGAAAGCGCGTTGACCTAGGCTCGGCCGTGATCAGTCAGCTCACTGCCGTGTTTTCGCGCGGCGAGTACAACAGAATGAGGGGACCATGCGTAAGACGCTTTCCCGCATAGCCGTGGCCGGCGCGGGCGTGGCCACACTGCTTGTTTTCACGGCTTCGCCGGCAATGGCCGACACCGACCGGACCATCGAGAGCAGTCACGGGAAGTTCACCTTCACCGACGACGGTGACATGTTCAAGGTCTGCGACACCAACGCCGACGGCTTCGGCGTCAAGGGGCGTCTGCTCGAGTCCGGCACCAATGACTTCGTGCTCACGGTCGAGGACGGCGGCGACTCCGGGTGCAGCGCGCCGAAGGGCTACAACATCGGCAACTTGCGCGACTACCAGATGTGGCTCACCTGGAACGGCGGCGGCGCCCCGGTGAAGTCGATCTGGTTCAACGAGTAGGAACCACCTGGTTCAACGAGTAGGGACCACGCAGGACCAACGGGCCGGGAAGGCACCGCTGTCCACCCGTCGCGCTCTGAGCGTCAGCGTCGGGTGAACAGCGGTGTCCACCGGCCTGTGTCGTCGAGGGCCGGCTTCCGGAACCCGGAGAGCGGCGTCGTGGAGTCCTCGTCCAGGCCGACGAGGACCAACTGGTTCCTGAACTCCCCCGACCCCGGCTCGCATTGCGCGGGGTCGCAGCGCCAGGCGATCAGATGCCGGTCGTCCGCCCAGGTCAGCAGCTGCTGCCCGGGAACGACACCGGCGCGGTCGCCGGTCTCCGTGTCGAGCACCTCGGAGACGATCGTGTCGTTGTCAGGGGTCTTCCTGCCGGCGAGCAGTTTCCCGTCCGGAGAGATCCCCGCGTCCGCACGGTTCGGTTCGGCCTCTTCCTCCGGTACGGGCATCTCCTTGCCCCGCTCGTCGAGGAACGCCTTGCCCGGCGTCTCGCGCGAGGGCTCCCACACGAGCGCGCCGTCATGGCTCCAGCCGAAGTCCTGCCGGCCGGCGGCGACCATGCCCCGCGCGTCCTTCTGCACCGGCCGCGCCGTGAACTCCGCCTCCCCGTCGGCGACATCGACCACGTAGAAGCCGCTGCGGCTCGCCTTCGGCCCCGGCAGCACCTTGTCGTTCACCTGCTGGGGCGCGTCCTTGAACAGTCCGTCCGGGTCCAGGTCGTAGGCCGTGGCGAGCAGGCGCGTGCCGTCCGGGGAGAACTGCAGACTCCCGACGCCGTGATCGGTCTCGATCCAGCGTTCCACCTTGCCGGTGCTCAGGTCGAGCAGCCCGATCCGGTCGGCGGGCAGTCCCCGCTCCAGGACCGCGGCCCTGCGCAGGCCGGGGGCGACATCGAGCCAGGCCCAGTCGGTCGGCTCATACCGCTGGTTCGCCGGGTCGAGCAGGGACCACTGATAGCTGACGGTCCCGTCGCCGTTCGGTAGCTTCACCGGCTTCGCCGTGTAGTACGCGGAGAGCACGGACCGGCCCGCCGAGATCAGGTCGCGCGGCGGTGACTGATCGGGGTGCGCCACCACGCCCGCCACGGGGCGTGCGGGCGTGGAACTCCCTTTGTCCCCGCCGCCGTTGGCCACCAGTGCCACCACCGTGCCCGTGACGACGAGGGCCGCGGTGGTGCAGACGAGCACCAGTTTGCGCAGGGTGCGGCGGCGCTGCGCCCGCATCCCCTCATGAGCCGAGTAGCCGGTCACCCGCACCTGCCGTGCGGAGCCGTCGCGCGTCTCGCGGAGCTCTTCGGATTTCATGAGGTGCCTTCATGGGAGGGGATGCGGGTCTGCTCGTCCTGCTGTCGCCGCTCGGCGCACGTACCTGCGAACGACTACTCGTTGAACCACTCGGACTTCACGTCGTAGCCGTCGCCGTTCCACGACAGCTGCATCTGGTACGAGCCGAGCTGGCCGACGTTGTAACCCTCCTTCTTGCTGCACCCGGAGTCACCGCCGTCGGTGAGGTAGAGCTTCTCGTTGTAGTCGTTGTCGATCAGCCGGCCGGACACACCGTGACCGTCCGCCAGGGTGTCGCAGACCTGGAACATGTCGCCGTCGTCGTAGAAGGTCATCCAGCCGCGGCCGCCCGGGATCTTGATGGTCTTGTCGGATACGGCCTGCGCCGGCCCGGCGGTGGCGACGAGCACGGAGGCGACGGCAAGACCGGCGACGGCGAAACGGGAGAGCGATATGGCCATGGAGTCCTTCTCTCTGTGACGGGCGGAACCCAGCCCGGCCGAGCGTAGTAAGCGCGTTCACACGGCGTCTGGGGGATGGCGTGCATGTGATCCTTGCCATGTTCATGTGAAGCGCGGCTGCACAGGACGGCTGAACCTGGGGGCTGTCCGGGCGTGTCCCCGGGGGCCGGGCGGACCACGACCGTTCACTCGTCGCATGCGCACTCCCAAGCTGATCATTGGACTACTGGTCCTGGTGGCCCTGGCCACGCTCACCGCACCCTCCGCGGCGGTGCCGACGGCTGAGCACCGCGGCGCGGCGCGCGGCAAGGTCTTCCGCGGCTGGGCCTTCGACACCTGTCTGACCCCGCCCCTGCGCACCATGTCCGCCTGGCGGAAGTCGAACTTCCGCGGTGTGGCCGTGTACTTCGGCGGCCGCGGCCGCTTCTGCCAGAAGCAGCCCCACCTGACGGCGAACTGGCTGCGCCAGGTCGACCGGATGGGCTGGAGTGTGCTCCCGGTGTACGTCGGCTCGCAGTCGCCGTGCGTCCTGGTGCCGCACAAGAAGAAGGTCAGGATCGGGCGCGACGCCTGGGGCCAGGGCCGCAAGGAGGGCCTGGACGCGGTCCGCCGCGCCAACGCGTACGGGATGAAGCGGGGCAGCGCGCTCTACCTCGACATCGAGAACTACTCGATGGCGAAGTGGCAGTGCCGCAAGCCCACGCTGACCTTCGTGCGCGGCTGGAACCGCGCGGTACGCGGGCAGGGCTATGTGCCCGGCTTCTACTCCAGCCTCAGCTCCGGTATCTGGCACATGGAACGCGCCCGCAAGGCCGGATTCGGCGATCTGCCCCAGGCCCTCTGGTACGCGCGCTGGAACGGCAAGCCCCGCGCGCACCCCATCCCCGGCGTGAGCCCGCAGGCGTGGCGCGGGGCGAGCATCCATCAGTACCGGGGCCCGAAGAAGGAGAAGCACGGCGGCCACGCGATGGAGGTCGACCGCAATCTGGTGAACGCACCGGTCGCGGTCCTGCGCTGACGCCGTCCACTGTCCCCGCTCACCCGGACCGCCGTCCTGCGCTGACGCCGTCCACTGTCCCCGCTCACCCGGACCGCCGTCCTGCGCTGACGCCGCCCACTGCCCCCGCTCACCCGGACCGCCGTCCTCCACCGACGCGGGCCGCTGTCCCCGCCGCCGTATCGCCGCCTCTGTCTCAGGTATGACCCCGAGGGGGCTGTCATCGCTCCCTCCACCCTCAGGAGGTGGAGGTAGCCCCCGTCCTACAACCTGAGGCGGACAAGGCTTCAGGCCCTGCGGCCGATCCGCGGGGGCAGGGGGCGCTTCTAGCGTGGAGCCATGACCACACCCGTGTGCACCAGCGCATCGAAACCCGCCGGACTGGGAGCCGTGAAGGCCACCAGGACGGCGCAGCCGGCGAGGGGTTCCGCGCGGTCGTCCACCGCGAAGGCCACCGGCGCGACGCAGGCCGCACGCGCGTACCCGAGCTTCGCCTCGTATGTGCAGGCCCGCCAGCCGGTGCTGCTGCGCACGGCGCGTTCGCTGACGTCGAACCCGTCGGACGCCGAGGATCTGCTGCAGACCGCGCTGACCAAGACGTATGTCGCCTGGGAGCGTATCGAGGACCATCGCGCCCTCGACGGCTATGTCCGCCGCGCTCTGCTCAACACCCGTACGTCGCAGTGGCGCAAGCGCAAGGTCGACGAGTTCGCCTGCGACGAGCTCCCCGAGCCCGACCCGGTGCCGGTGGCCGACCCCGCCGAACAGCAGGCGCTCAAGGACGCGATGTGGCGCGCGATCATGAAGCTGCCCGACCGGCAGCGCTCCATGGTCGTCCTGCGCTACTACGAGGATCTCAGCGAGGCCCAGACCGCCGAGGTGCTCGGCGTCTCGATCGGCACGGTCAAGAGCGCGGTCTCGCGGGCGCTCGGCAAGCTGCGCGAGGACCCTGAGCTGACGCCCATACGGTGATCTCGCAGGTGCCGTAGCAGCGCAGTCGCAAGCGCTGTCTCAAGCGCTGTCTCAAGCACTGTCGCAAGTGCCGCCGCAAGCGCCTTCATCGGCGCCGCCGCAGGTACGCGAAACCTTCCCGGCTGATCGATCATCCCCGCTACTAGTGACATACCAGTGGGTATGCGGTGAGAATCGGCGCAACCCTACTGCTCCGTAGCGCCCACCGGGAGGACGCCGTGCTGAGCACGATGCAGGACGTACCGCTGACCGTGACCCGTCTCCTCATGCACGGGTCGACCATCCACGGCACGTCCCAGGTCACGACCTGGACCGGCGAAGCCGAGCCGCACCGCCGTTCCTTCGCCGAGATCGGTGCTCGCACCGCCCAGCTGGCCCACGCCCTCCACGACGACCTCGGGGTCCGTGACGACGAGCGCGTGGCCACACTGATGTGGAACAACGCCGAACACGTCGAGGCGTACTTCGCCATACCCTCCATGGGCGCCGTGCTGCACACGCTCAACCTGCGGCTTCCCCCCGAGCAGTTGGCGTGGATCGTGAACCACGCGGCCGACCGCGTCGTCCTCGTCAACGGCTCCCTGCTCCCCCTGCTCGCCCCGCTGCTGCCGCATCTCGCGCCCATCGAGCACGTCGTCGTCAGCGGCCCGGGCGACCGTTCGCTGCTCGACGGCGCGAGCGTCCAGGTGCACGAGTACGAGGAACTGCTCGCCGGGAAGCCGACCTCGTACGACTGGCCGGAGATCGACGAACGCCAGGCCGCGGCCATGTGCTACACCTCCGGCACCACGGGCGACCCCAAGGGCGTCGTCTACTCGCACCGCTCCATCTACCTGCACTCGATGCAGGTCAACATGGCGCAGTCGATGGGCCTCACCGACCGGGACACCAGCCTCATCGTGGTCCCCCAGTTCCACGTCAACGCCTGGGGACTGCCGCACGGTGTCTTCATGACCGGCGTGAACATGCTGATGCCGGACCGCTTCCTCCAGCCCGCGCCGCTCGCCGAGATGATCGAGCGCGAGCAGCCCACGCACGCCGCCGCCGTCCCCACCATCTGGCAGGGCCTGCTCGGCGAACTCCAGCAGAACCCCCGTGACATCAGCTGTATGAAGCAGGTGACCATCGGCGGCTCGGCCTGTCCGCCCGCCCTGATGGAGGCCTTCGACAAGCTCGGCGCCACCGTCTGCCACGCCTGGGGCATGACGGAGACCTCGCCGCTCGGCACCATCGCCCGCCCGCCGGCCCATGTGGTCGGCACGGAGGAGGAGATGGCGTACCGCCTCACGCAGGGCCGTTTCCCCGCGGGCGTCGAGGCGCGCCTGGTCGGTCCGGCCGGCGAACACCTGCCCTGGGACGGCAAGTCGGCCGGTGAGCTCGAGGTGCGCGGGCCCTGGATCGCGGGCTCGTACTACGGCGGAGCCGCGGGCGAGAACTTCAAGCCGGAGGACAAGTTCAGCGAGGACGGCTGGCTCAAGACCGGTGACGTCGGTGTCATCAGCGCCGACGGATTCCTGACCCTGACGGACCGCGCGAAGGACGTCATCAAGTCCGGCGGCGAGTGGATCTCGTCCGTCGACCTGGAGAACGCCCTGATGGCGCACCCCGAGGTCGCCGAGGCCGCGGTCGTCGCCGTCCCCGACAAGAAGTGGGGCGAACGGCCGCTCGCCACCGTGGTGTTGAAGGAAGGCGCGACGACGGACTTCGCGCAGCTCAAGGAGTTCCTGGCCACGAAGATCGCCAAGTGGCAGCTGCCGGAGCGGTGGTCGATCGTGGAGGCGGTGCCGAAGACGAGCGTCGGCAAGTTCGACAAGAAGGTGATCCGCAGGCAGTACGCGGAGGGTGACCTGGAGATCGTCGAGTTGATGTAGTACCTGGCCGTACGATGCGGGCCCGGGTTTCACGTGAAACATCACGCGGAACCCGGGCCCAACGTCGTATACGGCTCAGACTAGTTGGTGCCGATCTTCGCCAGCAGATCCACGATCCGCGTCTGCACCTCGACACTCGTCGACCGCTCCGCCAGGAAGAGCACCGTCTCCCCCGACGCCAGCTTCGGCAGATCCGACTGGTCGACGGCCGCCGTGTAGACCACGAGCGGGGTGCGGTTGAGCTGCCCGTTCGCCCGCAGCCAGTCGACGATCCCGGCGCGCCGGCGACGTACCTGCATGAGGTCCATCACCACCAGATTCGGGCGCATCTGCGTCGCGAGCGTCACCGCATCGGCATCCGAAGCGGCCCGCGCCACCTGCATCCCGCGCCGTTCGAGCGAGGCCGTCAGGGCGAGCGCGATCTCCTCGTGCTCCTCGATCAGGAGCACCCGCGGCGGATGCTGCTCGCTGTCGCGCGGGGCAAGTGCCTTGAGCAGCACGGCGGGATCGGCGCCGTACGCCGCCTCCCGCGAGGCCTGCCCCAGCCCGGCCGTCACCAGGACCGGCACCTCGGCCGCCACCGCCGCCTGACGCAGCGCCTGCAGCGCGGTCCGCGTGATCGGCCCGGTCAGCGGGTCGACGAACAGCGCGGCCGGGAACGCCGCGATCTGCGCGTCCACCTCCTCACGGGAGTGCACGATCACGGGCCGGTAGCCGCGGTCGCTCAGCGCCTGCTGTGTGGAGACATCGGGCGCGGGCCACACCAGGAGCCGGCGCGGATTGTCCAGCGGCTCGGGCGGCAACTCGTCGTCGATCGGCAGAGGTTGCGGCTGGTTCGCCACCTCGACCGCACCGCCCGGACCGTCGAGCGCCTGCGGTCCCTCGGCGCCGTCGGCGGGTGCGTCTATGGCGTACGACCGTCCCCGGCCCTCGCTGCGGTCCGGCTGCGCGGGCGGCAGAGGCTGCGATACGGCGGGAGCGGGGGCTTCCTGCCGCGGCGTGGGGACCTCCTGCTGCGGCGCGGGAGCCTCCTGCTGTACGGAGGCGTCCGCACGCCGCGGGTCCGGCACGGACTTCTCCGTACGCGGGTCCGTTGCGGACTCCCGCGTACGGGGGTCCGCAGCGGACTCCTGCGTATCCGCCGGGGACTCCTGCGCGGGCTTCGGATCCGGCGGCGTACCCAGCTTGCGCCGCCGCCCGGACCCGGCCGGCGACTGCCCGCCGAGGCTCTGCCCCGAGCGCGCGGACGGCAGCGGCGGCAGGCCGGGCCGCCGCTGCTGCTCGGCGAAGTGCTGCGCGAACGGCACACCCTGCCCGAGCGTCCGCACGCTGAACCCGCGTCCCTGCGTGGAGTTGTCGTCCGCGGCGGCCTCGGCCGGCAGCGGCTGCGCGACGCGCGCCCGCGCAGGCGTCATCGGCTGCGGACCCGCGCCGGGGCGGTGCTGCTCGGGGGGCAGGCCGGTGGAGGACTGTGCTTCGTCTTCCGGGGTCTTTCCGGGTACGGGTGCCGGCGCCTGCTCAACGGCAGGTTCCGGTACGGGAGCGGGCTCGGGAGCCGCGGGGGCTGCTTCCTGTACGGGGAGGCTCTCCGCCACCGCCGGGCGCGCCCGGCGCCGTCCGCTGGGAGCGTCGACGGGATGCGGCTGCGGAGGCGTGTGCCCCGACGGAACCTCGGGTGTGGCCGACTCGCCCGCGTGCACCGCACCGTGCGGCTGCGCGCCCAGGTTGTCGTGCGGGTGGGCATCGATGGCGTCGTGCGGATAGGCGGCCGCAGGCGCGGTCGTCGGAAGTCCGGCCGCCGGGTGGGCACCGGTCTCCGGATGGGCAGCGGCCTCGGGAAGCGGGGCGGCCTCCGGAAGGGCCGTCGCCTCCGGAAGAGCACCGGCAGCCTCGTCGAGAACGGTCGCCTCGCCCGTCGCCCCCGGCGCCCGGTCCGCCTCGGCGGGCGGCAGCGCGAAGGCCGTACGCCCCGTGCCCGCCTCCTCCGCCGCGGCCCGCTCGGCGGCCGCGGCCAGCGCCCTGCGGCGCCGCCCGGTCGGCTGCGCCTCGGCGACGGGGGCCTCCCCGTCACCCGTTCCGGCCGGCGGCAGCGCGGCAACGGCCGTCTCGCGCCGGGCCCTTCGCCCCGTCGGCGCCACGGCCTCGCCCGCGGGCATGCCCTGCGGCGGCACGGTCGCGCCCAGACCCGGCGCACCCGCGGGCGCCCCGGCGGCATGCTCGGCCGCGGTCACCACAGCGCCCTGCGCGACCTCGGCCGCGCTCACGTCCTGGTGGGACTGGTTGCCCGTACGACGCCGGCGCCCCGTACCGCCACCGCCGCCGGACACGGAGATCCCGGCCCCGTCGGACACCGAGAACCCGTCGGACACCGAGAACCCGTCCCCGTCCGAATCGGCGGAATTCTGCGCGGGCACCCGCTCGGCCTCGGCCGCTTCGGCCGCTTCGGCCGCCGCGACAGCCCGCCGGCGCCGCCGGCCGGTCGGCGCGGACGGTGCTGCTGCCGGCTCCGTGGCGCTCGCGCCGCCCGAAGGGTCCGCGGGTGCGTGGCCCTGCCCGTTGTCGAGGAAGGAGTCCACGGACGACCGCCGCGCACGCCGCCGCCCACCGGACCCGGGCGCACTCACGTCCGCGGCGTTGTCGGCAGGGGGCGCCGAAGCCTGTTCGGGCAGGGCGAGTTCGCTTCCCGCGGGAGCCGCCTCGATCGCCCCGGCACCCGACCCGATCGGCACTTCGAGGACGAACGCGCTACCGCCCATCCCGGGCACCTCATGCGTCTGCAGCACACCACCGTGCGCCCGTACGATCCCGGCCGCCAGCGGTGCGTGCACCGGATCGCCGCCCGCGAACGGCCCGCGGACCTCGATCCGTACGACCTCACCGCGCTGCGCCGCCGCCACCACGATCGTGGAGTCGACATAACCCGCCGCGGGATCGGCCGCCCGCGCATTGCCCGTCGAGTCGATCCCGGCGACATCCGCGATCAGATGCGCGAGCGCCGTGGCAAGCCGTCCGGCGTCCACCTCGGCCTCGATCGGCGGCGCGTGCACCGCGAACTGGGCCCGCCCGGGCCCGATCAGGTCCACCGCACCTTCGACACCGGCGGTCACGACGCGGTCGAGCAGCGCGGGCACCTTGTGCAGGGAGTGCGAACCGTCGTCGAGGAGCTGGTAGTTCAGGACGTTGTCGACGAGGGTCGTCATCCGCGTATAGCCGGCGGCCAGGTGGTGCAGGATCTGGTTGGCCTCGGGCCAGAGCTGGCCTGCCGGGTCGGCGGCGAGAGTGCCGAGCTCCCCGCGCAGATGCTCGAGCGGCCCGCGCAGCGACTCACCGAGCACGGCGAGCAGCTGGGCATGGCGCGAGGCGAGCTGCTCGTAGCGCTCGCGCTCCCGCTCGACGAGCTGCTCGTAGCGCGCGGCTTCCCGCTCCTGCAGATCCGCGTAGCGCTCACGCGAGGCGGACTCCAGCTCCGCGTACCGCTCCTGCTCCTGCGCCGCCAGCGCCTCGTACTTCTCCTGCGCCGCGGCCCGCTCCTGGTCGAGCTCCTCCTGAAGCGCGTCATAGGGCCGCCGGTCGGTGAACGCGAGCACCGCGCCGACCAGCTGATCCCCGTCGCGTACGGGAGCGGTGGTCAGATCGACCGCGACCGGCTTGCCGTTCTTCGCCCACAGGACCTGCCCGCGCACCCGGTGCTTGCGGCCGGAGCGCAGGGTGTCGGCGAGCGGGCTCTCCTCGTACGGGAAGGGCTCACCGTCCGGGCGCGAGTGCTGCACGAGGGAGTGCAGCTCCTTGCCGCCCAGGTCGCTCGCCCGGTACCCGAGGATCTGCGCGGCGGCCGGATTGACGAGGACGACCCGCCCCTCCGTGTCCGTACCGACCACACCCTCGGCGGCGGCGCGCAGGATCATCTCGGTCTGCCGCTGCGAGCGCGCGAGCTCGGCCTCGGTGTCGACGGTGCCGGACAGGTCACGTACGACGAGCATCAACAGCTCGTCGGCCCAGGCGCCCTGGCTCTCGTACGCCTGACGTCCGTCCAGATTCGCGCTGGTCACCTCGACGGGCAGCTCACTGCCGTCGGTCCGCCGCGCGGTCATCCGCTTCGGCTTGGTCCGCCCGCGCTCGTCGGCCGCGTCGGGCCGCCGCATCGACCCCGGGATCAGCCGCGAGTCGAATGCGGGCAGGAGATCGAGCAGCCCCCGCCCCACAAGAGCCGTACCCGGCGCCTCGAACGTATCGAGCGCGATCGTGTTGGCGTTGACCACCGTGCCGTTGGCGTTGACGAGCAGCAGCGCGTCGGGCAGGGCGTCGAGTATGGCTGCGAGGCGAGCAGCGCCTCGGGATGGCCTGCTGCTCACGACGACGGGTCCTCCCTGTTACCGCACCTTGCGTGCCCCCGGACCCGGCTTTCCCCCCGGCCCGTGGCATGTCACTCAAGGGAGTCTACGGGCAGCGGTTGCGCTGGGGACGCCGGATGAGAGGGAGATCCCAGGAAGGCGCCACGGAGGAGGTGTGACTGCACGCGACGAGCACCTTCACCGGACACGCATGACCGCTCTGCGGACGCGGGCGCCACGCGACCGCGCTCACCGGGGCCGCGCGACCGTTCCGCGGACACTCACCAGACGCGCGGGCCGCCCGAGTCGGGCGAGGCCTCGGGCAGTACGGGCACGAGCTGGTTCCACCGCCCGATCTCACACCCGTTGCGCCGGTCGAACTCCGCCGTGACCTGCTGACCACGCCAGGTCCCGGTGACACGGGCGGTCTCGGGCCCGCCGTACTGCATCGTGCACATCGCGTCCGCCGGCACAGCCGCGAACGGGTCCCGCCCTTCGCCTGCCATCGCATCGAGCCGCGCACAGGCCTCGTCGGCCCGCGGGTGGCTCCCGCCTCCGCTCCCGTCGGGCAGGCAGCTGAGTTCATACGTCTCGTACGGCAGCGCCGATCCGTCCCCGGACGTGATGGTCAGCACATCGGGCTGCGGCTCGGGCAGCGCGTGCGCCGGCGGCTCGTCGGCGGCCGCGACGGTGGGCACGACGGCCACCGCGGCGAGCGAGGCGACGGCGGAAACGGCGAGACGACGCAAGAACATGGGGACTCCAGGGCTGGGGCGGACACCCTGTTCAACGCCTTCGCGCCGCGTACGTTGCGCACCCGCGGCAATGCTTTGCCCTGCCACCCACGTGCCTAGTACCGTGGGGGGCGATTGGTGACAGCCCGCTCGGCTGTGTCATCATCTGCATCGCACCACGCGCTCGCGCAGGTGCGTGGAGGCGTCGCCTAGTCCGGTCTATGGCGCCGCACTGCTAATGCGGTTTGGGACTTACATCCCATCGAGGGTTCAAATCCCTCCGCCTCCGCACAATGACTCAGGGAGTCCACGTCCTACGACGCGGACTCCCTGAGTCGTTTGTCAGTGCGGGATGCCGGCACCGAGGAGTACGCCCGCCACAACGGTCACGCGGACCTGCTCAGGGAGCGGATCGACGGCGTCACGGGGGTGTGGGCCATACGTGCGGATCCGGCCGTTTTCGCAGGTCGCAAGGGGTGCGGTAAACGGATTTCACATGGCGGCGGCAGTCATGTAATGTTCTTCCTGTCGCCGCGAGCGGGGCGAAAGCACCGAAGCGGGACAACAGAACAAGCACTCGTAGCTTAACGGATAGAGCATCTGACTACGGATCAGAAGGTTGCAGGTTCGAATCCTGCCGAGTGCACATGATGAAAGGCCCCCGGAGATGATCCGGGGGCCTTTTGCGTTGCCCGTACTGCGGTGAAGTGCAGCAACGGTGGCGGCCTACTGTTCCTGGACGATCAGCGTGCTGGCCAGGGAGTGGGGCCTTCGTGAGCGGGTCGTAAGGCGTCGGGGGAGGGCGAGCGAGGCGGGGGCTCGCAGGATCAGCCGGCGTGGGGGCTCCATCAGGCAGGCGATGGCGACGAAGACATCCACCAGGGAGTTGGAGAGGCCAGCGGCCCCGGACAGGTCGACCACGATGTCGTCCCGCCCGTGGCCGAGCAGCGTCGCAAGGTGCTGGGTGACCGCGGCTTTACGGGCGCCGGTGGCGTGGCCGTAGAGCCACACGGTGGCTGTGTCCGGGTCGACTTTGACAGGCATGGAACCGTTGAGCGATGGCGCGTCCATGGCTACTCCGTAGGACACGCATCGTGAAGCCGGCAGGCGGAGCCGCGGGTCTGGACGGCAAGGTCATTCCGACAGCAAGGTCATTGGGCGAGCGCGATGCGGAAGGGCGCGGATACAACCGCGCGGAAATACCGCTGGGCGGTGAGTCCCTCAGACTCAGCTATGACCACCGGATGAGCAGCCCGTTGCGCTAACAGCGGCCGTCATCAACGGATTTGCCTCACCTTACCGCGGATCGTCCGACATTTCGCATGGCTAAGTATTTTGCCTTCACCCCGTGAGGTCGATGACGACGCGTTCGCCCAGGAAGAGTCCGGTGCTGTAGTCGAGGCGCAGCTTGTGGGCGTCCGTCGGGACCTCGGCGCAGGGGCGCGGGTGCCCGGCATCGGGTGAGTGCGGCGGAGGCGGGCCGCATCGGCGGGGCTTGACCCTCACGTGGCGTCATGGCGCATGGTCGGGGCGTGGAAGAGCACTTGAGTGTGGGGCGTGTGGCCGAGTTGGCCGGGGTGAGTGTGCGGACGCTGCATCACTACGACGGGATCGGGCTCGTACGGCCGTCCGCGCGGACCGCCGCCGGGTACCGGGCGTACGCGGCGGGCGATGTGGAGCGGCTGAGGGAGGTGCTCGCGTACCGCAGGCTCGGCTTCGGCCTGAGCGAGATCGCGGATCTCGTCGACGACCCGGCCACCGACACGGTCGCGCGCCTGCGCCGCCTGCGCGGCCTGCTCGTCGAGCAGCGCGATCGTACGGCCGCCATGGTGGCGGGCATCGACAAGGAGCTGGAGGCGCGGGCGATGGGGTTCAGGACGACGCCGGAGGAGCAACTGAGGGTGTTCGGGGCGGAGTTGTACGAGGAGATCGGGACCGCCTATCCGGCGACGCGGCGCACCGAGCCACGGATCGCCGAGCGGATCTGGGAGGCGCTGGGGGATGCGCGGACCGTGCTCAACGTCGGGGCCGGCACCGGTTCCTACGAGCCCACGGACCGTGAGGTCACGGCGGTGGAACCGTCGGCCGTCATGCGCGCCCAGCGTCCCGCGGGTGCGGCGCCGTGCGTGGCCGCGGGTGCGGAGAGCCTTCCGTTCGAGGACCAGTCCTTCGACGCTGCGATGGCGGTCAGCACCATCCACCACTGGCCGGACCCGGTGGCGGGGCTGCGCGAGATGCGGCGGGTGGCCCGCCGGGTGGTGGTGTTCACGTACGACGCCAGTACGCCCGGCTGGCTCGACCGGTTCTGGCTCACGCGCGACTACCTGCCGGAGTTCGGCGGACTGCTCACCGGCTGGCCCTCGATGGCCGACCTGACGGAAGCGATCGGGGGCCGTGCGGAACCGGTGCTGATTCCGTGGGACTGCGCGGACGGTTTCTTCGAGGCGCACTGGCGCAGGCCCGAGGCGTATCTGGAGGAGCACGTACGGCGTGCGGTGTCGGTGTGGACCAGGGTCGGTCCCGAGGCCGAACAGCGGGCGGTGGCCCGGCTCCGCGCCGACCTCGGCTCGGGTCACTGGGCCGAGCACAACCGCGACCTCGTCGCCCTCGACGCGGCGGAGCTCGGTCTCCGTCTGCTCGTGGCCTGAGCTGGGATTGATCGCCGGGGCCCGTCGGTCGCGGGTCTACCCCCGCAGCCGCGCGCCCCGGCTCTCGGCGATCCGCAGGGCGTCGCCGAGGGACTCGGCCAGGCGCTCGGTGAGATAGCGGAGTTCGGGTTCGTGGGTGCTGTTCGTGAGCATGCCCCGGGTGTACGTCAACAGCTCGGCGCCCATGGCCAGTTGGACGGCCTCGGTCGCGTCGGCCACGCGGGAGACCGGCCCGGTGTCGTCGCCGATCAGGTAACAGGGCTTGCCCTCGGGCCCGTTCCACGGAAGCAGCCGGGCCGCCTCGCCTTTCTCGTACGGCGTCACGTCACGCCACCTCCATGCCGTGGATCCAGTACGGCCCGGGGGCGTCGATGCCGAGGGTCGCGAGGACGAGTTCACGTCGACGCCGGCGTTGTTCGTCGGCGGTGAGATAGGGGCGTACGAGGGCGGTGGCTTCCCCGGGGAGCGGATCGGCGTCGTCCAGGCCGTACGGGCTGCGGTGGGCGGGGAGCGCGGGGGCCACCATGCGGGGTGCGGCCCAACGGGAGCCTGGTGTCGGTGTGTTGGCGCCCCGACCTGCCTGGGCGCCGACACCGGGTTGCCACAGCCATGCGGCGATACGACGGATAAGGTCGGTCATGTCGTCAGCTCTCCAATTCATGTCGTCAGCTGGTGGCCACGCCCCCGGACGGTTGCAGCCGTCGCGGGGGTCCTTGCTGGGCAGATTACCGAGGTGTGTCACGGTGTGCTAGGGGTACTGTGGCTCGCACTGATGTACACGGGTTGCTCATCATGGTGTGATGCAGTTCGCTCCGGACATCCCGCGCTGGCGCCAGGTCGCCGAGATCATCCGTCGCCGTATCGAGGACGGGACCTACGCGACCAGGACTCGTGTGCCGTCCGTCATCCAGCTGACCAACGAGTTCGGCATCGCGCACGCAACGGCCCAGAAGGTGCTGGCCGGGCTGCGCCGCGAAGGCCTGACGTACACCGAACCGGGCCTCGGCTCCTTCGTCTCCGAGCGCCCGACCAAGAGCGACTGACCCGAGGGCTCAGCTCCCGCAGAGGCTCCGGGCCTCCCTGACGAGCCCACCCGGCAACCCCGCCCCCTCGCACGCGTACGCGATCAGGACGTCCCGGTAGCCGGGGTTCGGGAGCTCGGGGGCCAGGGAGATCAGGGTCCGCAGGTCCTCCGGTGAGCCGGACAGGCGCGTGCGGTACGCGGCGCCCGCCGCGCGCAGCGTGACCTCGTGCGGTTCGTGGCGCAGGCCCCCGTCGACCAGGGCCACCGCGGCGGCGAAGTCGCCTTGTTCCGCGCGGACGTCGGCGAGGTCCAGGTGGAGGGACCAGTTGGCGGGGTCCAGCGTCAGGGCCCGTTCGAACGCCGCCGCCGTCCGGCCCAGGTCACCCCTCGCGCGCCAGGTGTTCGCCCGTGCCACCTCGGTCCACATGCTCGGGCCGACGGCGTCTGCCCGGTCGCACAGGGCGAAGGCCAGCTCATGGTGCCCGCAGGCCCGGGGCAGGCGGGACATGGCGGCCAGGGAATCCGGTACGGGGCTGCGCTCGGACACCACGTCGAGAGCGTGGAACCACGGCGCGAACCGCTGCCGCATCTCCTCCGAGTCCAGGTCGTGGCCGGGGTCCAGGACGCGCAGACAGGCCTCGGCCAGCGCTTCGGCGCTCACACCGGAGAGGAAGCGTGCGTCACCGAACCAGGGCGCGGCGCCCCAGGCCACGTCGGGCCGGGCTCCCGTGACCGAGCCCAGGGTCATCGCGGCGTCGTCCATCGCACCGTCGAGGAAGAAGAAATAGCCCTGCCCGAGTACGGCGCTCAAGGTGCTGTCGCCTTGGAGCGCCGACTCCAGCTCCGCGCGCCGGTCCCGCCTCAGTTCGGCGAGCGCGGCATAAGGCTCCGGGGCCGACGGAGCCGAGGCTATGGCCCGTACGAGCCACTCCACGGCGCCGGCCGGGCTTCCGCCGCAGTGCGCCAGCACGGCGGCGAGGCTGACGGCGGTCGTCATGGACCGCTGCGATGACTGGTCCGGCGACTGGTCCGGCGACTGGTTCAGGGGCTGATTCGACATCGCCGGAGGATATCCGTGGCCGATGAGTTTCCCCGGCCGCCCCGGTCTCAAGTGGTGATCGGCACGAAAGCGGAGGCAGGCTGTGAGGCGGGCCGCTTTCTCATCCACTGCTACGGAACAGGCGGGATCCCCATGGACAAGAAGTTCACCGCAACCCTGCGCAAGAGCCCGAACAAGGGCGGCTGGACCTATGTCGTATGGCCCGATGCGGCCGAGTTCTTCGGCACCCGTGGGCTGGTGAAAGTGCGGGGCACGATCGACGGTCATCCGTTCCGGAGCTCGTTCATGGCCCTGGGCGACGGCACGCACAAGCTGCCGGTGAAGGCGGATGTGCGCAAGGCGATCGGCAAGGAGGAGGGAGACTCCGTGACCGTCCGCCTCGAGGAACGCCTGGAGACCTGAACCGGAGACCAGGAGACCAGAAGGCCTGGAGACCTACCCCCCCCACGCGCGCCGCGTTTTGCGCAGCCGCGGCCGGGGGATACCCCACGGACCTGCTCACGGGGGCTGAGCGGGTCCGAGGGGTGGGGCTCACATGCTGGAGATCGGTCTGCTGCTCGGAGGGATGGCCGCGATCGTGACCGTTCTGATCGCGGTCGTCCTGCGCCGCAACTCCCGTACGGAGAACGCCGACGGCCTCCTCATGGAGCAGTACGCACGCGACCAGGCCCACGACGACCGCATGACCTACCGCTACACCAACGTCATCTTCGAGGTCCCCCCGAACCGCCGCGATCCCCACCGTCGCTAGGGTGCACGGCTGTACGCCGTGCCGGCCGACACCAGGGGATCCCATGCGCTACCGCTTCACGACCTACCACCCGGCGAGTGACGCCGAGGGGGACGTCGGTGGAGGGACTCGGCTGGGTGGGCAGCCGGGGTG
>NZ_JAAKZW010000124.1 GCF_011044995.1 Streptomyces mesophilus | reverse complement strand
CTGCGCCGCAGCAATCAACTGACGGATCAACGACCCCAGATCATCACTCGAACCCTGCGACTGCGACCGCAGATTCGACAACACGGACGCACCCATGTCGAACTTCATCGGGCCTCCCCCGGCCAGTACGGGCTGGATTGCATGGCGGACTGCATGACGGATTGCATACGGAGTCATCTCTATCAATTGATGGTCCCGGCATGCAATCGCCCCCCACCAGCCCCAGGGCCCACGCGCTAGAGAGCCGTCCGCAGCGCCGCCCTGGCCGGCAGTTGGGTGGCGAGCAGACCGAGGCCGATCGCCGAGGCCGCGAAGGATCCGTAGAGAAGAGGCGGTATGTACGGGTTTTCACCCGTGAGGCCGTTCACCATCGGGACCAAGGTCGCCAGGGCGATGGCCGAGCCGAGCGCGATGCCCGCGCAGGCGACGAGGAGGGCTTCCCAGCCGACCATGTGGAGCACCTGGCGGCGGGTGGAGCCGATCAGGCGGAGCATGCCGAGTTCCCGGCGGCGGTCGAGGACCGTCATCACGAGGGTGTTGCCGGCGGCGAGGGCGGCGAAGCCGCCGAGGACCGCGGCCATGGTGGTGTTGGCCCAGGCGTTGAGCGCGCGGTCGGTGGATTCGGCGCCGGTGTAGGCGTCGCGGTCGAGGACTTGGCCGCCGAGCGGGGCGAGCGCCTCGACCGTGCCGCCCTTCGTCCACAGTTCGGTGGCGAAGGACGAGGTGACATGCGGGGCCAACGCCTCCTGGGCGAGGGTGACTTGGGAGAGGCCGAGCCCCCGGCCGTAGATCGCGGCCACGGTCGGCGTGGCCTTCGTACCGTCGGGCAACCGCAGTTCGATGCGGTCGCCTACGCCGACCTTGGCGCTCTGGGCGAGCGTGGCGTCGAGGGCGACCTCGTTCCTGCCGAGCGCGAGCGTGCCCTCGCGTACGTCCAGGTCCTGCACCTGGGCCAGCGCCTTCGCCGTACCGGAAATGCCCTGGGCGGAGGCGGATTGGAGCCAGCGGTCGGCGCCGGATCCGGCCGGGACGAGCACCGAGGTCTTCAGCACGCTCACGGCCGAGGTGGCGTCGGTGCGGGTGAGGGCGTCGGCGGGCAGGCCCGCGTCCGCGCGCACGATGTGGTCGGCGGTGATGCCGGCCGCCTGCTGGCGCGCGGCGGCCCGGTCCTCGCTGGTGTGCATGAAGACGAGCGTCGAGGCGAAGGCCATCGCGAGCACGATGGGGGTGATCGCGGAGGCCATCCGGCGTGCGTTCGTACGGGAGTTGGCGGCGGCCAGCTGGCCGGACGCGCCCGCGCCGCGCAGGAGCAGTCCGAAGAGCGCCGCGCAGGCGCGGGCCACGAACGGGCCGAGCAGCGCGACCGCGAGCATGAAGAGCATGACGACGCCGAGCGCCGCGTTGGCGGCGTCCTCGCCGGTCTCGCTCGCGGCGAGACGGGAGAAGAAGAAGCCGCCGACAAGTGCCCCTATTCCGAGGGGGGTACGGATCCAGCCCGGCCGCAGCCGCTCGACGCTCGCCTCGCCGAGTGCCTGGCCCGGCTTGATGCGCGAGGCGCGGCGGGCCGCGGTGTATCCGGCGAGCAGGGAGGTGAGGATGACGGCGCCGGTGGCACTGACCAACGGGATCCAGGAGACGGAGAGTTGCACCCCTTCCGGCACCGCTCCCTTCTCCTTGAGCTGGCCGAACCACCAGGCCGCGAGCCCGATCCCGGGCAGACAGCCGACCGCGCCGGCGAGCGGCGCGAGCATCAGGGCCTCGGTGGCGATGGTGCGGCGGATCTGCCGGGGTGTCGCGCCGATCGCCCGCAGGAGTGCGAACTCGCGGGCGCGCTGGCCGACGGAGAGCGCGACGGTACCGGCCGCGGTGAACACGGCGACCATGGTGGCGACGCCACCGAAGGAGCCGCCGATCCCGGTGAGCACTTCCTGGGCCGAGGCGAGCGACCCGTCCTCCGCGGCGCCGCGGTCCTGTCCCGCGTACACCTTGGCCTTGCCGTCGAGCGCCTGGGCGACACGCGCCTTCAACTCGCCCTCGGACACGCCCTTTTCGGGCAGTACGGCGATGGCGTCGATCTTCCCGGGGTGGCCGGAGATCCGTACGGCCTCGGAGTCGGCGAACCAGGCGGTCGGCTCCTGCGCCCGGGTCAGCCCGGAGACGGTGAAGGTGCGCGGGCCGTCCGGTGTCGTGAAGGAGACGCGGTCGCCGACACGGCCCTTGTTCAGGACGACCTGACCGGTCGTGGGCGCCGAGCCGCTGCTCAGCCGCTCACCGGTGAACGCGGTCGACCCCCAGTTGTGGGCCGTCACGGCGCCTTCGGAGCCCTGTACGGGGAAGGTCAGATCGGCGACGGCGGTACGGGCGCCGGGCACCGAACCCGCCTTCGCCACCAGGGAGTTGTCGAGCCGGGCCCGGTCGGGCACGGGGTGCGGTGAGTCATGGCGGCCGTCGGCGCTGCCGGTGATGAAGTGGGCCTGCTGGTCGGCGGCGGCGACCACGGGCGCGGCGGCGTAACGGTCCGGCGGCACGGAGGCCCGTACGCCCGTCTCCAGGAGGATGCCGCAGGCCGAGACGATCAGCGCGGCCATCGCGAGCGCGATGAACGTGCCCGCGAACGAGGCCGGCTTGAAGCGGAGTGCGGCCCGCGCAAGGCCGTTGGGCCTGGCCATCAGGCCCCGGCCCCCTCGTACACGGGAGTGGTGAGGGCGGCCATGCGCGCGGCGATCTGCGTCGCGTCACCGCGTTCGAGGCGGTCGGTGATGTATCCGTCCGCGAGGAAGAGGACACGGTCGGCGTACGCGGCGGCCACCGGGTCGTGCGTGACCATCACGACTGTGGCGCCGAGGAGGTCGACGGCCGAGCGCAGAAGTCCCAGGACTTCGGAGGCGGTTGTGGTGTCGAGGGCGCCGGTCGGCTCGTCCGCGAAGATCACGTCCGGGCGGGTGACCAGCGCGCGGGCGATCGCCACGCGCTGCTGCTGGCCGCCGGACAGCTCCCCGGGTCGGCGCCGCGCCTTGTCGGTCAGGCCGACCTGCGCGAGCACCTCGGCGGCGCGCCGGCGGTCGGGGCGCTCGCCGGCGAGACGCAGCGGGAGCAGCACGTTCTGCTCGACCGTGAGCGAGGGGAGCAGGTTGAACGCCTGGAAGACGAAGCCGAGCCGGGTGCGGCGCAGCTCCGTGAGCTTGTTCTCGCCCATGCCCGTGATCTCCGTACCGCCGAGGCGTACGGTGCCGGCGCTGGGGCGGTCGAGGCCGGCCGCGCACTGCAGGAACGTGGACTTACCGGAGCCGGACGGCCCCATCACGGCGGTGAAACTGCCGCGCTCCAGGGCGAGATCGATCCCGCGCAGCGCATGCACGGTGCCGCGCCCCCGCCCGTAGGTGCGGGTCACGCCGCGCAGTTCGACGGCGGGGCCGCCTCCGGGGGCATCGGGTGCCCCCGCTCCGGCCCGGGTCCTGCCTCGTCGCAGCGCCATGGTGCGGTTCGCCTCCGTCGTCCTGCCGTGAAGTCCTTCGATCGCTTACGACGGTACGAATCGGGCAGCCGCCCGAGCCATGGAGATGACCTCCGAATCAGCTGGGGGTTTACCCCACCCCCGGCCCCACCTCCGGGCATCCATAGTTGCCACGTAAACAGTTTGATAAGCTAAATATTGACGCGTTCTTGACGTTCTCTTGACCAAAGGAGAGGCCCATCGGACACGCAGACACCCTGATAGCCATGGGCGGCGCCTTCCTCGCCGCCGCGGTCCTCGCCCGGCTCGGCGGCCGGATCGGACTGCCCACCATTCCGCTGTTCATCCTGGCCGGGATCCTGCTCGGCCCGCACACCCCCGGGATCGTGCTCGTCGCCGATCCCCACGACCTCGAGATGCTCTCGGCGCTCGGCCTCGTGCTGCTGCTCTTCTATCTCGGGCTCGAATTCCATATGGACGACCTCAAGGCGGGCGGCCGCAAGATGGCCATCGCCGGAGGGAGCTATCTCGCGCTGAACGTCGGCGCCGGCCTGGGTTTCGGATTCGCTCTCGGCTGGGGCACCTCCGAAGCGCTGGTCCTCGCCGGGGTGCTCGGCATCTCCTCGTCCGCGATCGTCACCAAGGTCCTGGTGGACACCGGACGGCTCGGCAATCCCGAGACCAAGCCGATCCTCGGGATCATCGTGGTCGAGGACATCTTCCTCGCCCTGTATCTGGCCGCACTGCAGCCCATCCTGTCCGGCGCGAACTCGCTGTCCGCCGCCGTGATGGACGGCGGCAAGGCCTTCGGCTTCCTGATCCTGCTCGCACTCGCCGCCCGCTTCGGCACCCGGATCGTCGGCAAGCTCTTCGCCACCCGTGACGACGAGCTCCTGGTGATCTCGTTCCTGGGCGCGGCCGTGTTCATGGCCGGGGTCTCGGAGTGGTTCGGGGTCGCGGACGCGATCGGCGCGTTCATGGTCGGTCTGATGCTCGGCAGTACGACGTCGGGCGAGCGGATCCGCAAACTGGTGCATCCTCTGCGGGACGCGTTCGGCGCGATGTTCTTCTTCGCGTTCGGGCTCTCCATCGACCCCGGTGATCTGCCGGTGGTGATCTGGCCGGTCCTGGCGGCCGTGGCCGTGACGCTCGTGATGAACGTGCTCGCGGGTCTCGCGGCCGCCCGGGTCTACGGATTCGGGCCGGGCCCCGCCGCGAACATCTCCACCACCCTGCTCGCCCGCGGCGAGTTCGCGCTGATCCTCGCCACCATGGCGGCCGGCGCCGGACTCGACGACCGGCTCTCGCCGTTCATCGCGGGATACGTGCTGCTGCTCGCCGTACTCGGACCGCTGGCCGCGGGTCAGTCGCACTGGCTGGCGCGCGTCCTGCCGAAGGGCAAGGCGGCCGAGGTGGAACTCACGCCTCCCGGCAGAGCAGAAGCAGTGCCCGGTCGTCGTTGACGTCCTTGGCGACCGCCTCGATGAGATGCCACGCAGCGCCGTGGAAGCCGCCCGCGACATAGCGGTCGGCTTCCCCGGTGAGGCGGTCGATGCCCTCGGTCATATCCCGGTCGGAGGTCTCCACCAGGCCGTCCGTGAACAGCATCAGGACGTCACCCGGCCGCAGCGATCCCTTGACCGGGTCGAACTGCGCACCGTCGTACACCCCGAGCAGCGGCCCTTCGGCGCTCATCTCCTCCCAGCGGCCCGTACCGGCGTGCAGTTGCACGGCCGGCGGGTGGCCCGCGGAGAGCAGTTCGTAGTCGCCGGATTCGAGGTCGAGGGCCAGGTGGATGGAGGTCGCGAAGCCCTCGTCCCAGTCCTGGCGCAGCAGATAGCCGTTGGCCGCGGGCAGGAACTCGTGCGGCGGCAGCGAACCGAGCAGACCGCCGAAGGCGCCGGACAGGAGCAGGGCGCGCGATGCCGCGTCCATGCCCTTGCCGGAGACGTCGGTGAGGACGACTTCCAGGGTGCGGCCGCCGTTCGTACGGGCCGCGCAGACGAAGTCGCCGGAGAAGGACTGGCCGCCGGCCGGACGCAGCGCCATCTCGCGGTGCCAGCCGACGGGCAGCGTCGGCAGCTTGCTCTGGACGCGGATACGTTCGCGCAAGTCGAAGAGCATGGTGCCGCCGCGTCGCCAGGGCACGCCCACCCGGCTGCGGAACTGGGCGATCAACAGGCCGAAGAATCCGCAGGCCGCGACCACGAGCACTATGCCGGGCGTGACGGTGGCCGGGCCCTCCTGGTACGGCCCGAGCGCGAACGATTCGATGATCAGCGCCGTGGCGGCGGCCGCGTACAGACCGAGCAGGCTCGCGGGCCGAAGGAGCAGTCCGCCGGCGACGATCGGCAGACAGAGCAGGGCCGGTGAGAACCAGACGGGTATCGCGAGCGTGCCCGCCGTGATCGCGGGAATCATCAGGAGCAGACCCGCGAGCGCGATCCAGTCGGAGCCGTCGCCGCGGAAGTAGTCGACCCCGGATTTGCGCAGCCCGACACGGGCCCGGTGCCAGCGTTTGCGCATCCGGGCCGGGAACGTCTCCGCTTCCGCGCGTTCCGCGCGGTCGCGCTGTGCACCGGTCATTGTCCGTGGACCCTATCCATCCGGGGCGGCCCCGTGCACGGGAGGTCCGGGTTGTCCCCCGCACGAGCGGGGCCGGTCACACCGCGTGTGACGCAAGGAGCACAGCTCGTGGCGACGGCCGGGAAAATACCTCGCCCAGTGTCCCGGGGGCCTGGTAGGCAGGGCGTATGACATTTGAGATCCGCACCCTGGAGCCGGGGGACTGGGACCGCTGGTTCAGCAGGCTGGAGCTGGCGTTCGGCGGGGTCCGATCGGCCCCGCAGGAGCGGGAGTTCGACCAGTCCGTCACCGAGGCCGCGCGCTCCCTCGGGGTGTGGGACGGCGACGAGGTCGTCGGTACGGCGGGGGCCTTCTCCTTCCGTATGACCGTCCCGGGCGGCGCCCTGGTGCCCGCGGCCGGCGTCACGATGGTGAGCGTCGCGTCCACGCACCGCCGCCGCGGCATCCTCACGGCGATGATGCGCCGCCAGCTCGACGACGTCCGCGCGCTCGGCGAACCCCTCGCGGTCCTCACGGCCTCCGAGCCGGAGATCTACGGGCGGTTCGGGTACGGCACCGCGACCCAGCAGCTCGGTGCGGAGATCGACAGCACGCGCGTCCGGCTCGCGGTTCCCGCCGGTACGGATGACGTACGGCTGCGGCTTGTTGACGCCGCGGAGTGGCTGGCCCGGTGCGAGGAGCTGTACGCGCGGCTCGTGCCCGCGAGGCCCGGGATGCTGGCGCGTACAACGGGCTGGGACGCCGGCTTCCTGGTCGATCCGCCGGAGGACCGCAACGGCTTCTCGCCCCAGCAGTGCCTGATCGCCGAGCAGGGAGGCGAGTTGGTGGGCTACGCCCGGTTCGCCACGAAGCCGGACTGGGAGGCGGCGGGGCCGTGCGGCAGGGTGTCCGTGCGCCATATGGACACCGCGACGCCCGCCGCGCAGGCGGCGATGATGCGGCACTTCCTCTCGATGGACCTGATGTCCAAGGTCGAGCTGCGCAACCGCCCCACCGACGACGCCTGGCAGCACCTGGTGTCCGACATCCGCCGTTGCACGCTGCGGCTGCGGGACTCGCTCCACGTACGTCCCGTGGAGGTGGGCGCGGCGCTCGAAGCCCGTACGTACCGCACTCCCGTGGATGTGGTCTTCGAGGTCTCGGACCCGTTCTGCCCCTGGAACGAGGGCCGTTGGCGCCTCACGGGAGACTCGCTCGGCGCCTCGTGCAAGCGCACCGAGGACGTGGCGGATCTGGCGTTGTCCGTACGGGAGTTGGGCGCCGCCTACCTGGGCGGGTTCACGCTCACGTCGCTTGCCGCGGCCGGACGGGTGCAGGAGCTGCGCGCGGGTGCGCTGGCCTCGGCCTCGCTGGCGTTCGGCTCGGATGTGGCGCCTTGGCTGCCGCACGGGTTCTGAGCGGACGGCACGCTCAAAGGGCCCGACAGCGCGGGCACGTCACTCAGGCGGGCTGACAGCCCGGGCACCTCAGGCGAGCTGACAGCCCGGGCACCAGAAGAGATTGCGGGCGGCGAGATCGGCGGTGCGGATCTCGCCGCCACAGATGTGGCAGGGCAGGGTGGCCCTGCGGTAGACGTAGACCTCGCCGCCGTGGTCGTCCACGCGCGGCGGGCGGCCCATCGCCTCCGGGGTGTGCTCGGGGCGCACGGTGTCGATGCGGTTCAGCCGTACGCCTTCCCGCATCAGCTCGGCCAAGTCCGCCCAGATCGCGTCCCATTCACGCCGGGTGAGGTCCTTGCCCGGGCGGTACGGGTCGATGGCGCCCCGGAAGAGGACCTCGGCGCGGTACACGTTGCCGACGCCCGCGATCACCTTCTGGTCCATGAGCAGCGCGGCCACGCTCGTACGGGAGCGGCTGATCCGCGACCACGCCTTGTCCGGATCGTCGTCCTCGCGCAGCGGATCGGGGCCGAGGCGGTCGTGTATCGCCTGCTTCTCGCCGTCCGTGATCAGCGCGCAGGTGGTCGGGCCGCGCAGGTCCGCGTACGCCTTGGGGTGCGCGAGCCGCAGCCGCACCGTGTCGGTGGGCGGTGGCGCCTGGCCGGCGCCGAAGCCGAGCTTGCCGAACAGGCCGAGGTGGATGTGGATCCAGCCGATCCTGCCGAAGCCGAGGAAGAGGTGCTTGCCGTGGGCCTCGGCGGCGGTGAGGGTTCGGCCGTCGAGGAGGGCGGCGCTGTCGGAGAACTTGCCCTGGGGGCTGGTGACCCGGACCTTCCTTCGCAGGAAGCGGTCTCGGTGGTCCGCCGCCAGGCGGTGGATCGTATGCCCCTCAGGCACGGTTCGTCGTCCTCCGGATTTTTTCTTCCCCCACCCCGCCCCTTCCCGAAACCGGGGCTCCGCCCCGGACCCCGGCATCCGAACTCCGTTCGGATCGCCTCAAACGCCGGCGGGGCTGAATGTCAGCCCCGCCGGCGTCCGTGAAGGGATCAGCCCTGCGGGTGGTGTGCCGGGATCGGCGGGAGCTCGTGGGTCTGCTCGTACGCCGAGAGCATCTCGATGCGGCGGGTGTGGCGCTCCTCACCCGAGTACGGGGTGCCGAGGAAGATCTCGACGAACTTCGTCGACTCCTCCAGGGTGTGCATCCGGCCGCCGATGGAGACGACGTTGGCGTCGTTGTGCTCGCGGCCGAGCGCGGCGGTCTGCTCGCTCCAGGCGAGGGCGCAGCGGACGCCCTGCACCTTGTTGGCGGCGATCTGCTCACCGTTGCCGGAGCCGCCGATCACGATGCCCAGGGAGTCCGGGTCCGCGGCCGTCTTCTCGGCGGCGCGCAGGCAGAACGGCGGGTAGTCGTCCTGGGCGTCATAGATGTGCGGACCGCAGTCCACGGGCTCATGGCCGTGGGCCTTGAGCCACTCGACGAGGTGGTTCTTGAGTTCGTAGCCGGCATGGTCGGAGCCGAGGTACACGCGCATGCGTCCGAGTGTGGCATGCCGACGATCGGGTAGCCGCGCCCGGGTCAGGACCTTTGCCCTCATGCAACGATCCGGAATCAGGTCTTCCGCCTCTTCCTTTGGACCGGTTAAATGCCAGGGCTCGCAACCCGAGAACCTAAGGATTTGCGTATGACCTCGCAACCGTCCCTTGCGAAGGAAGACGCCACGCAGCCCCACAAGGGCAATGGCGCTCCTTCCACCGGCGGCCCGAACGGCTCCCCCGGCTCCGACGGCCTCAAGGCAGGCCTCAAGAACCGCCATCTGTCGATGATCGCGATCGGTGGCGTGATCGGTGCCGGACTGTTCGTCGGCTCCAGCTCCGGCATCGCCGCCGCGGGCCCCGCCATCCTCATCTCGTACGCGCTCGTCGGCGTCCTCGTCGTCTTCGTGATGCGCATGCTGGGCGAGATGGCCGCCGCGAACCCGTCCTCGGGCTCCTTCTCCGAGTACGCGGACCGTGCGCTCGGCCGCTGGGCGGGCTTCACCATCGGCTGGCTGTACTGGTTCTTCTGGGTCGTCGTCCTCGCCGTCGAGGCGACGGCCGGCGCGGTCATCCTCGAAGGCTGGATCCCGGCCGTCCCGCAGTGGGGCTGGGCCCTGATCGTCATGGTCGTGCTGACCGCGACGAACCTGGTGTCGGTCGGCTCCTACGGGGAGTTCGAGTTCTGGTTCGCCGGGATCAAGGTCGTCGCGATCGGCGCGTTCGTCGTGATCGGCTTCCTCGCCGTGTTCGGCTTCCTGCCCGGCTCGGACAACCCCGGCGCGGGCTTCGCGCACCTCACCGACGCGGGCGGGTTCCTGCCCAACGGCGCGGGCGCGATCCTCACCGGTGTCCTGATGGTGGTCTTCTCCTTCATGGGCAGCGAGATCGTCACCCTTGCCGCCGGCGAGTCCGAGGACCCGCAGCGCGCGGTCACCAAGGCCACCAACTCGGTGATCTGGCGGATCGCGGTCTTCTACCTGGGTTCGATCTTCGTCGTCCTGACGCTGCTGCCCTGGAACGACAAGTCGATCGTCGACAAGGGCTCGTACGTCGCGGCCCTCGACTCCATCGGCATCCCGCACGCCGGCCAGATCATGAACGTGATCGTCCTGACGGCCGTCCTGTCCTGCCTCAACTCGGGCCTGTACACGGCCTCCCGGATGGCCTTCTCGCTCGGCGGACGCGGCGACGCTCCCAAGGCGTTCGCGAAGGTCGAGCGCAACGGTGTGCCGCGGGTCGCGATCCTCGCGTCGGTCGTCTTCGGCTTCGTCGCGGTGGGGGCGAACTACCTCTGGGAGGACACCGTCTTCCTGTTCCTGCTCAACTCCTCCGGTGCGGTCGCCCTGTTCGTGTGGCTGGTCATCGCCATCACGCAGCTGAAGATGCGCGGCATCATCCTGCGCGAGTCGCCGGAGAAGCTGGTCGTGAAGATGTGGCTCTTCCCGGTCCTGACCTGGCTGACCATCGGCATGATCGTCTTCATCTGCGGCTACATGCTGGTCGACGACGCGGGCCGTGAGCAGATGCTGCCCTCGCTGGGTGTGGCGGCGCTGGTCCTGATCATCGCCGTGGCCCGCGAGCGGATGCGAGCGGCCAAGCGCTGACGGCTCCTGCCGTACGCGGGTACGACGCCCTCTCCGTGCTGGTCACGGAGAGGGCGTCGTCGTCTCCGTGAACGGCCGCGATCCCACGCAAAACGCCGGCCGGGCTGATTCCTCAGCCCGGCCGGCGTCAGTGAAGCAGTCGGAGCTCAGCCCTTGCGGCCCACAAGCTTCCAGGCGGTCGGCAGCGCGCCCATCGCCAGCGCGGCCTTCACCGCGTCGCCGATCAGGAAGGGCACGACGCCCGCGGCCAGCGCGGCCGAGAAGGACAGACCCGTCGAGGCCATCAGCCACGGCACACCCACCGCGTAGATCACGGCGGAGCCGAGCACCATCGTCCCCGCCGTACGCAGCACCGAGCGGTCGCCGCCGCGGCGGGCCAGCGCGCCCACCATGCCGGCGGCGAGCAGCATGCCGACCACGTAGCCGAAGGAGGCGCCGCCCCAGCCGTGCGTGCCGCCCTGGAAGACGGGGGCGCCGAGGCCGCCGACCAGCGCGTACAGGGCGAGCGAGAGCAGGCCGCGGCGGGCGCCGAACGCCGTGCCGACGAGGAGGGCGGCGAAGGTCTGGCCGGTGACCGGGACCGGGGAGCCGGGCACGGGGACCGACAGCTGCGCGGAGAGCGCGGTGAGCGCGGCGCCGCCGACGACCAGCGCGACATCGCGGACGCGCGAGGCGGGCAGAAGGTCGGCGAGGACCTCACCGGGGCGGGTCGCGACAGCTGCGGTGCTCATACGGACTCCTGGGAAGCGGGCGGGACACCGCGGCAGGGACAGGCGCGGCCCCCGGGAAAGAGGGGAAGAACGGCTCGGGACATCGCGACGCTATCCCAGCGGTCAACGCTCGTTCACCATCAGCCGTCGACAAAGCGGCACTTGGCGCCTTCGTAGGCTCCGGACAAAAACAAGCCCCACAGCCGGAAGCGGGTGACCTCGGTCACTAGGCCCTACATCCAATCGCGCCCGTTTTGCGCAAATCAGGGCCCACGGGCGAGACTGTAGGGTCCCACCAATCCCCTCCGAGAGCCGACGATGCACGACACCTCGCTGACCGACGGGCCCGAACCCCTCAGTCACGGTCTGAAACAGCGCCACCTCACGATGCTCGGCCTCGGCGGAGTCATCGGCGCGGGACTCTTCGTCGGCTCCGGCGCGGGAATCGCGGTCGCGGGCCCCGGCATCATCGTGTCGTATCTGATCGCGGGCGTGCTCGCGATGCTGGTGATGCGGATGCTCGGCGAGATGTCGGCGGCGGTGCCGGCCTCGGGTTCGTTCTCCGTGCACGCCGAGAAGGCGATCGGGCGATGGGCCGGGTTCAGCGCCGGCTGGCTCTACTGGTTCCTGCTCGTCGTCGTGCTCGCCGTCGAGGCGACCGCCGCGGCGCAGATCGCCCACGGCTGGGCGCCGGGCGTTCCGCAGTGGGCCTGGGTGCTGATCTTCATGGCGGTGTTCACCGTGGCGAACCTCGTCGCGGTGCGGAACTTCGGTGAGTTCGAGTTCTGGTTCGCCGCCCTCAAGGTCGGCGCGATCGTCCTCTTCCTGATCCTCGGCACGCTCGCGATCTTCGGCATCCTGCCCGACACCGACCCGGTCGGCCTCACCAACCTCACCGGCCAGGGCGGGTTCCTGCCCAACGGTTGGGAGGGCGTGATCTCCGGAGTGCTCGCCGTGATCTTCGCGTTCGGCGGCCTGGAGGTCGTCACGATCGCGGCCGCCGAGTCCGACGACCCGGCCCGCTCGGTCTCGCGCGCGGTGCGCAGCGCGGTGTGGCGGATCCTCTTCTTCTACGTGGGGTCGATGCTGGTCATCGTGACGGTGCTGCCGTGGACCGCGCAGAGCGCCACCGTCAGCCCGTATGTGACGGTGCTCGACTCGATCGGGGTTCCGTCGGCCGGCACGATCATGAACATCGTGGTGTTCGTGGCCCTGCTCTCCGCGCTCAACGCCAATGTGTACGGCTCCTCGCGCATGATCTTCTCGCTCGCCGAGCGCCACGAGGCCCCGCGCGCCCTGCTCAAGGTCGCCCGCGGCGGTGTGCCCCGGCGGGCGGTCCTGGCCTCGGTGACCTTCGGCTTCATCTCCGTACTCCTGAATCTGAAGTGGCCGGACTCGGTCTTCCACTACATGCTCAACGCGGTCGGCTCGGTGCTGATCTTCGTCTGGGCGATGATCGCCGTGGCCCAGCTCCGCCTGCGCCGCCGCATCGAGCGCGAGGCCCCCGAGAAGCTGGTCCTCAAGATGTGGGCGTTCCCGTATCTGACCTGGTTCGCCCTCGCGGGCATGGCGGCGATCGTGGGCCTGATGCTCACCGACGACTCGGCCCGCCCGCAGCTGCTGTGGTCGGGCGCCGCGACGGCGGTCGTCATCGCGGTCGCGCTCGTACGGGACTTCGCACACGGCAAGCGGGACTTCGCACAAAGCAAGCGGAAGTAACTGCTCCAGTACCCCGGGTGATCAAGGCGTCCGGATTCCGGTCACCCTCTTCGGGTCACCGGACGGAGCCTCCACACTGATCCCTTGCTTACGCGACCCACGCGACCCATCTGACGCCCCACGACGTAACGGATCCCCCTGCGATGACTCCGCCTTCCGCATCCGCGGCCGTCAAGGACGCACCGACGACCGGTGACTCGGGCCCCGAAGCGCCCGCCCTGACCAACAGCCTCAAGCAGCGCCACCTTTCGATGATCGCGCTCGGCGGTGTGATCGGTGCCGGGCTCTTCGTGGGGTCGGGTGCCGCCATCGCGGCCGCGGGTCCGTCGATCATCGTCGCGTATGCGATCTCCGGCGCGCTCGTCATGCTCGTGATGCGCATGCTCGGCGAGATGGCCGCGGCCAACCCGGCCTCCGGTTCGTTCTCGGTGCACGCCGAGAAGTCGATCGGCCCCTGGGCGGGCTTCACGGCGGGCTGGTCGTTCTGGTTCCTGCTCTGCGTGGCCGTGGGCCTCGAAGGCATCGGCGCGGCGAAGATCCTGCACGGCTGGATACCCGGGGTGCCCGAGTGGGGCTTCGTGGCGATCTTCATGCTGACCTTCTGCGTCACGAACCTCATCTCGGTACGGAACTTCGGCGAGTTCGAGTTCTGGTTCTCCGCGCTCAAGGTCCTCGCGATCGTGGCGTTCCTGGTCATCGGCGTCCTCGCGATCCTCGGCATCCTGCCCGGCTCCGACGCCGACGCCCCCGGCCTGACCAACCTCACCGGCGAGGGCGGCTTCTTCCCGACCGGCTCCGAGGGCCTGATCGTGGGCCTGCTCGCCTCCGTCTTCGCGTACGGCGGTCTGGAGACCGTGACGATCGCCGCGGCCGAGTCCGAGCACCCCGTCTCCGGTGTCGCGAAGGCCGTGCGCACGGCGATGTGGCGTATCGCGCTCTTCTACGTCGGGTCGATGGCCGTCATCGTCACGCTCGTCCCCTGGGACACCGAGGCGCTGGCCAGCCCCGACAAGGGTTCGTACGTGGTGACCCTGGAGCACCTGGGCCTGCCGGCCGCGGGCCAGATCATGAACGTGGTCATCCTCGTCGCCCTGCTCTCCGCGATGAACGCCAACATCTACGGCTCCTCGCGCATGGCCGCCTCGCTGGTCTCGCGCGGACAGGGCCCGAAGGCGCTCGGCAGGATCTCGGGCGGCGTGCCGCGCCTGGCCGTCGTGGCCTCCAGCGTGTTCGGCTTCTTCTCGGTGCTGCTCAGCTACTGGTACCCGGACACCGTCTTCTCGTGGCTGCTCAACATGATCGGCGCGATCATCCTGGTCGTCTGGTTCTTCATCGCGGCCGCGCAGCTGCGGATGCGGCGCCAGTTGCAGCGCGAGGCGCCGGAGAAGCTGGTCGTGAAGATGTGGCTCTTCCCGTATCTGACCTGGCTGGCGCTTGCCGGCATGGCGGCCATCTTCGTCCTGATGGCCCGCGAGGAGGGCACGCGCGTGCAGCTCTACTACACGGGCGGTCTGACGGTCGCGCTCGCCGTCATCGGTTACGTGCTCCAGCGGGTGCGCGCGTCGAAGGCGGACGCCTCCGCCTGACGCTGACGCGTCCCGACGAACACTCGCCGAAAGCCCCGCCCGAAGCACTCACCGGGCGGGGCTTTCGCATGCCCGCGGTCCCCCGCCCGCGATCCCGGCCCGTGATCATCCACCACCCCTCTTGCTGCTAGCCTGCACTTGCAACTCGCTTGCAATAAGGACGCAGGAGGAACCATGGCCGTCTACACGCTCCCTGAACTCCCTTACGACTACGCCGCACTCGCCCCCGCGATCAGCCCCGAGATCATCGAGCTGCACCACGACAAGCACCACGCGGCCTACGTGAAGGGGGCGAACGACACCCTGGAGCAGCTTGCCGAGGCACGCGACAAGGAGACCTGGGGCTCGATCAACGGCCTGGAGAAGAGCCTCGCCTTCCATCTGTCCGGCCACATCCTGCACTCGATCTACTGGCAGAACATGACGGGCCCGAAGGACGGCGGCGGCGAGCCTCTCGCGGCCGACGGCGTGGGCGGGTTGGCCGATGCGATCGCCGAGTCCTTCGGCTCGTTCGGGGCGTTCAAGGCCCAGCTGACCAAGGCCTCCGCCACCACGCAGGGTTCGGGCTGGGGTGTGCTCGCGTACGAGCCGGTCAGCGGGCGGCTGATCGTGGAGCAGATCTACGACCACCAGGGCAACGTGGGCCAGGGCTCGACTCCGATCCTGGTCTTCGACGCCTGGGAGCACGCCTTCTACCTCCAGTACAAGAACCAGAAGGTCGACTTCATCGAGGCGATGTGGGCGGTCGTCAACTGGCAGGACGTGGCCCGCCGTTACGCGGCCGCCAAGGAGCGCGCGTACAACTTGCTGCTGGCGCCGTAAGGGCCCGTTGAGCACCTGCTCGTGATCGTCTTCTCACCGATTCACCGGGCAGGCGGAAGAAAGAGAACCCCCGCGAGGACGTGACTCGCGGGGGTTCTCCCACCTGTGGGACCAAGGAGCCGCCGGCCGACGTCCTGCGGATCCCGGACGACCTGTAGCCGCCCGCTCTTCAGCCGCTGTCGACCAATCCGTCCAGCTCCCCCTCCGCCTCGAACTCCCTTGCCAGGCCGGTCTCATGGAGCCGGGCGAAGGGTGTGAAGGGGATGCCGTACTCGGATTCGCCGCGGTCGAAGTTCCAGGATTTGTGAGCCTGGAAGCGGTACGTGACGGTGGGGCGCGCACCGTGCGCCGGGACGTCGACCGTGCCCGTGAGGCGGTACTGGACGCCGCGCAGCGCGAGCCAGAGGTCGGCGCTGCCGCGGCGGTGGATGGAGACGCCGCGCCAGCCGCTGTCCGCCGGATACGAGCCGGGGCCGAGGGCCGAAGCCTCCGCCCGCCAGCGGTCCAGCTGGGCGTCGACCGCCGTGCGGACCACCGGGAGCGCGAGCAGGGCGCGGGCGTCGAGTCGGTACGGGCGGCCCGTACCGCGCAGGTAGTGGCGCAGGGCGCCGGCCGCGGTGGGCAGACCGAGCGCCCGCCACACAGGGGGCAGCGCGCGGGTGGCGATATGCACCGCGTGGTCGCCGAGACGCGGCCTGAGGCTCGCGAAGGGGGCGTTGTCGTTGGGCAGCTGCGGGTCCTCGCGGCCGCCCTCGGTACCGATCAGTGTGGTCGTCCCCATACGGGGACGCTAAGCGAGGGCGGGGACGGCCGCCTGTCGAGGCGTCCGGGTGGGGAAGCCCCCACCCCCGGCGTCCACCGATCGGTGGAACGGAAGTACAACCGGGCGATGCTGTCGTCAAAACCCCCTGCTCACACAGGATTTGGGCATGACATCGACAACGGTACGGATCGCGCGCTGGAGCGCTCAACACCCATGGAAGGCCCTCGTCGGCTGGGTGCTGTTCGTGGCCCTGTGCCTGGGCGTGGGCGGCGCCCTCGGCATCAACGAGGCGAAGACCGCCGACTACCGCGTGGGCGAGGCGGGCAGGGCCGAGGCGATGGCCGCGGAGGCCGGGCTGCAGTGGCAGCCCAGGGAGCAGGTGCTGATCACGGCCCGGTCCGGGGCGCTCGACCGGTCCGCCGCCGACGCGGCCGCCCGGGACCTGACCGCGCGGATGGCCGAGCTGCCCGTCGTACAGGAGGTGGCGCGGCCGCTCGCTGCCGAGGACGGCCGGACCCTGATGGTCGAGGTGACGCTGCGGGGCGAGGAGCGGGACGCCAAGGACAAGGTGGACGCGCTGCTCGCGCAGACCGAGGCCGTGCAGAAGGCGTATCCGCGACTGCTCCTGGAAGAGACGGGCAGTCCCTCCATCAGCAAGGGGGTCGAGGCACAGCGCAGCAGCGATCTGGCCCTGTCCGAGGCGATCACGCTGCCGGTCACGCTGATCACGCTGTTCGCGGTGTTCGGCTCGGTGGTCATGGCGAGCGTGCCCCTGCTGCTCGCGCTGACGTCCATCGCGGCGGCGATCGGCCTGTCGATGGTGGCCTCGCACCTGTCGCCGGACGCGGGGGTCGGCACCAATGTGATCCTGATGATCGGGCTCGCCGTCGGCGTCGACTACACGTTGTTCTATCTGAAGCGGGAGCGCGAGGAGCGAGCCCGTTCGGGCGGCCGGCTCAGTACCGAGGCGCTGGTCGAGCTGGCGGCGGCGACCTCGGGCCGTGCGGTGGTGCTGTCCGGGCTCGCGGTGATCGCGTCCACGGCGACCCTGTATCTGGCCTCCGACGTGATCTTCTCCTCGCTCGCCACCGGCACGATCGTGGTGGTCCTGGTCGCGGTGCTCAGCTCGCTGACCGTGCTGCCCGCGCTCCTGGTGAAGATCGGCAGGCGGCATGAGCGCAGGGCCGCCCGGCGGGCGGCCCGCGGTCTGCGCCCCCGGGCGGTGCGGGGCAACGGCGACGGCCGGATCTTCGCCGCGCTGATGCGGCCCGCGACCCGGCATCCCCTCGCCACCCTGATCGTCGCGACGCTCGCCCTGCTCGCGCTGGTCCTGCCGCTGACCGGTCTGAAGCTGACCGAGATGAGCCGGGACACGCACTCGCGCGAGATCCCCGCGATGCAGGTGTACGACCGGCTCAACGACGCCTATCCCGACCGCCGCGTGACCCACCAGGTCGTCGTGCGCGCCGAGGCCGCGCAGGCCGCTGAAGTGACCGATGCGCTACGGGAGTTGGGCCGGCGCACCGGGAGCGACCCGCTGTACACCGGGAAGCCCGGGCTGCGGGCGTCCCAGGACGGCCGGGTCCATGTGCTCGACCTGCGGGTGCCGCATCTGGGCGACTCCCCCGAGGCGTACGACTCGCTGGATCACCTGCGCGATACCTACGTACCCGCGACGGCCGGCAAGATCCTGGGCGCCGAGACCGCGGTGAGCGGCGATGTCGCGCGGTACGCCGACTATCCGGCCCATCAGAACGGAAAGCTGCCGCTGGTACTCGGCGCGCTGCTGCTCGTGACCTTCCTGATGACACTGTTCGCGTTCCGTTCCGTGGTGCTCGCCCTGATCGGCGTCGCCCTCAACGTGCTGTCCGCCGCGGCCGCGCTGGGCCTGCTGGTCCTGGTCTTCCAGGGGACCTGGGCCCAGGGCCTGCTCGACTTCCACTCGACGGGATCGATCGGGTCGCGGGTGCCGCTGTTCCTGTTCGTGATCCTCTTCGGGCTCTCCATGGACTACCAGGTGTTCGTGGTCAGCCGGATCCAGGAGGCCGCGCTGGCCGGCGTACCGGCCAGGCGGGCCGTGCTCGACGGGATGCGCAGTTCGGCGAGCGTGGTGACCAGCGCGGCCGTGGTGATGACGACGGTGTTCGTGAGCTTCGTCTTCCTGCACATCATCGAGATGAAGCAGATCGGATTCGTGCTCGCGGCGGCCGTCCTGCTCGATGCCTTCGTCATCCGGATCATGATCCTGCCGGCGGCCATGATGCTGCTCGGCGAGGCCAGTTGGTGGCCGTCGCACGGCGTACGCCGGGCCCGGCATGCCGCGGTCCCGCCCTCGGCCGAGGTTCCGGTCCGGCGGGCGGTCGACGTACGTTGATCGGTATGACTCCTCCCGCCGGGCCGGCCGACCCCTTCTGGGCCCAGGCCCTGCGCCGTTGGAACACGGTCGTCTGGGTGCTGTTCGCCGCGATGGCGGTGAGCCTGGCCGTGATGGACGCATCCGACGCGAGCAGATACGGGGCGCTGGCGCTGCTCGGCGCAGTGGCGCTGTGTTACGCGGTGCTCGACCGTTTCCCGGACAACCCGGTGGTCAGGCCGCACGGTTACCTCGTCGTCCTGGCCCTCGCGCTCGCCGGTCTCGCGTATCTGCGGATGAGCTACGCCTCGCTGTTCATGGTGACCCTGCCGCACTACTGGATGTTCGGGCGCAGCCGGCACGCCTCGACGGTCTTCCTGGGCCTGGCCGCCGTGGCGACCCTGACCGGGAGCTGGCTGCGCAACGGCTGGTCGGCGGAGTTCTTCGGCGAGACCGTCGTGGGGACCCTGATCGTGGTCGCCGTCGGTGTGCTGATCGGCCTGTGGGCGCATTCGGTTGTCGAGCAGAGCACGGAACGGGCCCGTCTGATCGTGGAGTTGGAGCAGACGCAGGCCCGACTCGCCGAGGCCCATCAGCGGCAGGGCGCGGCGGACGAGCGGGAGCGGATGGCGCGCGAGATCCACGACACGCTCGCCCAGGGCTTCGCCTCGATCATCGTGCACGCCGAGGCGGCGCGCGCCGGAACCGGCCGCAGCGCCCAGCAGTTGCGGGCGATCGAGTCGACCGCCCGGGACAACCTCGCCGAGGCCCGTGCCTTGGTCGGCGCCGGCCGGCAGCAGATCGCGACCGGCTCGGTGGCCCGGACACTCGGGCGGGTCCTCGACCGGTTCGCGGAGGACACCGAGCTGGCCGTGGACCGCGAGCTCGACGACATCGTCTGCGACCAGCCGGCCCGTATCGCCTTGTTGCGCTGCACGCAGGAATCGCTCGCCAACGTCCGCAAGCACGCCCGGGCCACCACCGTCTCGGTGGTCCTCACGAAGGGTCCGTACGGAGTGGAGCTGGAGATCACCGATGACGGGACCGGGTTCGTGGTCGAGGAGTCGGCGGGGTTCGGACTGGTGGGCATGGAGCGCAGGCTCGCGGAACTCGGCGGGGAGCTGACGATCACCAGCTCGCTCGGGGACGGTACGCGGGTGCTCGCCCGGATACCCGCCGGTGACGGGGAGGCGGCCCGATGAGTGAAGCGCGTGGCGTACGGATCGTCGTGGCCGACGACCACACGGTGATGCGCGCGGGTGTGGTGGCGCTGCTTGCGTCCGAGCCGAGCATCGAGATCGTCGCGGAGGCCGGCGACGGGCAGGCGGCCCTGGCGGAGATCGAGCGGCACACGCCCGATCTCGCGCTGCTGGATCTGCGGATGCCGGTGCTCGACGGGGCCGCGACCACCGAGCGGATCGTGGCCGGCTTTCCCGGTACGCGGGTGCTGATCCTCACCACGTACGACACCGACGCGGAGATCGAGCGCGCGGTGGAGGCGGGCGCGGTCGGGTACCTGCTCAAGGACGCAACGCGTGAGCAGCTGGTGGCCGCTATCCACGCGGCGGCGCGCGGCGAGACGGTCCTCGCGCCTCGGGTCGCCGAGAAGCTGGTGGCACGGATGCGCCGGCCTGTGGTCGTGCCGCTGACGGCGCGTGAGACCGATGTCCTGAACGCCGTCGCGGACGGGCTGACCAACGCGGAGATCGGGCGGCGGCTCGTGATCGCCGAAGCGACGGTCAAGACGCATCTGCTGCGGCTCTTCGCGAAGCTCGACGCGAAGGACCGCACGCATGCGGTGGTGATCGCGCTGGAGCGGGGGATGCTGCGCAGAGGGTGAGGGGCGGCGGGTACGGGACCGGCCGCCCCTCAGGGCACTACTTCAGGTTCGAGAAGTCCGGACCTGCCGTGCGGGTGCGCTTGATCTCGTAGAAGCCGGGGGTCGAGGCCACCAGGAGGGTGCCGTCCCACAGGCGGGCCGCGGCCTCGCCCTGCGGGGCCGGGGTGACGACCGGGCCGAAGAAGGCGATCTGCTCGCCGTCGGCGCCCGGCACCGCGATGACGGGGGTGCCGACGTCCTGGCCGACCTTGTCGATGCCCTCCTTGTGGGAGGCGCGCAGCTCGGTGTCGTAGGTGTCCTTGTCCGCGTACTCGATCAGGTCGGCGGGCAGACCGACCTCTTCGAGGGCGGCGGAGACCGCTTCCAGGGTCGCGCCCTCGCCGCGGTTGTGGAAGCGGGTGCCGATCGCCGTGTACAGCGGGCCGACCACGTCGTCACCGTGCAGCTGCTTCGCCGCGGTGACCACACGCACCGGGCCCCAGCCCTTCTCGAGGAGCTCCTTGTACTGCTCGGGCAGGTCGTCCCGGTCCTCGTTCAGGACCGACAGGCTCATCACGTGCCAGCGCACCTCGACGGGCCGTGACTTCTCGACCTCCAGCATCCAGCGGGAGGTCATCCAGGCCCAGGGGCACAGGGGGTCGAACCAGAAGTCCGCGGTGACCTTTTTATCGGTGTCGCTGGGTTTCCGTGCAGCCTGTTCGCTCATGACTGGTGAATCCTCCATTGGCTTTACGTCACACGTCTGCCCCCACGAACACCGTCGCCGACGAGGGCATTCCCGGATGTCCGGCGCCTGGGCGACATGGGAGGATCGCAGGGATTGCGACACCATCCTGCGTCCAGTCGACCGCCCATGCGCGTTTACGAGGGAGTACCCGTGCCCGGAGAGAACCTGTCCCGCGACGAGGCCCGAGAGCGGGCCGCGCTGCTGTCTGTCGACGGTTACGAGGTCTCACTCGACCTCAGGTCCGCGGTCGGCGAGTCAGGCGACGAGCCTCGTACGTTCCGGTCGGTGACGACCATCCGCTTCCGCTGCTCCGAGCCGGGCGCCGCCTCCTTCGCCGATCTGATCGCGCCGGGCGTCACCGCCGTCTCCCTCAACGGGACCGACCTCGACCCGTCCGAGGTGTTCGACGGTTCGCGGATCGCGCTCGAGGATCTGCGGGACGAGAACGAGCTGGTCGTGGACGCGCAGTGCGCGTACAGCCGGACCGGCGAGGGCATGCACCGCTTCGTCGACCCCGAGGACGGCGAGGTCTACCTCTACACGCAGTACGAGCCGGCCGACTCGCGCCGGGTGATGACCTGTTTCGAGCAGCCCGACCTCAAGGCGCCCTTCCGTATGGAGGTGCGCGCCCCCGAGGGCTGGACGGCCTGGTCGAACGGTGTCGGTGAACTGGCCGACGGGGTCTGGCGGTTCGCGGAGACCAAGCCGATCTCCTCGTACATCACGGCGTTCGTGGCGGGCCCGTACCACTACGTGACCGACACCTACAGCCGTAAGCTCGCGGACGGTTCGACGCTCGAGATCCCGCTCGGTGCGATGTGCCGCAAGGGTCTGGCCAAGCACTTCGACGCGGACGACGTCTTCCTGATCACCAAGCAGGGCCTGGACTTCTTCCACGACCACTTCGACTGCCCGTACCCCTTCGGGAAGTACGACCAGGCCTTCGTGCCCGAGTACAACCTCGGTGCGATGGAGAACCCCGGTCTCGTCACCTTCCGCGAGGAGTACATCTTCCGCGGCAAGGTCACCTCGGCCTCCTACGAGCGGCGCGCGAACGTCATCCTGCACGAGATGGCGCACATGTGGTTCGGCGACCTGGTCACCATGCAGTGGTGGGACGACCTGTGGCTGAAGGAGTCCTTCGCGGACTTCATGGGCTCCTTCTCGATGGTGGAGTGCACGCGCTTCACCAACGGCTGGATCACCTTCGCCAACAACCGCAAGTCGTGGGCGTACCGCGCCGACCAGCTGCCGTCCACGCACCCGATCACGGCCGACATCCGTGACCTGGAGGACGCGAAGCTCAACTTCGACGGGATCACGTACGCGAAGGGCGCGTCCGTGCTCAAGCAGCTGGTGGCGTACGCCGGCCAGGACGCGTTCCTGGAAGGCGCGCGGCGCTACTTCAAGCGGCACGCGTACGGGAACACGCAGCTGGGCGATCTGCTCTCGGTCCTGGAGGAGACCTCGGGCCGTGACATGGCGACGTGGTCGCGCTCGTGGCTGCAGACGGCCGGGGTCAACTCGCTCACGCCGGTGGTGACGTACGACGCGGCGGGCCGTGTCGTGGAGCTCGCCGTGCTTCAGGAAGCCGCGGAGTCGCACCCGACGCTGCGTCCGCACCGGGTCGCGATCGGCCTCTACCGCCGCACGCCGGACGGCTCGGTGGAGCGGTACGCGCGGGCCGAGGCGGATGTCGACGGTCCGCGGACCGTGATCGCGGATCTCGCGGGTGCCGAGAAGCCGGACCTGATCCTGGTGAACGACGACGACCTGACGTACTGCAAGATCCGTTTCGACGAGGGCTCGCTCGCGACGCTGCGCACCCACCTCGGTGAGGTGAGCGACCCGTTGGCGCGCGCCCTGTGCTGGTCGGCGCTGTGGAACCTGACCCGGGACGCGCTGATGCCGGCCCGGGACTTCATCGACCTGGTGCTGCGGTTCGCGGGGCGCGAGTCGGACATCGGTGTGCTGCAGATGCTGCACGCGTGGGCGCGCTCGGCCCTGGTCAACTACGCGGCGCCCGGCTGGCGTTCCACCGGTGAGCGTCAGCTGGCGGAGGGCGCCCTGAGCGAGCTTCGGCTCGCCGAGCCGGGCAGCCAGCACCAGCTGACCTGGGCGCGTTTCTTCGCCTCGGTCGCCGCGTCGGAAGCCGACTACCAGCTGCTCGAAAAGCTGCTGGATGGCTCGGCGCAGATCGACGGTCTCGATGTGGACCAGGAGATGCGCTGGGCGTTCCTGGAGCCGCTGTCCTCGGCCGGCCGCGCGTCCTCGGACGTGATCGACGCGGAACTCGCCCGCGACGACACGGCCTCCGGCAAGCGCCACCAGGTCCGCTGCCTGGCCGCGCGTCCCTCCGAGGCGGTCAAGGCCCAGGCGTGGGCGGAGGTCGTGGAGTCGGACGCGCTGTCCAACGCCCTGGTGGAGGCGACGATCGCGGGCTTCGCCCAGCCGTCGCAGCGCGAGCTGATCGCTCCGTACGCGCCGAAGTACTTCGAGGCGATCGAGCGGGTGTGGTCCGAGCGCTCGATCCAGATCGGCATGGATGTCGTACGGGGTCTCTTCCCGGCGCTCCAGGACTCGGTGGGAACTCTGGCGGCCACGGACGAGTGGCTGTCCTCGCACACGGACGCGGCACCGGCACTGCGCCGCCTGGTGATCGAGGCCCGGGACGATCTGGCCCGGGTGCTGCGGGGCCAGGCTTGCGATGCGGGGGCGGCGGGCTGACGGTCATGTTGTGGGGTCCGTCGGCGGGCTGACCCTCACGCTGTGGGGTCCGCCGGCTGGCGGACCCCACGGCGGGCCCGCGTCCGTGCAACACACCTGTGACGGAGCAAAAGGCGCCCACCCGTAACCCCCATCCGGACCAGCCCTTCTCGGCTCTCGAACGTCCGTCCTTTAGTGCAGGATTGTCCGGTTTATGCGACGGGACGGTAACAGGGGTTAGAGCGCCGTCACTCAGCGGGAAACCCCTGGCCATGAACCACAACAC
>NZ_JAAKZW010000123.1 GCF_011044995.1 Streptomyces mesophilus | reverse complement strand
CCGGTTCCCTGTCCACCGCCTCCCCCTCGCCCGCCGGGCTGCTCGCCCAGGTGCTGCGGGCCCCGCTGAGCCGCCGGGCCTGGCGCGAGGCGGCGTACCTCCTGGTCACCGGCCTCATCGGTTTCGTCGGCGCCGTGCTCCTGCTCGTGCTCCTCGCCCTCGGCTTCGGGTTCGTCCTCTCCCTGCTCGGCGCCCTGCTCGGCCTTGTCCTGACCGTCGCCGCACTCGGTCTGGCCCGCGCGCTCGGCCGGATCCAGCGGCGCCTGGCCGCCGCACTCCTGGGCGAACGGATCCCCGCGCCCCGGTCTCCCGCCGGGCGGGCGGATCTCGGCCTGTTCGCGCGGCTCGACGCACGGCTGCGGGACGTGACCGGCTGGCGGCACGTGGCCTACGTACTGGCGAAGCTGCCGCTGTCGCTGATCGGCCTGTACGCGGTGCAGTGGTGGGTGATCGGACTGATCAACCTGACCGCGCCCGTGCGCTGGGCCCTGTTCGGCCAGGGCGACGGCGGCGGCATGCTCCTCATGACACCGCTGCCCGCGGGTGGCAGCCCCACCGTGCACGACTTCGCGGGCACGCTGATCGGCCTCCCCATGGGCCTCGTCAGCTTGCTGATCGCGCCCTGGTTCACCCGGCTCGTCGTGCTCGCCGACCGCCGGCTGATGCGGGCCCTGCTCGGGCCGGGCTCGCTCGCCCAGCGCGTACGCGATCTGGAGGAGACCCGCGCGCTCGCCGTGGACGATTCGGTGGCGCTCCTGCGTCGCGTCGAGCGTGATCTGCACGACGGTGCCCAGGTGCGCCTGGTCGCCCTGGCGCTCGGACTCGACATGGTGAAGACCAAGCTCGCCGACCCGTCCACGCTCGATCTCGACGCCGTACGGCGGCTCGTGGACGGCGCGCACCTCAACGCGACCGAGGCCCTGACCGAACTGCGCGATCTCGCTCGCGGCATCCATCCGCCGGTCCTCGACGAGGGACTGGCGCACGCCTTGGAGACCCTGGCCGCACGCTCCACCGTGCCCGTGCAGCTCACCGTGGACGTGCCCGAACGCCCGTCGCCCGCGATCGAGTCCATCGCGTACTTCTGCACGGCCGAGCTGCTCACCAATGTGATCAAGCACAGCGGCGCGACCCGGGCGACGGTCTCCGCCGCGACGCGGACGGACGGCACCCTGCGGCTGCGGATCGGCGACGACGGCCGCGGCGGCGCCGAGGCCGGTGTGGGCAGCGGGCTCACCGGGCTGCAGCAGCGGGTGCGCACGGTGGACGGCACGTTGGAGATCCACAGCCCGGGGGGCGGCCCGACCATGGTCACGGTCGATCTGCCCCCGCGGGCGTGAGTGGTGTGGTGGACGTGCGTCACGTAGAGCACATAAGACACGTAAGCGGCGTAAGCGGCAGGGGTGCTGCATACCGGGGTTCCAGGCGCTCCTATTCGTCGCGCCTGGCAGCATGGGCCGCATGCGTGTAGTGATCGCCGAAGACGCCGCCGTGCTGCGGGAACTCCTGGTCCAGATGCTCGAGGACCGCGGCTACGAGGTGTCCGCGGCCGTGCCCGACGCCGGCGCCCTGCGCGCGGCCGTCGCCCAGCACCGGCCCGACGTCGCGATCGTCGACATCCGGATGCCGCCCACCCATACCGACGAGGGACTGCGCGCGGCGATCGCGCTGCGCGGCGAACACCCGGACACCGGCGTGCTGTTGTTCTCGCAGTACGTGGAGACCAAGTACGCCACCGAGCTGCTCGCGGGCGGTTCGGCGGGCGTCGGGTATCTGCTCAAGGACCGGGTGGCGAACATCGCGGAGTTCACCGCCGCGCTCGACCGGGTCGCGGCCGGCGGCACCGCGCTCGACCCCGAGGTGGTCACCCAGCTCGCCGGGGCCAGCCGCCGCACCGACGACCTCGCGACGCTCACCGCCCGCGAGCGCGAGGTGCTCGGGCTGATGGCCGAGGGGCGTTCCAACGCGGCGATCGCGGCCGCGCTGCATGTCTCCGCGGGCACGGTCGAGAAGCATGTGGCCAGCCTCTTCGGCAAGTTGGGCCTGCCGGGCTCCCAGGACATGAACCGGCGGGTCCTCGCGGTGCTGCGCTTCCTGCGCGATTAGCCTCACGGGGCGCTCAGCTCCACGGGTGCGCGAAGAGCCCCAGGGTTCGCGATCAGCTCCACGGATCACGGTGAGCCGCGCGGGCTACGGTGAGCTCATGACGCGATCTGTCCACGAGCTCTACGCCGCCCGGATCACCGATCAGACCCGCCAGTTGGCCGCCGCCGTGGACGGCGCGGACGCCGCAACCCCCGTGCCGGGCCTCGGCGACTGGACCCTGGCGCATCTCCTGCGGCATGTCGGTGGAGCCCACCGCTGGGCCGAGACGGTGATCCGCACCCGGGCCACCGCGCCGGTCTCCGACGACCAGGTCGACGAGGTCACCCCCGACAAGGACGACGACCTTCCCGGCCTGGCCGCCTGGCTGCTCGACGGGGCCGAGCAGTTCGCGGCCACCTTGCGCTCCACCCCCGAGGACACCCCGGTGTGGACGGTGGCGCCCAGCGGCAGGCCGGAGTTCTGGGCCCGCCGTATGACGTACGAGACGGCTCTGCACCGCTTCGACGCGACCGCCGCGGTCGGCGGCACGTACACGCTGGACGCCGAGACGGCGGCCGACGGCATCGAGGAGTGGCTCGGCTTCAGCACACTCCCCCAGGCGTACTCCTCCCCCGAGGATCAGCAGGCGCTGATCGCCCCGGACCGCACCCTCCATCTGCACGGCACCGACGCACCGTCCGGGGCGGGCGAGTGGCTGATCGACCTCTCCACCACGCCGATGGGTTGGAGCCATGGCCACCACAAGGCGACCACGGCCGTACGCGGACCGCTCCCCGCGCTCCTGCTCGCGCTGTACGAACGCCGCGCGCCGGACGGCGGGCTCGAAGTCTTCGGTGACGAGGCCCTGTTCACGACCTGGGTGCACGCCGCCGGGGACTGGCTGCGCCGCTGACCGGCACGGCACACTGCACGCCATGACCGTACGCATCGAACACACCGGCCCCGTCACCACCGTCGTCCTCGCCCGCCCCGAGGCACGCAACGCCGTCGACGGGCCGACGGCCGCGCTGCTCGCCGAGGCGTTCCGCGCCTTCGAGGCCGATGAGTCGGCGCGCGTGGCCGTGCTGTGGGGCGAGGGCGGCACCTTCTGTGCGGGGGCGGACCTCAAGGCGATCGGTACGGAGCGCGGCAACCAGGTCACCGAGGACGGGGACGGTCCGATGGGGCCGACCAGGATGCGTCTGTCGAAGCCGGTGATCGCGGCGGTCGCCGGTCATGCGGTGGCCGGCGGCCTGGAACTGGCGCTCTGGTGCGATCTGCGGATCGCCGAGGAGGATGCCGTGTTCGGGGTGTTCTGCCGCCGCTGGGGCGTCCCGCTGATCGACGGCGGCACGGTGCGGCTGCCGCGGATCGTCGGCACGGGCCGCGCCATGGACATGATCCTCACCGGCCGTCCGGTGCCCGCGGCCGAGGCGTACGCGATGGGCCTCGCCAACCGCGTGGTGCCGACGGGCAGTTCACGCGCGGCAGCCGAGCAACTGGCCGCCGAACTCGCCGCGTTCCCCCAGGCCTGCCTGCGCGGCGACCGCGCCTCCGTCCTGGACCAGGAGGGCCACGACGAACGCGCCGCCCTCGCCGGTGAGTTCCGCCACGGACTCGGCGCACTCGCCGAAAGCCTGGAAGGAGCGGCCCGGTTCACGGCGGGAGCTGGCCGGCATGGGTCGTTCGGGGACCGGTGATTCTCCCCTTACGGCAGCAGCCGCACGGCCCGGCATGATGGGCCCGTGACGAACAGCGCAGACCTCCACCCCACCCGGATACCGGGATACGACGGCGGCCTTCACACACATCAGCCGCAGCTTCTGGACGAGCCGCTGTTCTGGCTGGGCCATCTCACCTCGTGCGCCGACAGCGAGGGGGCCGCGGAACTCCTCTACGGCGCCGACTACGACGCGACCGAGGAGTTCGGGCGTCGGCTGTGGGAACGGGCCGAGTGGCCCACGTTCACCGTGCCGCTTGCCGCTGATCACCGTCTCCATGTGGTCTACCGGACGTTCAAGGACGAGGCCGGCGTCGACTACCTGCTGCACCACCCCGGCTGGGACAGGGCCGAGCTCCTCGCCCAGGACGACGGACACTTCATGGGGCCGGGTCTGTCATGGCCCGAACTCGTCACGGCCGCCTTCAGCGCGATGCCCGGCGGCAGCACCGACGATCCGCACGCCCGGCTGCTGCTCCTGCTGCCCGCGCTCGGTGACGACGACATACCCGACGACGCGGTCCACCGTCTGGCAGCAGCGCTCGAGCATCTGACCGCCGTGGAGGACCCGGAGGCTCTGGCCGAGCTGCTCCTGGACAGCCAAGGGGCCCCGGGCCCGGCCACCTGGACCACCGGCGCCTACGGCTTCGCCGTCAACGACGGCCCCCACTCCTACCGCAACCCCGCCAACCGCTTCGCTCTGCCGCCCGATCGCATGGCCCGGGTCGCCACCGCGCTGGCGCCTTGACGAAGAGTGGTGCTCGCCCTGATGTCCTGCGCCTGGCCGGTCAAGCCCTACGGCAGCAGCACCCAGTCCCCCAGCAGCGCCCCCACAAGTCCCGCGCCCAGCAGGTACGTTCCCAGGCGCGTGCGGCCCCGGCGGCTGAGTTCGATGACCAGGCCGCACAGGACGAGGAGCAGTCCGTAGACGCCGACGACCAGGACGGATGAGCGGCTGGCGAGGCGGATCGCGAGGACCACGGCGACCAGGACCATCAGCGCGGAGGCCGCGGCGATCCGCAGCCGGCGCGCCTGGCGCGGTGTCATGCCCCGGCGGTCACCCGTTGCCGGTGCGACGGTCGCGGTCCCCGGTTCCGCGGTCTCCGGTTCCGCTGTCTCGGTCGCTGATTCCTCGGCGGTGACGGCCTCTTGATCGGATGCGCTCATGGCCAAGGATCGTAATCGGTGCCCCGTACGGCCCGGACCCCGCTCCCCGTAACGCGCGCACACGTCATCGCACGAGCAACTGAATTCCGCCCAGAACGGTCGCCCCGATCACCAGGCGCTCGAAAAGCAGTTGGTCGATCCGGTCCACGCACTTGCGCCCCAGCCACGCGCCGGGCACCACGAACAGCACAAGGGCCGCGTCAAGGAGCAGCGACTGCCAGTCGATCAGGCCGAGGCCCACACTGAAGGGGACCTTGGAGGTGTTCACAATCAGGAAGAACCATGCGGACGTTCCCAGGAAGCCCAGCTTCTGGAATCCGCTGGAGATCAGATACAGCGACATCACCGGACCGCCGGCATTGGCGACCATCGTCGTGAACCCGCCGAGCACCCCGTACGAAGGCGCCTTCCAGCGCCCGGCGCCGCCGGCCGCGTCCTCTTCCTGACGTGCCGCGACCCGCCGCCGCCAGACGGTCACCGCGGCCATCAGCAGCAAAATCGCCCCGATCGATGTGCGCACCCCGGTGTCGTCCGCCCACATAAGGAACACCGTGCCGAACAGGACCCCGGCGCCGACCGCCGGGAACAGCCGCCACAGCGTGGGCCAGTGGGCATGACGGCGATAGGTGAGGACGGCGAGGATGTCCCCGGCGATCAGGATCGGGAGCAGCACCCCGGTGGATTCCCGCGCGGGAAGAACGGCCGCGAATACGGCCAGACTGATCGTATTCGCCCCGCTGACGGCTGTTTTGGAGAACCCGACCAGCGCGGCAGCGAGCGCGAGGGCGACAAATCCCCAGAGCGATATGTCCATACGGGATGGATGCTACGTGAAACAAACTCCCGTACGCGCCGCGCCCTCAATTCCCGGGTAGAGCCACCCATACCGGCCGTCAGCCGTCCAATTCCCCCAGCCGCCCGGCGATCTCACCACGCGCCGGAACCCCCAACTTCGCCAGAATTCGCTCCAGATGGGCATCAACCGTGCGTTTGGAAATGACGAGCCGCTCCGCGATCTCGCGATTCGACAGCCCTTCGGAGGCGAGCAGCGCCACTTCGTGTTCGCGCCGGGTGAGGTCATGGGACTGCGCACGCGGCGCCGGGATCAGCTGCTTCTGCTCCTGACCGGTGGCGAGCGCGACGACCTGCTCCAGCGGCCGCGCGGCCCCGTCCGCCCTGAGCTCGGCGCACCGATGCTCGCCCAGCGCGTCCTGCGCGGCACGGACGGCCCTCTGGTGGAACTCCTCCATCAGCGAGGTGCCGCCAAGGCGCGCACCGGCGCCGGCCCACAGCGGATCCGCGGCGCCGAGCAGCCAGACGGCCTCCTCGTGCCGGCCGTCGTGACCGGCCAGCCAGGCGAGGAGTTCCAGGCAGTACGCCAGCCCCACGCCGTCGCCCAGCTCATGCTTGATCTGCATCCCGGTGGTACCCGAAACGCGACTTTGCTCGTACTCGCCGCGGCGGAAGCGGGCCATGCCGATCACCATGTGCAGATAGCCGCGCACCCAGCCCTCGGTGGAACCCTCGCCCAGCCGTCTGAGCCCGCGCTCGCAGACTTCGAGCGCGGCATCGAGCTGACCGCTCAGATGCCGCATGTAGCCGATCTGCGTCTCCAGGGTCACGAGGCCGACCACGTCCCCGGCCTCCTCGAGGATCCGGTGGGCCTCGTCCGCGGCCTCGGCCGCCTCCTCATGCCGCTCCATGAAGGTGAGGGACAGATTGAGGTAGACCCGGCCGCGCCCAGCGACCACCGGATCGTCCAGCTCGTCGGCGATCCGCACGCACTCCTGGGCCTCTTCCAGCGCCTTCGGATCGGCCTGGAACGCGCCGAGATACGCGCTCTGCGCAAGCGCCCAGGCCCGTTCCCGTACGGGGCCGGGGAAGCGGTCCGTGATCTTCGCGTACCAGTAGCGGCCCTCGGTGTGCAGACCGGCGATATGCCAGTACGGCCACAGGGCGCCGGCCAGCGCGGCCGCCTCGTGATCCTTGCCGGGCGCCGCGAGCGCGTACTCGATCGCGAGGCGGATGTCGGCGTGCTGTTCGCGCAGTGCGTGGTAGCGCTGGATCTGGTCGTCGGCGAGGAAGTTGCGGTCGAAGTCCTCGGCGAGCTTCAGATAGCGGGCGTAGTGCCGTTCCTGCATCTGCGCCTGCTCGCCGCGCACGACGAGATGTTCGGCCCCGTACTCACGCAGGGTGTCGAGCATCCGGTAGCGCGAGCCGTCCACACCCTCGCGCTGCACCACCGACTTGTCGACGAGTCCGACGAGCGCCTCGAGGATCTCCTCGCGCGGCAGCTCACCGCCCGCGCAGACCTCCTCGATGGCGGCGATGTCGAAGCTGCCCGCGAACACAGAGAGCCGTGACCACAGCAACTGCTCCTGCCCGGTGCACAGTTCATGGCTCCACTCGATGGCGGTACGCAGCGTCTGATGCCGCGGCAGTGCGGTGCGCCGACCGCCCGTGAGGAGCCGGAAGCGGTCCTCGAGGCGGGCCACCAGCTGTTCGAGGGGCAGCACCCGCAGCCGTACGGTGGCCAGTTCGATGGCGAGGGGCATGCCGTCGAGACGGCGGCACAGGGCGACCACGTCGGCGCGGTTGCCGTCGTGCACCTCGAAGGCCGGATCGACCGCCTTGGCCCGCTGGGCGAACAGGTCGACGGCGTCGCCGCCCGTGGTGCGCACCGGCAACGGCGCTATCTGGCAGATGTGTTCACCGGGCACGTCGAGCGGCTGCCGGCTGGTGGCGAGCACGGAGACGCCCGTGGTCTCGTGCAGCACGATGTCGGAGAGCATCGCGCAGGCGTCGACGAGATGCTCGCAGGTGTCCAGGATCAACAGCAGCTTGCGCTCGCGCAGATGGTCGAGGACGGCGTCGAGCGGCGGCCGGCTGTCCCCTTCGGGCAGTCCCAGACAGCCGGCCACGGTGTGCGGCAGCAGCTCGGGGTCGCGCAGCTCGGACAACTCGACCAGACAGACCCCGTGTTCATAGCGGCCCGCGACCCGCGCGGCGGCGCGCAGCGCGATGCGGGTCTTGCCCACACCCCCGGGGCCCGTCACCGTCACCATGCGGGCCTGCCGCAACGCCTCGTCGACACGGGTCAGTTCCCTGCCCCGCCCGACGAACCCGGTCACCTCCACCGGCAGTTCCCCCGGCCTGCGGCGGACAAGAGCCAAAGTCATTCCCATCCTCACTGCCTTCGACGGGCGCGGCGTGTTCGCCTCCGCTTCCCGCCGTCGACGATACGCTCCGGCCGCCCCGCCGTCCTCGGTATACCTAGGACCGCCCGCGGAGAAGTTCGGTATACGCATCAACCCCGCGGCCGCTGTCGGATGCGGCCGTCACCAGGCAAAGTGAGGCCAGTACTGCACACGCGGGAATCGTGCGCGTACAGCACGACCTCGGTCGGCTGGCTTGTCGGTGAGCCAGCCGGCCGAAGCGCCCGCCCGGGCGCCTTCCGCGCTCCCCCTCCGCCCCGGCCCCAGGGTCGTGGGCATGCGGGGCGCCCGGGGTCGGGGTGTCGCCCTCCCCCCTTCTTCCGCTGGTCCCCTTCGCCCTTACGAGGGTCGTCAACGCCTGCCCGGACACCACCAGTTGATGTGGTCACCTTGACACTAAAGCCGTCACGCGCGATTATCGTCTCAGTGACACTAAGGGGGGTCCATGGCCGACATCACCCGGCGCTTCGGTCTGCGCCATCTGCGTTCCGCGCCCACCGCGCACATCCGCCATCTCCGCGCGGGCAAGGTCGTGCACGACGGTCCCGGGCTGAGCTTCTGGTACCGCTCGCTCAGCGCCGCGCTCTCCGAAGTGCCCGTGGACGACCGCGAGTTGGCGATGAGCTTCCATGCCCGCACCGCCGATTTCCAGGACGTGTCGACCCAGGCGACGGTGACGTACCGGATCAGCGACCCGGTCACGGCGGCGGCCCGTATCGACTTCTCCGTCGACCCCGACACGGGCGCATGGCGCGGCGCGCCCCTGGAACAGCTGGCGACGCTGCTCACGGAGACGGCGCAGCAGCACGCCCTCGACGTCCTGGCCCGTACTCCCCTGGCCGCCGCGCTCGTCGACGGCGTCGCGGCGGTGCGCGAGCGGATCGCCGCCGGGCTTGCGGCCGAACCGCGCCTGCCCGCCACCGGGATCGAGGTCGTGGCGGTACGGGTGGTGGCGATCCGGCCCGAGGCCGAAGTGGAGCGCGCGCTGCGCACTCCGGCGCGCGAGCTGATCCAGCAGGAGGCCGACCGCGCCACGTACGAACGGCGCGCGGTGGCCGTGGAACGCGAGCGGGCGATCGCCGAGAACGAGCTCGCGAGCCAGATCGAACTGGCCCGGCGCGAGGAGCAGTTGGTCGACCAGCGCGGCACCAACGCGCGGCGCGAGGCCGAGACCAAGGCCGCGGCGGACGGTGTACGTACCGAGGCGGAGGCCATCCGCAAGGTGCGCATCGCCAAGGCCGAGGCGGAGGCCGCGCGCGAGGTCGGCCAGGCACGGGCGCAGGCGCAGTCCGCCTGGCTCGAGGTGCACGGCCGTACGGACCCGGCGGTACTGCACGCGCTCGCGGCCACCCGCGTGGCCGAGAATCTGCCGCGCATCGAGAGCCTCACCCTGTCCCCGGACGTGGTGACGGGACTGCTCGCCAAACTGGGTTCCTCGGCCTCCGGTGAGCGCTGATGGCGCTCGCGCCGCGTGCGGTGCTCGTGCATCGCACCACGGAGTACGCCGAGTTGCTCGCCCGGCACGGCACGCACGGCCAGGCCGCGTTCTTCCTGGCCTCACGGGGGCGCTCCGTCGACGAGATCGCGGCGCGCCATCACCGTACGACCGCGGCACTCGCCGAAGTCGCCGCCGCGGTCCCGCTCACCTGGCGGCAGAGCCGGGTGGAGCGGGCCGATCTGGACCGGTTCCTGTTCGGCCCCGAGGACGTGGTCGTGGTGGTCGGGCAGGACGGCCTGGTGGCGAACACCGCGAAGTATCTGTCCGGACAGCCGGTGGTCGGGATCGACACCGACCCCGGCCGCAACCCGGGCGTCCTGGTGCGCCACAGGGTGTCCGACGCGGCGAAGCTGCTCGCGTCGGCCCTGCGCAAAGGCGCGGGCGGCGAGGAGTTGACCATGGTGGAGGCCGTGGCCGACGACACCCAGCGGCTGCTCGCGCTCAACGAGATCTATCTGGGCCCGCCCGGCCACCAGACGGCCCGCTACCGGATCGGCAGCGGCGAGTCCGCGGAGGCGCAGGCCTCCTCGGGGGTGCTCGTCGGTACGGGCACGGGGGCCACCGGCTGGCTGCGGTCGCTGTGGCAGGAGCGGGACAGCGCGCTGCGGCTGCCCTCGCCGGACGAACGACGGCTGCTCTGGTTCGTACGCGAGGCCTGGCCCTCGCCCGCCACCGGCACCTCCCTCGTCTCCGGTGAACTGCACGGTGGGGCACGCCTGGAGCTCACGGTGGAGTCGGACCGCCTTGTGGCGTTCGGCGACGGGATGGAGCAGGACGCGGTGGAGCTGGTGTGGGGGCAGACGGTGCGGGTAGGGGTGTCCGCTACCGCATTGCGGCTCCTGGGGTGATCCGTATTGCGGCCACTGGGCTGATCCGTCCAGGTCAGCGAATGAAACGGAACACCTCGTTCGAGTGCAGCTGTTGGACATTCGTACGACATTCTTTCACTTCTGCACCACGCGCCCTTTCCCTGCCCGGGGTCTCTTGGAACACTCCACCGACCTGTCCCCACAAGCCCCTGAGGTCCCCACACCCATGGCTGAACTGAATCGCCGGCGCTTCCTCAAGATCGCCGGTGCGAGCGCGGGTCTCACCTCGCTCTCGCAGAGCATCGCCCGGGCCGCCGCGCTGCCCGCGGCCCGCGCCGCCGGCACCATCGAGGACGTCGAGCACATCGTCGTCCTGATGCAGGAGAACCGTTCCTTCGACCACTACTTCGGCACCCTGAAGGGCGTCCGCGGCTTCGGCGACCCGCGCCCCGTGACGCTGCCGAGCGGCAAGCCGGTCTGGCACCAGGCGCAGAGCAACAAGGAGACGCTGCCGTTCCATCCGCAGGTCGAGGACCTCGGGATGCAGTTCATCGCGGGTCTCGACCACGACTGGGCGGGCGGCCACCGGGCCTTCAACAACGGCAAGTACGACGGGTGGATCCCGGCCAAGACCGAGCGGGCGATGGCCTATCTGGAACGGACGGACATGCCCTTCCACTACGCGCTCGCGGACGCCTTCACCGTGTGCGACGCGTACCACTGCTCGTTCATCGGGGCGACCGACCCCAACCGCTACTACATGCTCACGGGCTACGTCGGCAACGACGGCACGGGTGGCGGCCCGGTGCTCGGCAACCAGGAGCTCGGCTACGGCTGGACGACGTACGCCGAGCGTCTGGAGCAGGCCGGGGTCTCCTGGAAGGTGTACCAGGACATCGGCGACGGCCTGGACGCGGCCGGGCACTGGGGCTGGATCAGCGACGCGTTCCGCGGCAACTACGGCGACAACTCGCTGCTGTACTTCAACACCTTCCGTAACGCCAAGCCGGGCGACGCCCTCTACGAGAAGGCCCGCACCGGTACGAACGTCAAGGCGGGCGACGGGTACTTCGACGTCCTGCGCGCCGATGTCGCGGCCGACCGGATGCCGAAGGTCTCCTGGATCGCCGCGCCCGAGGCCTTCAGCGAACACCCGGACTTCCCCGTCAACTACGGCGCCTGGTACATCTCCCAGGTCCTGGACGCGCTCACCTCGAACCCGGCGGTCTGGGCGAAGACCGCGCTGTTCATCACGTACGACGAGAACGACGGCTATTTCGACCATGTCGTCCCGCCGTACGTCCCCTCGTCCGCCGATCAGGGCAAGTCGACGGTCGAGACGGCCTCGGACTACTTCAACGGCAACGCCTCCTACGCCGCGGGCCATTACGGCATGGGCCAGCGCGTGCCGATGATCGTGGTCTCGCCGTGGAGCACCGGCGGCTACGTCAACTCCCAGGTGTTCGACCACACCTCGATCATCCGGTTCATGGAGCAGCGCTTCGGGGTGCGGGAGCCGAACATCTCGCCCTGGCGCCGTACCGTCGCGGGCGATCTGACCTCGGCGTTCGACTTCGGGCGCGCTGTGACCACACCCGCCGAACTCCCGGACACCTCGGGCTTCGAGCCGCCGAACCACGACGAGCCGGCCGGTCTGCTGCCCAAGCCGCCGGCGAAGGGAGCCCTGCCCAAGCAGGAGCGCGGTGCACGGCCGGCCCGCCCGCTGCCGTACGAACCGTTCGTGGACAGCGCGGTGGATGCGGCCGGCGGCAAGATCTCCCTCACTTTCGGTGCGGGTGCCGGCGCGGGCATCTGCTTCCACGTCCGCTCCGACAACCGCACGGACGGGCCCTGGACCTACACGGCGGCCTCGGGCTCGTCCGTCTCCGACGCCTGGAACTCCTCGTATTCGGGCGGTGCGCACGATCTGACGGTCTTCGGTCCGAACGGTTTCCTGCGCCGTTTCAAGAGCCCCGGCAAGACGGCGGGTCCGGAGGTCAGGGCCCGGCACGACAAGGCGAGCGGCAATCTGCTCCTGACGCTGAGCAACTCGACGTCGGCCGCCGTCACCCTCACGGTCACCAACGCCTACGGCGGCGCGGCCCAGTCCGTGCCCGTCGCGGCGGGCGCGACGGTCCAGCGCACGGTCGATCTCGCGGCGACCAAGCGCTGGTACGACGTGAGCATCGTCTCCTCCGCCGACACCGGCTATCTGCGGCGGCTCGCGGGCCATGTCGAGACCGGCGCGGCGGGCGTCAGCGATCCCGCCATCGCCACGGTCTGACCTGATCGCCGCAGTCCGACCTGCGGTTTCACGCCGGATTCCGCGTCGCGTACGGCGCTTCGCGGGATCCGGCCGTGAACTGGCCGAGCGGCGGCGGCCGTTGGCACGATCCCGGGGGCCGGTGCCGGAACGCCGGGTTCATGCGGCAGGATGGCGCCTTGTTTCGGAACGCGCCCGCCTGTTCGGCAGCGGGCGTCACGCTCCTTATCGACCGAGCAGGTGACCTACAAGTGACGACGTCTCATATACGGCCCGACCGGGGCGTTCCGGGTTCACTCCGAGGGGTGGAGGTGGCCCGGTGAGGACCGATGTCACCTTGAACGACTGGGTGGTCGCGGGCATCGCCCTCGCCGCCGGTATCGCCGCAGGCCTGCTGCTGCGCCTCACGCTGCGCTGGCTGGGCAAGCACGCCAAGCGCACCCGCTGGAGCGGCGACGACGTCCTCGTGGACGCGCTGCGCTACCTCCTCCCCTGGGCCGCGACCATCGCGGGCGCGGCGATCGGGGCGATGGCACTGCCGCTCACCGATCGCGTACGGGGGATCGTCAACCAGTCCCTCACGGCCGCGCTGATCCTGTTCGCGACGCTCACCGCGACCCGGGTGATCGCCGCCCTCATCAAGGCGTTCACGCAGGCCAAGACCGGCGTCGCGGGCTCGGCCACCATCTTCGTGAACATCTCGCGCGTCGTGGTGATCGCGATGGGTGTGCTCGTGGTGCTGCAGACCATGGGTGTCTCGGTCGCGCCCCTGATCACCGCGCTGGGCGTCGGCGGTCTCGCGGTGGCTCTCGCCTTGCAGGACACGCTCGCCAACCTGTTCGCGGGTGTCCACATCCTCGCCTCGAAGACCATCCAGCCGGGCGACTACATCCGGCTGTCCAGCGGCGAAGAGGGCTATGTCGTCGACATCAACTGGCGCAACACGGTGGTCCGCAACCTCAGCAACAACCTCGTGATCATCCCGAACGCCCAGCTGTCCTCGACCAACATGACCAACTACACCCGGCCCGAGCAGGAGCTGACGATCCTGGTGCAGGCCGGGGTGTCCTACGACAGTGATCTTGAACACGTCGAGCGGGTCACCATGGAGGTCGTGGACGAGGTGATGACCGAGGTCGAGGGCGGTGTCCACGAGCACGAGGCGCTGGTGCGCTTCCACACGTTCGGGGACTCGCGGATCAACTTCACGGTGATCCTCGGGGTGGGCGAGTTCAGCGACCAGTTCCGGATCAAGCACGAGTTCATCAAGCGGCTGCACAGCCGCTTCCAGGCGGAGGGCATCCGGATACCCGCCCCGGCGCGTACGGTCGCGCTGCACCCCAGCGGCCTGTCCGCCTCGGCGGTGCTGCCGCATCAGCGCGAGGCGTCCCCGGAGCTGCCCGCCATGCGGACGCCTGGTCAGCTCTGATCACATGCTCCTGGTCAACTCTGACCGCATGAGACCCATCCGTGACTGCGCAGGCACAGCTTCGTCGGCCATACTGCGCACCGAGAACAGTGAGCGGCTAGTGGCGAGAGCTTCGCAGGAAAGGCAACCGTGGATCAGCGCATAGGACAGAAGGACGCTCCCCTGCACACGGCCGCCTCGATGGATCCCGGCTTCATTCCGGGGATCACTCCGGCCGGGCCGGCCGGGGACGCGGCGCGGGCGAAGGAGCACGAGGAGAGCGACGCGGTCGAGGAGTCGGTGGACTCCGACACGGCGGCTGCGGACGTCGAGGAGACGAAGGTCGAGGAGTCAGGCGTCGACACCGAGGTCGAAGCCCCGGACGAGGCGTCGGACGAGGCGGAGGCGGACGACGACTCCGAGAAGACCGCTGCGGACGACGACTCCGAGGCATCCGGCGAAGCCGGGGAGTCCGCCGAACCGGTGGATCTCGCGAAGTCCGGCAAGTCGGGTGACAGCCCCGTCTTCGAGGCCCGCGACCACCGCGGCGCCATCACGGTGGACGCCTCCGGCATCAGCTTCACCCTCGACGACCAGGCCACCGACTTCAGCTGGGACGAGGTCGTCGCGGTCGAGCAGTCCACGGCCCGCTTCGCCAAGCGCCTCACGGTGACGGTCCACACCAAGGGCAACCGCTGGTACCCCAACGAGGTCCAGGCCCCGGACCGCGCCACGCTCACCCGCTGGACGGGTGAACTCGACGACGCGCTGGACGCGTACTTCGAGGAGTAGGCCGTATGACGAGGAGGGGGTCGCCGATACCGGCGGCCCCCTTTTTCGCGCCGCAGTTAATTCAGGTGCCCCGCCCCGCCCGCGTCCCTACACTCACCTGTGATCGCCACGGAATCCCGTGCCGGTACAGCGACTTCACAGGGAGGAGACAGTCATGCGTGACCGCACCGCGTGCTCTGTCTCCCCGTACGGGTTCGAGGTCCTTCTCCTGTCTTCGTCCCTCCGGTGCCGGCTGCGCGGCCCGCACCGGACTCCGTGACACGGCTCTGACCATCCTCACCTGCACACTTCGCGTGTGCCCGGGGTCCGCCGCGTCACGGTGAATCGCGCCGATCTCTTCCGGACTCTTCCGAAAGGCCCTCGGCCATGCGTATCCGCCTCAACCCCAACCCCCTTGCCACCGTGCGCAATCTGGGCATCCTCGCCCATGTCGACGCGGGCAAGACCACCGTCACCGAACGGATGCTGTTCCTGACCGGCGCCGTCCACAAGCGCGGCGAGGTGCACGACGGCACCACCGTCACGGACTTCGACTCGCAGGAGCGCGACCGCGGCATCACCATTTTCGCCGCGGCCGTCAGCTGCGACTGGGACGGACATCGCGTCAACCTGATCGACACCCCCGGGCATGTCGACTTCGCCGACGAGGTGGAGCGCTCCCTGCGGGTGCTCGACGGGGCGATCGCGGTGTTCGACGCGGTCGCCGGCGTGGAGCCGCAGAGCGAGTCCGTGTGGCGGCAGGCGGACCGGCACGGCGTGCCGAGGATTGCGTTCGTCAACAAGCTGGACCGTGCGGGCGCCGATCTCGACGCGGCCGTCGAGTCGATCCGTACCCGTCTGGGCGCGGTACCGCTCGTGGTGCAGCTGCCGATCGGACGCGAGGACTCCTTCACGGGCGTCGTGGACCTGGTCGGTCACCGGGCCTTGACGTGGAGCGATGAGCTCTGCACGGAAGGCCCCGTGCCCGATGCGCTGAGCGCCGAGGTGCTGCGCCGTCGCCGCCTGCTCGAGGAGACGGTGGCCGAGCTGCACGCGGGCGCACTGGAGGAGTTCTGTGTGGCCGGTGCGCTGACGGAGGCGACGCTGCGCACCGCGCTGCGGGAGATCACCACCGCCGGTGACGGTGTGGTCGTGCTCTGCGGCGCGGCCTACCGCAACCGCGGCATCGAGCCGCTGCTCGACGCGGTGGTGGCGTATCTGCCCTCGCCGCTCGACGTGGCGACCGCGGACACCGGGGACCCTGGGGCACCGTTCGCGGGCCTGGTGTTCAAGGTGCAGTCGACCACGACCGGCCGCAGGACCTTCCTGCGGCTGTACTCGGGAACGCTACGGAAGGGGGACACCGTGCTCGACGCCGTCACCGGCCGCAGCGAACGCGTCGGCCGCATCCTGCGCGTCCAGGCCGACCGGCATACGGACGTCGAGACCGCCGTCGCGGGCGACATCGTCGCGCTCGTCGGGCTCAAGTCCGCGCGCGCCGGTACGACCCTGTGCGCGCCCGGGACGCCCGTGGTGTTCGAGCCGCCGACGGTGGCCGAACCGGTGGTCTCGGTGGCCGTGGAGGCGGTGCGCCGGGCGGACACCGGCCGGCTCGCGGCGGCGCTCCAGCGCCTCGTCGAGGAGGATCCGTCGCTCGGTGTGCGGACCGACCCGGAGACGGGTCAGACCGTGCTGTCCGGGATGGGCGAACTGCATCTGGAGGTGGCGGTGGAGAAGCTGCGCCGCGACCAGTCCCTGGAGGTCGGGGTCGGCCGTCCGCGGGTGACGTACCGGGAGACCGTTGCCGAAGGGGTCGGCGGTTTCACGTACCGGCATGTCAAACAGGACGGCGGCGCGGGCCAGTTCGCGCAGGTCGTGCTCGATGTGCGGCCGTCGGAGCAGGAGTTCGCGTTCGGCTCCACGGTCGTGGGCGGCCGGGTGCCGCAGGAGTACGTGCGGGCCGTCGAGGCCGGCTGCCGTGACGCCCTCGCCGAAGGGCCGCTCGGCGGGCACCGGGTGACAGGCCTGTCCGTCACGCTCACCGACGGGGCGACCCACTCCAAGGACTCCTCGGAGATGGCGTTCCGTACGGCGGGCCGGCTCGCCCTGCGCGAGGCGCTGCGGTCCTGCCGTATGACCCTGCTCGAACCGGTCGTCGAGGTCACGGTGACCGTGCCCGAGGAGTCGGTCGGCAGCGTCCTCGGCGATCTGGCCGCGCGCCGCGGCAAGGTCTCCGGTTCGACGACCCGCTCCGGTACGGCGATCGTCACGGCGACCGTGCCGCTGGCCGAACTCTTCGGCTATGCGACCCGGTTGCGCAGTCGCACGCAGGGCCGTGGCGCGTTCACGGCCCGCCCGGTGGGCTACGCGCCGGCGTGAACGGCAAGGCCCCGCATCCTCCGCGGAGGGTGCGGGGCCGAACCCGTCGTCCCCGCACGGAACCCGTCGCTCAGTGCCCGCGGAACGCCTCCTCCAGCCACCAAGCCGCCTGGTCCCGCAGGATCTTGGCGTCGATGAGCAGCGGGGCGCTGCGCGGTCCGGCCACCCAGTCCCGTACCGCCTTGAGATCCTCGACCGTGCGTACGGTCACCGCTTCGAAGCCGTACCCGCGGGCGATCGCGGCGATGGAGGCGGGCGGGAACTCCACCGTGTCCAAGGGGTGTCCGTCCGGTCCGAAGTGGTGCACCTCGGCCCCGTAGGCGTCGTCGTTGTAGACGACCACCACCATGGGCAGGCCGAGCCGGCGGACCGTGTCGAGTTCGGCGGCGCTCATCATCAGGCCGCCGTCCCCGACCGCGGCCACCGGGAGCCGGTCCGGCAGGGCCAGCGCGGCGCCGATGGCGGTGGCGAGGCCGAGCCCGATGGACTGGAAGCCCTGGGTGAAGCACAGGCCCTGCTCGTCCGGTACGGACAGATACATCGTGGGGTAGCCCATGAAGTTGCCCGAGTCGACGCCGATCACCCGTTCCGGAGGAAGGATCTCGTCCAGGGCGATCGACAGGGTGCGCGGGTCGATGCGGTCGCGCGTCCCGCCGTCCACGTACGGCACGTCCCGCCAGCCGGGCCGGGCGGCGAGCGCGAAGGCGGCCGTCGCGGTCCGGTAGCCCTCCCGGTCCTCGGCCGCCGCGAGCACGCGCCGCGCCACGAGCGCCACGTCCCCGGTGACGCCGAGGTGTACGGGCCGGTGGGCGCCGAGCGCCGCGGGGTCGTCGTCCACCTGCACCACGGTGGTCTCGGCGCCGATGAGCCGGCCGTGCCGTGTGGTCCACATGGTCAGCGCACAGCCCCAGCCCACGATCACATCGGCGTCCGCGATCAACTCGGCGGCCAGGGGCGTGGCGAAGCCGCCCGCGACATCCAGCGACCACGGATTGCCGCGGAACAGGCCCCGCGCCACCGCCGAGGTGGCGAGCAGCGCGCCGCACCGTTCGGCCAGCTCCTCGAGCGCCGCGCGGCCCGGGGCGCCGCGTGCCCCGCGTCCGGCGATGAACACCGGCCGCTGCGCGTGGGCGAGGATCTCGGCGAGCGCTGCGACCTCGACATCGGCCGGCTCCACGGGCGTACGGGGCGGGGGCGGCCCGACGGCGGCCAGGGCTCGCTCGGCGTCGGGAACCTCCTGCGCCTGTACGTCGAGCGGAAGGTTGAGCACGACGGTGCAGCGCTCCTGTGCGGCCAGCCGCACGGCTGCGGTGGTCTGCGCGACGGCGGTGGCCGCCGAGGTGACGCGGGTACTTCGGGCCCCGACCGCGCGACCCAACGCCTCTTGGTCCACATGGAAGTTGGAATGCCGCTGCGTGGCTTCCGGCGCAAGGACCACCAGGGGCGTACGGCTCTTGGCCGCCTCCGCGATCCCGGTCAGCGCGTTGGTCAGACCGCACCCCTGATGCACGCTGAGGGCCGCCACCGTGCCCGATGTCCGGGCGTACGCATCGGCCATGGTCGCGGCCCCGCCCTCGTGCCGGGTCGCGACGAAGCGCGCGCCCGCCGCCACCATCGCGTTGGTGACATGGAAGTTCCCCGAGCCGACGACCCCGAAGACCTGCCCGACCCCGGACGCGGCCAGCGCCCGTCCGACGGCTTCGGCGACCTTCACGGCGTACGTTCCACGAGGGCGAGCACCCGGGCGGGCGAGCCGGACCCCGACACGATCGGCAGCGGCCCCGCGATCAACACGGCTCCCGTGGGCGGGAGTTCGGCGAGCCGCTGCAGCTGGGTCAGACCGTACTTGCCGCTGCCCATGAGGTACGAGTGGCAGGGGAACTGCGGCTCGAAGGTGAAGGCCTGTCCGGCGTCCGTGCCCACCGTGTCCACGCCGAGCCCGATGACCGGTGACTCCTCGGCCACCCAGCGGGCGCAGTCGGCGGACAGGCCGGGCGTGTGCGGTCCGCGTTCGTCCGCGTTCAGGAACGCCTCCTGCTCCCCCGCCCGGCTGCCCCAGCCGGTGCGAAGCAGCAGCCAGCCGCCTTCGGGCAGCGGCCCGTGCCGGCCCTCCCAGGCCCGTATGTGCTCGACCTCGACCAGGAAGTCGGGGTCCTTGGCCGCCTCCTCGGTGAAGTCGAGCACCACCGCGGGAGCGACCAGCTGCTGCACCGGCACCGACGACACATCGCCGAGGTCCCGGCCGGTGACCCAGTGGTTGGGTGCGTCGAAGTGGGTTCCGGTGTGCTCGCCGGACCGGAAGTTGTTCCAGTACCAGGCGGGGCCCTTGGCGTCGTAGCGGCTGATCTCCTCCAGCTGGAAGGGCACGGTCTGCCCGAACTCCTCGGGCAGTTGCAGGATCGGTGTGGACGACGACAGGGGCGCGGTCAGATCCAGCACTTCGATGGAGCCGCCGCGCAGGGCGCTCACGAGGGCGGCGAGAACGGACGAGGATCCGGTGGGGGTGGAGCTCGGCTCGGTCATATGTGCATGGTCCGGGCGCCCCGATCCCGGGCACAAGACCCGTGCCGTCGCCGCCCGGTCACAGCACCCCACGCCCCGCCAGGTTCCGCATCAGCCGCCGTATCCCGTACTCCCAAGGCGGCGCCGCCTCGCTCGTCGTCACGGTGTTCACGAGTGAGCCGAGGCGCGGGCTCGAGATGCGCACCACGTCACCCTCGTGGTGCGTGAAGCCCTCTCCGGGCGCGTCCCTGTCCTGCGTGGGCGCGAACAACGTCCCCGTGAACAGGACGAATCCGTCCGGGTGTTGATGGTGGTCACCGTGCACGGACGCCACCAGCTCGAGTACGTCCCGGCTGATGCGCCGCATGGAGCTGCTGCCTTCGAGGACGAACCCGTCCGTGCCCGTGACGTCGAGGGCGACCTCGAGCTCGCGTACATCGTCGAGACCGAAGCCGCCGCCCCGCGCACCCGCGTCGTCGAACAGGCGCAGGAAGGGGCCCAGGGCGCAGGACGCGTTGTTGTCCTTGGCGCGCGGCAGGAGCAGGGCGCTGCGGCCCTCCACGTCGCGGAGGTTGACGTCGTTGCCTAGCAGCGCGCCGCGCACGCGCCCGCGCGAGTCGGCCGCGAGCACCACCTCGGGTTCGGGGTTGTTCCACACGGACGAGGCGAGCACGCCGATCCGCGCGCCGGTTCCGACGGCGGAGAGGACCGGTGCCTTGGTGAACACCTCGGGATCGGGTCCGATGCCGACCTCCAGGTACTGCGACCACAGGCCGTCGGCCTGCAGGATCTCCTTGGCCTTCGCGGCCTCGGGCGACCCGGGGCGCACCTCCGTCACCGGCCCCACGGAGGACACGAGGCGCTCCCGGGTGCGGGCCGCCAGGGTCGGGTCGCCGCCGGTGCGCTCCTCGATGACCCGTTCCATCAGGCTCTCGGCGAAGGTCACGCCCGCAGCCTTGATCACCTGAAGGTCCACGGGTGCGAGGAGATGCGGTACGTCGCGCCGACCGGACGCGGTCGCCGCCAGGACCTCGTCGAGGGGCCAGCGCCGGCCTCCTTGGGCGTCCCGTACGAGGCTGCCCGCGTCCTCGCGTTCGAGCAGGTCGGCGACGGTGGGGACGCGGGACGTGAGGTCGACGAGATGCGCGCCGCGGACGGCGGCCACGCACGGCCCGTCCCACTCGGGCTCGTGCACCCGGGCGACGAGCAGCGCGTCCTCGGGGTCGTCGGGCAGGACGGACTCGGGGGTGAGGTTCATCGGGTGCTCCAGGGGTCGGGCTGCTCGGCGTCCGTACACATGACGTGCCGTCCGTACACGTTCAGTGCGAGTCGCGCGGCACGGCGTGCCCGCGGCAGCCGCGCAGGAAGTCGAAGTCCGCGCCGCGGTCGGCCCCTTCGACGTGCTGCGTGTACAGCCAGGCGTACCCGCTGTCATGCCGGGGCGCGGGCGGCTCCCAGGCGGCGCGGCGGCGTTCCAGCTCGTCCGGTTCCACGTCCAGATGCAGCGCCCTCTTCGGCACGTCCAGAGTGATGAGATCTCCGCTCCGTACGAGGGCGAGCGGCCCGCCGACGGCCGCCTCCGGGGTGACGTGCAGCACGACCGTGCCGTAACCCGTGCCGCTCATCCGGCCATCGCAGATCCGCACCATGTCGGTGACGCCGGCCTTCAACAACTTGGTCGGCAGGGGCACGTTGGAGACCTCGGGCATCCCCGGGTAACCCTTGGGGCCGGCGTTGCGGATGACGAGGACGGTGTTCTCGTCCACCTCCAGGTCCGGGTCGTCGCACATCGCGTGGTACGCCTCCGGGGAGTCGAAGACGAGCGCGGTCCCGGTGTGGGTGAGCAGGTGGGGTGACGCGGCCGACTGCTTGATGACGGCGCCGTCCGGGCACAGGTTGCCGCGCAGCACCGCGGTACCGGAGCCGGCGGGCTGGAAGGGTGTGCCGATCGGAGTGATGACGTCGTCACCGATGCGTTCGGCGTCCGCCACGTTCTCGGCGAGGGCGCGCCCGGTGACGGTGAGCTGTTCGCCGTGCAGGAGCCCGGCGCGTATCAGCTCGTTGTGGACGGCGGGGAGTCCGCCCGCGTAGCAGAAGTCCTCCATGAGGTACGTGCCCGACGGCATCAGGTTCAGCAACGTCGGTACTTCGCGGCCCAGTTGGTCGAAGTCCTCGGCATCGAGTCGTACGCCGACCCGCCCGGCGATGGCCGTGAGGTGGATGATCGCGTTGGTCGAGCCGCCGATGGCGGCGTTGGTACGGATGGCGTTCTCGAAAGCCTCGCGCGTCAGGATCCGCGACGGGCGCAGTTCCTCCTCGACCATCTCGACGATGCGCCGGCCCGCCGCCTGCCCGGTCTCGTAACGCCGCATGTCGACCGCGGGCCAGGTCGCCGAACCGGGCAGCTGCATCCCGAGCGTCTCCGCCATGCACGCCATCGTGGAGGCGGTGCCCATCGTCATGCAGTGTCCGTTGGAGCGGGCCATACAGCCCTCCGCGAAGAAACACTCCTCCTCGGTCATCCGGCCCGCCTTGACCTCGGCCTCCATCTGCCACACGGCCGTGCCCGAACCGACGTCACGCCCCTGGAACTTGCCGTTGAGCATGGGCCCGCCGGTGACCATCAGCGCGGGCAGGTCGACGCTCGCGGCGCCCATCAGCATGGCCGGGGTCGTCTTGTCGCAGCCGGAGAGCAGCACCACGCCGTCGAGCGGGTTGGCGCGGATCAGCTCCTCGACCTCCATGGCCATGAGGTTGCGGTACAGCATGGCGGTGGGCCGCATCAGCGTCTCGCCCGTCGCCATGGTGGGGAACTCCAGGGGGAAGCCACCGGCCTGCCACACTCCGCGCTTCACGGCCTCGGCGACGCGGGTCAAGTGGGCGTTGCAGGGGGCGAGTTCGGAAGCCGATACGGCGATCCCGATGACGGGCCGGCCGTCGAAGACCTCGGGCCCGAAACCCTGATTGCGCATCCAGGACCGGTACAGCATCCCGCCGCGCCCCGCGGCCCCGAACCAGGACTGGCTGCGGCGGCCGGAGGGATGGGGTCGGACGTCGGTCATGCGGATCACTCCTTGTACGTACGGGGGTCTGACACCTGCGGGGGGGGTGTGGCTCAGCCGAAGAGGTTGTCGAGCTGCTGTCGCACCGTCAGGACGGACAGCACGCCGAACAGCAGCGCCGCCCACACCAGGGCGGCCACCCGATAGCCGCGCACCTTCAGCGGGTTGGGCAGCGCGGTGCGGTTCATGACCAGGAGCAGGATCGAGTAGACGAACATCATGAGGCCGGAGACACAGGCGGAGATCACGAGCAGGACGAGCGGCTGGTCGAACCCCGAGAGCAGGACCACCGCGCCGACGGCGACGAGTCCCCAGACGAGACGTGCGTAGATACGGGACTCCGTGAGCCGGGTGCCGCGCATATACGTGGACTTGAGCACGTCGGCGGTCATCCGGCTGGTGTAGTCGACGATGCCGGTCGCGGCGCTGAACAGGGAGAACGCACCGATCAGCCAGAAGAACACGCCGAACCAGTCGCCGACGCGCTCCTGCAGGACCTCGCCCTCCTTCTGGACGAAGCCCACGTTGTTCTCGAGCCCCTCGGTGCCGAAGAGCGTGGAGTGCGCCAGCATCGAGGACAGGACGATCGTGAGGATGGTGACCAGGGCGAAGGTGATGGCCTGCTCGAGGTTGGCGAACTTCCACCAGCGGCGCCAGCGGGCCAGGTTGGTCTCGTTCGTCTCGAAGACGTAGCCGACCCGCGAGGCGTCGGCCGCCTCCTCCTTGCCGGTGACCGGGCTCACCAGGCGCGGCACGTAGTGGCCCATGCCGAAGCCCTTGTCGCGGATCCAGTTGCTCTGCACGAGGTTCTGCCCGCCGCCCGCTCCGGCGTACGCGAGCGCCCCCATGAGCACGGCGACGCCCAGTTCGTGCGGGAACCTCGCGTCGGTGACGGCCGTCGGAAGGTCGCCCACGGTCGTGGCGGTGACGGCGAGCGCGAGCGCGAGGATGAAGAACCCGCCGATCAGCAGGATCTTCACGCCGAGCATCTTCTCGAGCGCGTTGTAGACGACGGGCGCGAGGGTGAGGATCAGGCCGATCACGACGAGCAGGCCGACCCCGATCCATGCGGGTTTGCCGCCGAAGACGTAACTCAGCATCGTCGCCGAGCTGATGGCCCAGCCGGGCCACAGGTTCGCCGCGTAGGTGAACACCACCATGACCAGGCCCCAGTGCCGCCAGTAGCGGTTGAAGCCGGTGACCGCGGTCTCACCGGTGGCGAGGGTGTACCGCTCGATCTCCATGTTGAGGAACCACTGCGTGATGACGCCGATCACCGCGCCCCACAGGAACACCAGGCCCGCCTGCGAGGCGATGTAGGGCCAGAGCACGAACTCGCCCGAGGACAGGCCGACTCCGGCCGCTACGATGCCGGGCCCGATGATGCGCCAGGTCTTGGCGGGCGGCGCGGGCAGCTCCCGCACCTCCGGGGCCGGCAACAGCTTGGTAC
>NZ_JAAKZW010000122.1 GCF_011044995.1 Streptomyces mesophilus | reverse complement strand
CCGCAGCCGCCCCGCCACCCCCGCAATCCCACCCGGCAGGAAGTACACCACCGCGATGAACAGCGCCCCGAGGACGAACAGCGGCTCGGACAGCGGTCCCCGCAGCCAGCCCGGGAGGCCGGCCACCGCCTCGGACGTGCCGAGCGCGCCCAGCCGGTGGTCGAGGTAGGCGTACAGGACGCCGCCGACGACGGCGCCCCAGCGGGTGCCCGCGCCGCCGAGTACGACCATGAGGAGGAAGCCGAGGGTGAAGCTGGAGGTGGTGATGCCCGGGCTGGAGCCGCCCAGGAGGAAGAGGTGGACCATGCCGCCGAGCGCGGCCAGGAAGGACGCGATGACGAAGGCGAGGAGCTGGAAGCGGTACGGGTGGAGGCCGAGGACCGCCACGCGCTGCTCGTTCTCGCGGATCGCGGCCCAGACGCGTCCGGGTTCGGAGTCGACCAGCCAGGCGATCGCGGCGGCCACGAGCACCAGGTAGGCGAGCGCGAGCCAGTAGAGGTTGGCCGTGTTGTCGATACCGGCGAGGAAATCCGGCACAGCCGAGGGCAGCAGGGACAGGCCCTCCTCTCCCCCGGTGAGCCGCCCCGGGTCGCTCGCGACCGCGATGGCCGCGACCTGCGCCATCGCCAGCGTGACCATGGCGAAGGCGATCCCGCGGACGCGCAGGGCCAGGGCGCCCAGGAGGACCGGGACGACCAGCCCCACGAGCACCGTCAGCGCGAGCGCCGCGGGCAGCGTGAACTCCCCTTTGGTGACCGCGATGTTGACGGTGTAGCTGCCGAGCACGACGTACAGCGCATGGCCGAAGGAGAGCAGACCGGTGTGCCCGAAGAGCAGGTCGTACGTGGCGGCCAGGCCGGCGAACACCAGGCATACGCCGAGCAGTTGGAGCGAGCCCGGACTGTTGACCGGGCCGGGCAGCAGCGCCGGCAGGTCGAGGGTGGAGTACGGCAGGATCGCGAGGACGACGAGCGCGGTCAGGGGCACCGCGCGGCGCAGCAGCCGGCGGCGGCGCGGTGCGGCGGATGCAGTGGGCGCGTCGGTCGGCGCGGGTGGGGTGCGTACGGCTGTCCTGGTCATGCGGTCCTCCCCGTGAGGCCGCCGGGCCGGGCGAGCAGGACGACGGCGAGGACGAGCACGACCGAGGCCTCGCCCACGCCGGCGGCGGCGTAGTAGCTGGTGAACTGCTGGACGAGGCCGACCACGACGGCGGCGAGGGCCGATCCCGCGACCGAGCCCATGCCGCCGATGACGACGACGATGAACGCGAAGATGAGCAGCGACGTGCCCTGGCCGGGTGAGACGTCGCCGTAGTAGACGCCGGCCAGGACCCCACCGAGCGCCGCCGCCGCACCGCCGATGGCGAAGACGACCGTGAAGGCGATCCGTACGTTGATGCCGAGGGCCGTGACCATCGCCCGGTCCTCCACTCCGGCGCGGACGATGAGCCCGAACCGGGTGCGGTGCAGGAACAGTTGCAGCAGGCCGAGGACCACGATCGAGGCGCCGATCAGCAGGAACCGGTCGTTGGGCACGGTCGCGCCGAGGACCGTGCTGGTCTCCTCGGTCCAGGCCGGCTTGGGGAACGTCACCGGGTCCGCGCCGAATCCGGCCTGGAGCAGCGCGACGCCCGCGAGGCTCAGGCCGACGGTGACGAGGACCTGGTCGATGGGGCGCGCGTACAGCGGGCGGATCAGGAGCAGTTCGACGAGGACGGCTGCCACCGTGCCGAGGCTGACACCGATGGCCGCGGCGGGCAGGAAGCCGAGGCCGAGACGGTCCGCCGCCCACCAGGTGCCGTACGCGCCGACGGAGAGGAACAGGCCGTGCGCGAAGTTGAGGACATCCGCGAGACCGAAGATCAGCGAGAGGCCGGAGGCGACGAGGAAGTACAGCGCTCCCAGGCCGAGGCCGGTGAGGGAGAGCAGGACGAGGGTGCTCATGCCACTCCCAGGAGTTCACGGGTGAGGTCTCCGTCGGTGAGCAGGTCCGCGGCGGGCGAGGTGTGCACGACGCTGCCCTGTTCGAGGACGACGGTGTGGTCGGCGATCCGGCGGACCAGGGCGAGGTTCTGCTCGACGAGGAGGATCGGCACCTTCTGCGCCGCGCGCGCCAGGACGTCGGCGACCTCGGTGACGATTTTCGGGGCGAGACCCTTGGTGGGTTCGTCGACGAGCAGCAGCCGGTTGTCGTTGAGCAGCGTCCGCCCGATGGCGACCATTTGCTGCTGTCCGCCGGAGAGGCTGCCGGCCCGTTGCCTGCCGCGCGTCTTGAGCTCGGGGAACATGTCGTAGACCAGGTCGTAGTGGTGGGGGCCGCTGCCGCGTGCGGCGAGTTGGAGGTTCTCGGTGACCGTCAGGGAGGCGAAGACGTTGCGGTCCTCGGGGGCGTAGCCGAGGCCGCGGCGGACGATGGCGTGCGTGGGCAGAGCGGAGAGTTCCTCATCTCCCAGGCGCACCCGGCCCGTTCGGGGCACGAGGCCGAGCACGGCCTTGAGGGTGGTGGTCTTGCCGGCTCCGTTGCGGCCGAGGAGTGCGGTGACGCCCTGGTGGGCGACGGTGAGGCCGACTGAGTGCAGGATCTGCGAGGAGCCGATCCGTACCGTCAGATCGCTGACATCCAGGAGCGGCGTCACAGCGCCTCCCCGAGGTAGGCGTCCTGGACCAGCGGGTCGGCCATGACCTTCGCCGGTGTGTCCAGGGCGAGCAGCTGCCCGTGGTGCATGACGGCGACCCGGTCGGCGAGGCCGAGCAGGACGTCCATGTGGTGTTCCACCATCAGCACGGTGCGGCCTTCTTCGCGGTGCACGGCCCGTATCACCTCGGTCAGGGCGGGCACGTCGGCGGTGCCGACACCCGCCATGGGCTCGTCGAGCAGGATCAGGCGCGGCTCGGTGACCAGGAGGATGGCGATCTCCAGCTTGCGCTTGTCGCCGTGGGACAGCGATCCGGCGAGGCCCGCCGCACGGGCCGACAGGCCGACGCGGGCGAGCGCGTCCACGGCCGCGTCCCGGGCCGCGGTGTCGGACGAGGCGCGCCGCCACAGCCGCAGACAGGAGCCTCGGTGGGCGGCCGCTGCGAGTCGGACGTTTTCGAGGACGCTCAGTCCTGCGAAGACGCTGGAGGACTGGAAGGTGCGGCCGAGTCCGCGGCGTGCCCGGCGGTGCGGCGGGTCGGCCGTGATGTCGGCGCGGTCCAGTTCGATGCTTCCCGCGGTCGGGCGTACGAGGCCGGAGATCAGGTTGAACAGGGAGGTCTTGCCGGCGCCGTTCGGTCCGATGACGGCCACGAACTCGCCCTCGGCCACGTCGAATTCGACCCCGGCGACGATCTGGGCGCCGCCTACCGCCCAGCCGAGCCCGCGGATGCGCAGGACCGGCCGGGCGGCGGTGGGGGCGGAGGCGGTCACTTCTCGACCACGCCGGGGGCGACGGCGTCGGCGTCGAGCTTCTTGACCAGTTCGGCGGTGGGCGGGGTGCCGTTCTTGAGCCGCGCCTGGAACATGGGCTGGAGCAGCGCGTGGTCCTCGGCCCGGACGGTGAGCTTGCCCTTGACACCCTCGAAACTCCAGCCTTCGAGGGCCTTGGCCATCTCGTCCGCCGAGGCGCCCTGTCCGGCCGCGTGGACGATCATCTGGGCGGCGGTGAAACCGTCCACGGTGAACAGTCCGACCTCGCCGCCCGCCTTGGTGACGCGTTCGGTCATGGCCTTCTCGGCCTCGGTGCCCGCTGCGCCGGCGAAGTAGTGGGCGAGGAAGTCGACTTCCTGGGCCACCTTCCCGTACGACGGCCAGGTCGCCGCGATGTCCAGGCCGGTGACGACCTTCGTGGAGTCGAAGACGCCCTGCTGGCCGAGCGCCGTCCACATCGCCTTGGCGGAGGTGCCGGCCCAGGCGACGAACATCATGTCCGCGCCGGCCTTCTCGGCCTGGGTCGCGAACGGCGTGAAGTCGTTCGCGGCGGCCGGCACGAGCAGCGGGGCGACCTTCGCTCCCTGCGGTTCGAGCACCGCCTTCACACCGGCGACGTTGGCCTGCCCGAAGGCGTTGTCCTGGGCGAAGACGGTGACCTTCTTGCCCTTCATGTCGCCGACGAAGGCCGCCGCCGTGTTGATGTCCTGGGTGGTCTGCCGCCCTGAGCGGAAGGTGTACGGGCCCGCCCCTGTGACCGCGTCGGTGGCCGCGGGGCCGGACAGGAACAGGACCTTGTTCTGTTCCGTCAGGGGGCTGACCTGGGTGGCGACTCCGGAGGAGGTCGCGCCGGCGATGACGTCGTAGCCCTGGCCGATGAGGTCCTTGGTGGCGGCGACCGCCTTCGCGGGGTCCCCGGCGTCATCGGCCTGGTGGACCTCGATCGTGCGGCCGCCGGCCTTGCCGGTGCCCTTCGTCGCGTAGTCGAGACCGGCCTGGAAGCCTTCCAGATACTGCTTGCCGTACGTGGCGAGCGGCCCCGACTTGGAGTACACGAGGCCGACCTTGACGGGATCCGAGGCCTTGTTCCCCGTCGAGCCGCTGCTGCCGGGGCTGCCGCACGAGGTGGTGAGGATCAGGGCCGCCGCTGCCGCGGCCAGGGCTGCGGGCCACCGGCCCGCGGGGCGCTTTCGGTGCATGGTCGGCTCTCTTCTGCTGCTGGTGAGGGTGGCGGAGGGCGCGGCTCAACTGCCGCTCCGTACAAGGGGGTTGCCGGGCACAGGCCTGGCGGTTGGTGCTCGCCGGAAGGCTAGGAGCGGACGGTGCCGGGAGCGATGTGGGCCGGGACCACAACCGGGGGCGGTTCGGTGGCGACAGCAGCCACAGACCGCGGGCGGCGGCAGCCACAGACCGCGGGCGGCACCGGCCCACACCCGCTCAGCAGGACCCGGTCGCGACCACTTCGTAGTGGTCGTCGCCGGTCTTCTTCAACGTGGCCTGGACGGCGGTGTTCCACAGGCCCATCGGCTGGTTGGAGCCGTCGGCGTATGTGTAGCCGCCCGACTGGTGCGCGCGGCTCTGCTGTACGTGGGTGTAGTTGCTGGAGGTGAAGCACTGGGCGGGCGCCGGTGTGCTCGGGTCGGGCGACGGGGTCGTCGGGTCCGGGGACGGAGTGGATCCGCCGCCGTCCAGGCCCCAGAACCTGGCCATGTGGTGCGCGGAGCAGATGTTCGCGTCCGGGATGTAGGTGTCCCCGGTCTGCCCGCACTGGCCCGCGCCGGTCCCGGGATCGATGGGCTGGCCGTGGCCCATCCCGCTGATCGTGAAGCTCTCGACGACGGGCCGGCCCGCCGGGTTGTTGAACACCTTGTGCGCGGCGCCGGACACCGTGTCGGACACGTCGGCCGTCTGGTCGGTGCCGTGGACGTTCGTCCACTGGTCGACGAGTTCCTGCAGGTTCGCCGGCACCACCGTGGTGTCACCGGTGCCGTGCCATACGGAGAGCGTCGGCCAGGCGGTGCGCGAGGCACCGCCCGGCGAGGCCGCCCGCACCTTGTCGCCCCACTGGGCAGGGGACTTGGCGACTGAGGGACTCATACAGGTCCACTCATTGGTCTCCGGAGCACAGCCGGACGGGAGTCCGGCCGCGATGCCGCCGCCCGCGAACACCTCGGGGTAGGCGGCCATCATCACCGACGTCATGCCGCCACCGGCGGACAGCCCGGTGACGTACACCCGCGACGGGTCCGCGGACTGGTCGGCCTTCGCCCTGTCCACCATCTGCTTGATGGACAGCACCTCGCCCTGATCGCGGGTGATGTCCGCGGTCTTGAACCAGTTGAAGCAGTTCATGGCGTTGTTGGCGGTGCCGGTCTCCGGCAGCACGAGCGTGAACTTGTGGCGGTCGGCCAGCTCCTTCCAGCCGGTACGGGTGCCGAAATTGGCGGCGAGGCCGGTGCCGCTCAGCGAGCAGCCGTGCATCGCCACCACGAGCGGCCGGCCCGCGGGCAGTCCGTCGGGCACGTAGCGGTACATCTTGAGCGCGCCGGGGTTGGAGCCGAAGCCGGTCACCTGCTCGATGGACGCGGCGCGCGCGGGCGGCGCCGCCTTCAGCATGGTCGCCGCGAGCAGGAACGACAGGGCGGCCGCGGCGAGCGCGGACAGCAGGAAGCCGGATCGTCGCCGGCGAGGTGCCGGACGGTAGTGGGGCAGCGTCACAGGGAACTCCTCGTTCACGGGGCCGAAATGTTTCCGTGAACGTAGGGGTCGCGCTCGGCGCCGAGGAATGTGTCAACTCACCACTTCGACCGGGGCAGTTGTGTGGTCGCGGGTCAGGCCGCGCCCGCCGTGACCAGGTCCGGCGCCACCGCGAGCTCGGTGCCCGTCGCCGCGCGTACCTCGTCGAGCCGTACGCCCGGGGCGAGTTCACGCAGCAGCAGCCCGCCGGCCGCGATGTCGAGCACGGCGAGGTCGGTGATCACCCGGTGCACCACACCCCAGCCGGTCAGCGGCAGGGTGCACTCGTCCACGAGCTTGGGCGAGCCGTCCCGGGCCGTGTGCTCCATCAGCACGATCACCCGGCGCGCTCCGTGCACCAGATCCATCGCCCCGCCCATGCCCTTGATCATCTTTCCGGGGATCACCCAGTTCGCCAGATCACCGAAGGCGGACACCTGCATGGCGCCCAGGACGGCCACGTCGATATGGCCGCCGCGGATCATCCCGAACGACAGCGCGGAGTCGAAGTAGGAGCCGCCCGGCACGATCGTCACGGTCTCCTTGCCGGCGTTGATCAGGTCCGGATGCAGCTCGTCCTCGCCCGGATACGGGCCGACGCCGAGGATTCCGTTCTCGGACTGGAGCACCACCTCGACGCCCGGGGGCAGGTGGCCGGGGATCAGCGTGGGCAGTCCGATGCCGAGGTTCACATAGGCGCCGTCGGGCAGTTCACGTGCGGCGCGGGCCGCCATCTGCTCCCGGGTGAGTGCCATCTCAGCGACCGCCTTCCACTACGGGGCGCACGGTGCGCCGTTCGGTTTCCGTACCGGGGCGCGCCACGGCCCGCCCGGTCTCCGCTCCAGGGCGCACGGTGCGCCGTTCGATCCGCTTCTCGGCCGCGGGATCGTCGGCCGCCACCGGCACCACCCGCTGCACGAACACACCGGGCAGCTGCACCTCTCCGGGCGGTATCGCGCCCGGTTCCACCAGCTCCTCCACCTCGGCGACGGTGATCCGGCCGGCCATCGCGGCCAGGGGGTTGAAGTTGCGGGCGGACGCGTGGAACACGAGGTTGCCGTGCCGGTCGCCGACCGCGGCCCGTACGAGGGCGAAGTCCGTGGTGATGCCCTCCTCGAGGAGGTATTCGCGTTCGTGGAAGATCCGGGTCTCCTTGGGCGGTGCGGCCACCGCCACCGAGCCGTCCGGGTGATGGCGCCAGGCGATCCCGCCCTCGGCGATCTGGGTGCCGACCCCGGCGGGGGTGTAGAAGGCCGGGATGCCGGCGCCGCCCGCGCGCAGCCGTTCGGCCAGCGTGCCCTGCGGGACCAGCTCCAACTCCAGCTCACCGCCGAGGTATTGGCGCGCGAACTCCTTGTTCTCGCCCACGTACGAGCTGGTCATCCGGGCGATCAGCCCCTCGCGAAGCAGCAGTCCGAGTCCCCAGTCGTCCACGCCGCAGTTGTTCGACACCACATGCAGTCCGCCGGTGCGCCGCTCGAGCAGCGCATGAATGAGGGCACTCGGTATCCCGCAGAGCCCGAAACCCCCGACGGCCAGCGACGCGCCGTGCGGAAGGTCCGCGACCGCCTCCACGGCATCGTCGATCACTTTGTCCAGCCCCATGCGCAGTACGCCCCTCGGTAGGTGGAAGCAGTCGTCCGAGCGAGGGCTGAAGACGGACAGCCGTCGCGACGCCACCGAGGCTAGGAAGCCGCACCGCCCTGCTGCCATGGCGCACGGGCCCATACATTGCGGCCCTGCCATGGCGCCCTGCCCCATGCACCTCACCTCCGGTCGCCGCCGCTTCAACAGCAAATCCCCGCACGCCTCTTGAGGCGTTCCTGGCGGGACGCCTAGGATCGAAGGCGCCTGATTGAAACGTTTCAAGCATCGAAACCCGTGAGAATCCGAGGGGCACGCGATGAGCGACGCACGCGAGACAGGACGGGGTGAGCCCTGGAACCGCAGGGCCTTCCTCGTGACATCCGCCGCAGGAGCGGCCACGGGCATGGCCGGCCTCGGGCAGGGAACGGCCCTGGCCGCGACCGGCACACAGGGCGAGAGCGGCGGCGCCCTGCGCATCGGGCGCACCACGGTCGAGTACGCACCGACGCTGCTCGGCACGGACATCGAAAAGCCCCGGCTCGCCTGGGAGTCGACCGCTTCCGGCACGGGCGCGGAACAGAGCGCCTACCAGATCAAGGTCACCACGGGAGCGCGCACCGTCTGGGACTCCGGCAAGGTCGCCTCCGCGCGCACGGTCGGCGTGCCCTACGACGGTCCCGCGCTCGCTCCCCGTACGAGATACGCCTGGAAGGTACGGGTGTGGGACGGCGACGGGGTGGCATCGCAGTGGAGCGCCGAGCGGTGGTGGGAGACCGCGCTCGGCGACGAGGACTGGCAGGGGCACTGGATCGGGGCCGGCGCCGCACCGCAGGCGCCCTCCTTCGAGGGCGCCTCGTGGATCTGGGCGCCCGGGGCGACCGAGCAGGGCGCACCGCCCGGCACGGTCTGGTTCCGCGGTGTGTTCCAACTCCCCGACGGCGCCCAGGTGTCGAAGGCCACGGTGATCGCCACGGCCGATGACGACTACACGCTGTACGTCCAGGGCGAGCAGGTGCTGCACGCGCCCGAGCAGACCGACAACTGGCGCACCGGGGACCTCGCGGAGGTGACCGGCGCGCTCGCGTCGGGCGGCCGGGTGGTGGTCGCCGTGCGGGCCACCAACCGCGGGGGCGCGTCCGTGAATCCGGGCGGACTGCTCGTCCGTCTCCTAGTGGAGCACGGCGGTGCCACCACCGAGTTGGTGACCGGTCCCGGTTGGCGCTGCGCGGAGAGCGAGCAAGCCGGCTGGCAGCAGCCGGACTTCGATGACGCCGCATGGGCCGAGGCGGTGGTGGTCGCACCGTACGGACAAGGAGCCTGGGACAACGATGTCACGGTGAGCGCGCCGGAGCTGCCGGCGCCGCTCCTTCGCCGCGCGTTCACGGTGTCCAAGCCGGTGCGCCGCGCCCGCCTCTACGTCAGCGGACTCGCGTACTACGAGGCCGAGATCAACGGCCGGCGCGTGGGACGGCAGGTGCTCGACCCCGGCTTCACCGACTACGACGAGACCGTCCTGTACGCCACGCACGACGTCACCGGACTGCTCCGGCGCGGCGCCAACGCCATCGGGGTCACGCTCGGCCGCGGCTTCTACGGCATGACGACCCCCAACGTCTGGAACTGGCACAAGCCCCCGTGGCACGGAGAGCCGCGGCTGCTCGGCCAGTTGGAGATCGAGTACGAGGACGGCTCGCGCGGCACCCTCGCCACCGACGGCGCGTGGCGGATGGCGGACGGCCCGACCCGCACCAACTCCCTGTACGCGGGCGAGACATACGACGCCCGGGAGCATCCGGCCGGCTGGACCGAGGCCGGATTCGACGACAAGGCCTGGCGGGCTCCCGTCCGGATGGAGGCGCCGAAGGGAGCGCTGCGGGCGCAGGGGCTCGAGCCGGTCGAGGTGGTCGAGACCGTACGGCCGGTGAAGATCACGGCGTACGGGGACGACTGGCTCGTGGACATGGGCCGGACCATGGCGGGCTGGACGCGGCTGACCGTACAGGCCGCAGCGGGGACGACCGTCCGGCTCAAGCACGGCGAGAAACTCAAGGCCGACGGGAGTGTGCACGCCGAGACGGGCCATGTGCCCGGGCGCTTCCAGACCGACGAATACGTCTGCGCGGGCACCGGTGACGCGGAGGTGTGGGAGCCCAAGTTCTCGTACAAGGGCTTCCGTTACGTGCAGATCAGCGGGCTGCCGCGCAAGCCCGGACCGGACGAGGTGCTCGGCCGCGTGGTGCATTCGGCGGTCGAGGGCACGGGGACGTTCCGCTGCTCGGAGCCGTTCTATGAGCAGCTCGAGCAGGCCATGCGGCGCACGGTCCTGAACAACCTGCACAGCATCCCGACCGATACGCCGATGTTCGAGAAGAACGGCTGGACCGGGGACGCCCAGGTCGGGGCGCCGATCATGATGTACGCGCTCGGTATGCAGCGCTTCTTCACCAAGTGGCTGGGCGATCTGGCGGACAGCCAGAACGCGGCCGGCCAGATCCCGGTGATCGTGCCGAGCGGCGGCTGGGGCTATCAGGAGCTGGCACCGGCGCCGGAGTGGACCACGGTCTATCCGTTCCTGGTGCGTGAGATGTACCGGGTCTACGGGGACGACCGCATCGCCCGCGAGCATCTGCCCGCCCTGACCCGCTATCTGGACTGGGAGCTCGGCCGGCTGCGGGACGGACTCGCGGTCACCGCGCTCGGCGACTGGGTGTCGCCCGGGTACGAGATCCCGCCGGAGGACACCCGGCTCACGGCGAGCGCCTATCTGTACCGGGCGCTGAGCGACACCGCGGAGATGGCGGAGCTGGTCGGCGAGAACGCGGTGCGCGGACGCTACGTGAAGGCCGCCGAGGATCTGAAGAGCGCCTTCAACTCCGCGTTCCTGGGCCCCGAAGGGCACTACCGCACGGCCAAGGACCCGCACTACCGGCAGTCGAGCAACTGCATCCCGCTCGCCTTCGGTCTGGTGCCCGCGGGCGCCCGGGCGAGCGTCACGGACTCGCTGCTCGCCGATATCGCCGAGCGCGGCAACCACCTCAACACCGGCTGCCTCGGCACCAGCGTGCTCCTTCGCGCGCTGAGCGCGGCCGGGCACTCCGATGTGGCGCGCGCGGTGGCCCTGCAGAAGACGTACCCGGGCTGGGGCCACTGGTTCGAGAACGGCGCGGACACCATGTGGGAGTACTGGCAGGCGGACTCCCGCTCCCGCGACCACTACTTCCTCGGCACCATCGTGCAGTGGCTGTACGAGAACGTGGCGGGTCTGCGCCCCGGCGACGCCGGCTACCGGACGTTCACGGTGCGGCCGGACGCCCGTGACGGCGTCGACTGGGCGCGCACCGAGCTGGACACGGTGCGGGGGCGGGCGGCCGTGGCGTGGTCGCGTATCGACAAGGAGATACGGCTGACGGTACGGGTCCCGGTGGGCGCCACCGCCGAGGTGCATGTACCGGCGGCCGCGAAGGACAAGGCCCAGGCACCGAGGGGCGCCGCCTTTGTGCGCACCGAGCCGGGGTACGTGGTGTTCCGGGCTCCGCACGGGGAGTGGGGGTTCCGCGGGCGACCGTGAACGACGGGAGGGGCCGGCGGTCCTGAACGCGCGGGACCGGCCGACTGAACGCGCGGGAGGGGCTGACGGCATCAGCCGCTGGCCCCTCCCCTCAGTGCTCAGAGCCAGGCATTCAGCTGCTCGCGCAGGCCTCATGCCCCCAGCCGCCCGACGCCAGCTTGGTGATCTTCTCGCCCGCCGCGTACGGCTGTCCGCACGAGCAGCGGCCGGCGAACTTGGCCTTGATGACAGGGGCCTTGCCCGACGAGCCGGACCCGCTCTTGCGGGCGGGCGCCGTCTTACGGGCGGCCGCCGGTGTGGCCGTGAACCGGTCGGCGCGCGGCTGAGGGATCTCCGTACTGCCGTGCGCCGTCCCGGCGGGCTCCTGCGACTCCGCCGCGTCGCTGGCCGCGATGTCGGCGATCGCGTTGAGCAGGTCGCCGTCCGCGCGGTGGGCGGCGACATGGCGGAAGGTGACCTCGCGCCCGGTGAGCAGCTCGTCGATGCGGATCACGAGTTCGCGGTTGGCGACCGGCTTCTTCGATGCGGTGAGCCAGCCATTGCGCTTCCAGTTCTTGATCCAGGTGGTGACCGCCTGCATCGCGTACGTGCTGTCCATCCGGACCTCGAGCGGTACGGAAGCGTCGGTGGCCTCCAACAGCTCGGCGAGCGCGGTCAGTTCGGCCACATTGTTGGTGGCGACGCCGAGCGGTCCCGCTTCCCAGCGCTGCGGGGTGCCGTCGGCATCCGCGACGACCCAGCCCCAGGCGGCAGGGCCCGGGTTCTTCTTGGCGGCACCGTCACAGGCGGCAATGATCAAGTCGGACATGCCCTCGATGATGCCAGCTCCGCGCCCGCGCGCCGTACACGCGGCGTCGGCTGCCGGATGTGGAGGGCACCCATCCGACTGTCGGATGGGTGCCCTCCACCTCATTTGTGCGACCGAAGCCGGGTTCGGTCGTTGACTCCGGTATGACCGTGCAGAAACCACGCCGCCGCCGGCCCCTGGGCTGGGGCGCACCGCATCTCCAGGGCGCCAAGGGCGCCCAACCCTCGGCGGACGACGCGCAGTTGACGCTCAAGGCGCGGGCCGCGCGGCTCGCGGCGGCGATGCGCTGAAGCCTCGGCGACGCGGGTCACGGTCCCTGGACAGGTGACCCGGTCCCGAGCGCGAACCGCTCCGTGTCCCGCCAGGCCGTGCCGTCCCAGGTGACCAGGGTCACGTGGCGGACGGTCACGGTCAGCGGAAGCAGGGGCGCCAGTGCGGCTTCGAGAGCGTCGTACACGGCAGGTGCCGCCTCGGGGCCCAGGCTGTTGGCGAGGGTCAGGTGCGGTTGCAGTCCGTCCTCGCCGAAGATGCCGCGATACGGGGCGCACTCGGGCCATGCCTCGACGACACTCTTGGTCAGCGCCCGCACCGGGTCGGCCGGCCAGGGGTCCAGGTAGAGGACGCCCGGGTAGCGGCCGAATTCCGAGAAGGTGAGGCCGAAGGGCTCATGGGTGCGCATCAGCTCCCCGAGCCTGCGGCGGACCGAGGGGTCGATGCGGTCCCGGTGCAGAAACGGGAAGAGCACCGAGACATGGGCTGGGAAGTCCTCCCGTATCAAAGGGTCGGCGTCCGGCAGCAGGATCGTCAGCGCCGTCTCCCCCAGGGCATGCGCCCACCCCGAACCCACCGTGCGTCCCCTCAACGTCCCGGCAGGCTGGAGCCGCGCACGACCAGTTCCGGCTGGAGCACCACGCGCCGGTGCTCGTGTTCGTCCGACTCGGTCTCCTCCAGGAGCAGTTCGGCCGCCATCGCGCCCATGGTCACGGCCGGCTGGCGCACCGAGGTGAGCGGGACGACCGCGGCCGCCGCGAACTCGATGTCGTCGTAGCCGACGATGGCCATCTCCTCGGGGACCCGGACGCCCGCCGCGTACATGGTCTGCAGGACGCCGAGCGCCAGGAGGTCGTTGGCGCAGAACACGGCCGTGGGGCGTTCGAACAGGCCCAGGATCCGCGAGGCCGCGTCGCGGCCCGCGGCGACGTCGAGGTGTTCGGTGGGCAGCTCCCGCAGTGCCTCGGCCGGCAGGCCCGCCTCGGCGAGTGCGTTCAGGGCGCCCTGGCGGCGGTCGCGGACCTGGTTGAGGTCGGAGGGGCCGCTGACGTAGGCGATGCTGCGGTGTCCGGCGTCCACGAGATGGCGTACGGCGAGGGCACCGCCCTGTATGTCGTCGACGGAGACGGAGCATTCGGTGACGCCCTCGGCGACGCGGTCCACGAGCACGAAGGGGATGTTGTGCCGGCGGAAGGCCTCGATGTTGCGGCCGGTGGCGTCCGCCGGGGTCAGCAGCACACCGCGTACCCGCTGCTCGGCGAAGAGCCCGAGATAGTCGGCCTCCTCCTGCGGGCTCTGTGCGCTGTTGCAGACCATCACGCCGAGTCCGGCCTTGCGCGCGGCGCGCTCGGCGCCGCGCGCGACGTCCACGAAGAACGGGTTGCCCATGTCCAGGACGAGCAGCGCCATGATCCGGCTGCGGCCTGCGCGCAGCTGGCGCGCCGACTCGCTGCGGACATAGCCCAGGCGCTCTATGGCGGCGCGCACCCGCTTGCGGGTCTCCTCCGCGACCATGTCCGGGTGATTGATCACATTGGACACGGTGCCCACGGACACCCCTGCGTGCTTCGCCACGTCTTTGATGCCGGCCATGTGCGGTGCGTACTCCGTCCTGCAGCGGCGGTCCGGTCCTGCCGGCAGTCACTCTGTTCTGCCGGGCCCGGTTCTGCCAGCAGTAACTCAGAATTTGTACTGGCCTGTGCCCTCCTTGTCGAATACACCGGCTGCTCATCCACACCGGCTACCGGTACATCGCCTTGCGGAGCACCACTTCCACCGGACCGCGCCACCCGCGCCGCTCGAAGGCGTACGCAGCCGCCACCGTCACCAGCCACACCCCGGTCGCGAACAGCACCATCGTCGAGCTGGTCAGACGGGCGCCCAGGCCCAGGCCCCAGGCGGCGAGCAGCGGGGCGAAGAGGACGGAGTGGGCGAGGTAGCAGGACAGGGAGCGCTTGCCGACGGCGGCCACGGCCGTCACCGCACGGTTCGGTCCTGACGCACGGTTCCGTCCCGCCGCACGCCGGTTCCACCAGGCCACGAACAGGGCGATCGCGGCGACATAGCCGAGCCCGGCCGCCATCCCGGTCAGTTCGCGCACGATCATCAGCACACCGGATTCGCTCTGTACATGCGCGGGCACGTCCAGGGCCCCGACGTGGGCGAGTGCCGAGGGCAGCGCGCCCAGCCAGCCGATCGTGATGCCGAGCACGGCCGTACGGCGCAGCAGCGGCAGATGACGGGACGGCTCCTCCAGGATCCGGCGGCGTGCGGCCCAGAAGCCGAGCAGGAAGATCAGGTACGCGCCGCCGACCAGGGACAAGGGGGCAGCGGCGAACGTGACGAACAGACCGGTGGACAGACGGGTTCCGGCCGCCGTGAGCCAGTCGCTCTCCTCGCTCGCGTACGCCTCGTAGCCGGGCGTCCCGCTCACCTCGCCGAGCGACCCCAAGTCGCCCTGGAGCAGCGCCGATACGACGGGTTCGGCGGAGATGACGAGCAGCTGGACCGCGGCGATCACGATCCACCGGTTCAGGGCGCGGTCGCTGCGGCGCAGGAAGAACCAGCCGAGGGCGAAGCTCAGCACCCCGTAGTAGCCGACGATGTCGCCCGCCATGAAGAGGGTGGCGTGGGCGAGGCCGATGAGGACGAGCAGCAGACTGCGCCGGCGCAGGATCCCGACCGCGGCCCGCTCACTGGTGCCGGCGGCCCGCTGACGCTGATAGAGCTGCACCATCCCGTAGCCGAAGAGGAACGCGAAGAGCGGATAGACCCGCAGATCGAGCACCGTGATCATCCCGAACTGCACGGCGTGGTCCAGCCACCCGCCCGTGACCGGCTGCCATCCGGAGGGCCCGTACTCGGACCGCCAGAGGTGGTAGGCCGTGTTGGAAAGCACGATGAGCAGCAGCATCAGTCCGCGGGCGAGGTCGGGGGCGAGGGCCCGTTCCGCGGACCGCATACCGGCCGGGCGCGCGGTCCCCGCCCTGGCCGCTGTGGCGTCAAGAGTCATGATGCGACGCTATGGACGCAGGTCACAGGCCCGCTTCCGACTTTGGGCGAGAGGAGGTGGCCATGGGTCTACGGGTGCCGGTCCCTGCCGGTCCATAGGAGACCAGCCTTCTTCGAGCGCGCTGCCGAGCGGCCGCATCAACCGATCGGTGGACCTGGCCGTAGCCCGTCCGTATCCCCGGAAAGGGGACCTTCCGTATCGCTCCGGGGCAACCGGTGGAGCGATGTGCCGAGGCCGGCCGGCGGGCGACGATCGGCAGACGAAGCACCGACTGTGAGGAGACCACCGTGGAGCCGACCCGACGGACCCGACGGACCCGACGGACCCTCGTCCCGGCCGCGCTGCTGCTCTCCGCGGTGACGCTGCTGGCCGCATGCGGCTCCTCCGAGGAGGGCGCCGCCGCCGACCGCCCGTCGTCCTCAGCCTCGGCGTCCGGCTCCGGGTCTGCGTCTGCGTCTGCGTCGAAGGCGCCTGCGGGCACGAACGCCGAGGCGTCGGGCCGGCTGCTCGACGCGGCCGAGAAGGGCGAGCCCGCCGCCGTACGCGAGGCCCTCGACGACGGCGCCGATATCGAGGCCCGTGACGACCGGGGCCGTACGCCGCTGCTGCTCGCCGCGACCGGCGACCATGACGTGGCCGCGCGGATCCTGGTCGAGGCGGGCGCCGACCCCGACGCCCAGGACGAGCAGGACGACAGCGCCTGGCTGGTGACGGGCGTGTCCGGCAGCGTGAAGATGGCCCGGGTGCTGATCCCCGCCGAGCCCGACTACGCGCTGGAGAACCGCTACGGCGGCACCTCCCTGATCCCGGCGGGTGAGCACGGGCACGCGGACTACATCCGCGAGGTCCTGAAGAACACGGACATGGACGTCGACCACGTCAACAACCTCGGCTGGACCGCCCTGTTGGAGGCGGTGATCCTCGGCGACGGCGGTGCGGCCCACCAGGAGACGGTCGAGGCGCTCCTCGACGGCGGCGCCGATCCCGACCTCGCGGACGGCGACGGGGTGACCCCGCTGCAGCACGCCGAGGACAAGGGCCAGGACGAGATCGCCGAGCTGCTGCGGGCGGCCGGGGCCTGACGGGAACCGCGCGACGCCGGCCGGTCGGGCCGTAGTCCTTCGGACTACTCCCTCCGGCCGACCGGGCACCCGGGAAACGGGCCCTGGGCCGGATGCCCGCACCGGCGGCCCCCGGGAGCCTGGCCCCATGCGCTTATTCGGAGCAAGATCCCTTCAGTTCAGGTCGGCCGTCGGGGCCGCCGCGTTCGGGCTGCTCGCGACCGGGCTGGTGCTGCCCGCGCCCGCCGCGGGTGCGCCCGGTGGTGGCCTTTCGGACAGCGGAGTGCAGATCCGGCGGACCGCGTACGGCGTCCCGCACATCGTGGCCCGCGACTTCGGATCGCTGGGGTACGGATACGGCTACGCGTTCGCCCAGGACAACGTGTGCGAACTCGCCGACACGGTGCTGACACTGCGCGGCGAACGGTCACGGTACTTCGGGGCGCAGGGCGAACCGGCAGGGGGCGATGACGGGCCCGGCGAGGAGCTGCCGTACAACCTGGCGAGCGATACGTACTACAAGGCACAGCGCGAGGCCGGCACCGTGCGCAAATTGCTCGCGCGGAAGGCTCCGCTCGGGCCGGTGGACGAGCTCAGGAAGATGGTCGCGGGGTACGCCGACGGGTACAACCGCTATCTCCGGGACACCGGCGTCGACCGGATTCCCGACGCCCGGTGCAAGGGCAAACCGTGGGTACGGCCGGTCACGGCCGAGGACCTGTGGCACCTCGTGTACGACGTCAACGCCGCGTCCGGGTCGGCGCCTTACGCCGCGGCCATCGGCGACGCGAAACCGCCGGGAGCGGCGGGCACCCGGCCGACCACCTTGCACGCACCGCAGACACGGCCGGCCAGCAACGGCTGGGCCCTCGGCCGTGAGGTGCTGCGCCCCGGCGCGGGAAACGCCATGGTGCTGGCCAATCCGCATCTGCCGTGGGTGGGCAACTCGCGGTTCTACCAGGTGCAGTTGACGATCCCCGGCACGCTGGACGTGGCCGGCGCGAGCCTGCAGGGCACGCCCCTGGTGGAGATCGGGCACAACCGCACGCTCGCCTGGACCCACACCGCGAGCAACGCCCAGCACGGCTCGCTCTACCGGCTGAAGCTCGCGCCCGGCGATCCCATGAGCTATGTGGTCGACGGAAAGCGCGAGCGGATGACCCGTACCGCCGTCGCAGTCGTGGTCAAAGGCGAGGACGGCAGGCCCCGGACCGAGCGGCGCACGGTGTACGGCACGCGTTTCGGTGCCGTGCTGAACTTCGGCTGGACGAGCACCCATGCGTACGCCCTGCGGGATGCCAACGAGAGCAATCTGCGCTCGATGAACACCTGGCTCGCGATGGGCACCTCACGCGATCTGGGCGAACTGCGCGCCGCGCACGACACCTCGCAGGGCATCCCGTGGACCTACACCTTGGCCGCGGACAGCAGCGGCGAGACGTACTTCACGGACGCCTCGGCCGTCCCGCACCTCACGGACGAGCAGCTGGAACGCTGCGCCGTGCCGGGCGGCGAGGAAACACCCGAAGCGTTGGACGGCTCACGGACGGACTGCGCCTGGGGCAGCGATCCCGACGCGCTCGTACCCGGGATCCACGGGCCGTCCCGGCAGCCCGAGTTGAGCCGTGACGACTTCGTGGCCAACTCCAACAACGGTCCGCACCACACCAATCCGGCGGCTCCGCTGACGGACATCCCGTCCGTCTACGACGTGAACCCCCGCCTCGGCCCGCGCGCCCAGCTCGGCCTGCGGATGATCGAGGAGCGGGGCACGGGCGCCGACGGTCTGGGCGCGCCGGGCTTCAGCCTGCGCACGCTGCGCGAGTCGATGCTCGGCAATCGTGTGCTCTCGGCCGAGACGGGCCGCGCGGACGTCCTCGCGCTGTGCCGAGCGCATCCTCGTCTGGACACCACCGACGGCAAGGTGGTCGATGTACGCAAGGCCTGTGCCGCGCTGGGGCGTTGGGACGGCCGGGCGGACGCCGACAGCCGCGGTGCGGCGCTGTGGATCTCTTTCTACGGACGGCTCGGCGAGAGGGGACCGTCGCAGAGCTGGCACAAGGTGCCGTACGACCCGCGACAGCCGCTCACCACACCGCGCGGCATCAAGGGCGAGGATCCTCAGGTGCGACACGCCCTCGCCGACACCGTGCAGGAGTTCGCGGCCGAGAGGCTGCCGGTGGACGCCGAACTCGGTGCGGTGCAGAAGTGGGCGGGGGTGCCGCTGCCCGGCTGCGACGGCTCGGAGGGCTGCTTCAACGTCCTTGAGGCGAGCGCCGATTCGGGTACGGGGACGCCCCGGGGCGGCGCGTTCGGCACCAGTTTCCTGATGGCCGTGACGCTGACCGACGACGGGCCGCGCGCCTCCACCCTGCTCACCTACGGGCAGTCCGCCGACGAGAACTCGCCGCACTACACCGATCAGACCCGGCTGTTCTCGCGGGGGCGGTGGGTGAGCGAGCGGTTCACCGAGGAGGAGATCCTCGGCGATCCGCGGCTGGAGGTGACGACGCTCGAACGCTGACGTGCGAGGGCCGGGACCGACCTGCGGTCCCGGCCCTGCGCCCGGCGTCACGCCACCTCGGCCGCCGGCTCCTTCACGCCGCGCCGGCCGTCGGCTCGTTCACGCCACCTCGGCCATCCGCTCCTGTCCGGCGAACTGCGTCAGGTGCAGCTCCGCGTAGCGTCCGCCGTGGGCGAGCAGTTCCTCGTGCCGTCCGCGTTCCACGATCCGGCCGTCCTCGACGACCAGGATCTGGTCGGCCGAGCGGATCGTCGACAGACGGTGGGCGATGACGAGGGCGGTCCGGCCCTCCAGCGCCTCGGCGAGCGCCTCCTGGACGGCGGCCTCGGAGGTGTTGTCGAGGTGGGCGGTCGCCTCGTCCAGGATGACCACCCGCTGACGGGCGAGCAGCAGCCGGGCGATCGTCAGGCGCTGACGCTCACCTCCGGAGAGCCGGTACCCCCGCTCCCCGACCACCGTGTCCAGGCCGTCCGGCAGTGCGCGGACCAGCGGCTCGAGCCGCGCCCGGCGCAGCGCGTCCCACAACTCGTCCTCAGACGCGCCCGGTTGGGCGAGCAGCAGATTGGCGCGTACGGAGTCGTGGAAGAGGTGTCCGTCCTGTGTGACCATGCCGAGCGTCTGCCGCATGGACGTGGCGCTCAGGTCACGGACGTCCACTCCCCCGATACGGACCACGCCTTCGTCGGCGTCGTACAGCCGCGGAACCAGCTGGGCGATGGTCGACTTGCCCGCGCCGGACGAGCCCACGAGCGCGATGGTCTGTCCGGGTTCGGCGCGGAAGGAGAGCCCGCGCAGCACCTCTTCGCCGCCGCGGGTGTCGAGCGAGGCGACCTCTTCGAGGGAGGCGAGGGAGACCTTGTCGGCCGCGGGGTAGCCGAAGCGGACGTTGTCGAACTCGACGGCGACCGGCCCGTCCGGCACGCTGCGGGCGTCTGGCTTCTCCTCGATCAGCGGCTTGAGGTCGAGCACCTCGAAGACCCGCTCGAAGCTGACCAGCGCGCTCATCACCTCGACCCGGGCACCGGCCAGGGCGGTCAGCGGCGCGTAGAGCCGGGTGAGCAGCAGGGCCAAGGCGACCACGGCGCCGGCGTCCAGGGTGCCGCGGATCGCGAACCAGCCGCCGAGTCCGTACACGAGGGCAAGGGCGAGGGCGGAGACCAGGGTGAGCGCGGTGATGAAGGTGGCCTGCGCCATGGCGGTCCTTACACCGATGTCCCGTACGCGGTGGGCCCGCTCGGCGAACTCCTCGGACTCCTCGCCGGGCCGCCCGAACAGCTTGATCAGGGTCGCGCCCGGGGCCGAGAAGCGCTCGGTCATCCGGGTGCCCATCGCGGCGTTGTGCGTGGCGGCCTCGCGCTGCAGCTTGGCCATCTTGGTGCCCATGCGCCGGGCGGGCACGATGAACACCGGGAGCAGGACCAGGGCGAGCAGCGTGATCTGCCACGACAGACTGAGCATCACGGCGAGCGTGAGCAGCAGCGTGACCACGTTGGACACCACGCCGGACAAGGTGTTGGAGAAGGCGCGCTGGGCGCCGATCACATCGTTGTTGAGCCGGCTGACAAGCGCGCCGGTGCGGGTGCGGGTGAAGAACGCCACCGGCATCCGCTGCACATGGTCGAAGACGGCGGTGCGCAGGGCCAGGATCAGATCCTCGCCGAGGCCGGCGGAGAGCCAGCGGTTGACCAGGCCGAGGCCGGCCTCGGCGACGGCGATGACCGCGATGAACAGGGCGAGCTTGACGACGACACCGGAGTCCTTGCCGTCGACGATGGCGTCGACGACCCAGCCCGCGAGCACCGGAGTGGCCACGGCGAGCAACGCCATCGCCACGCTGATGAGCAGGAACTGGCCGATACGTCGGCGGTGGGGGCGGGCGAACTCGGCGATACGGCGCAGTGTGGCCCGGGCGAAGGGACGCTGGTCCTGCTGGGCGTTCATCACGCTGTGCAGCTGCGTCCATGCTGTGGTTTCCATGCTCATGCCTGGAACTTAGGACCTCAAGTAAACTTGAGGTCAAGAGTCCGTCGCGTACGGAATCCGAAGACTCGCCGCCAGAGCGCTCTGCTACAGTGCGAGTGGCACTTGTGTACGCCCTGAGTCATCGGGCGCCGGTGCAGTTCCTCTCTCCGCCCGCATTCGTCGGGCTCCCGGACAGTCTCTGTCCCCGTCTCACCGCGCATCCACGGCACCTCTCGGGATGGCTCCGCCTCCTGACAGCCGCCTACGAGCCGGTTCCCCCTGCTCCGCCGACGTGCGGTGCGCGCCTGATTTCAGGCGCCCCGCCCTTCCGTCGCGTTGAGCCCTTCCCCCCTCACGTATGCCAACTCACCGTCCATGAAAGGACGCACCATCATGACTACGACCACCACACTCGAACCCACCCCTGTCGCCGCCGAGTTGCCCACTGCGTACGGGATCCTGGATCTCACCACGCACGGCAACGGCCTCCTGCGCACCCCCGGCCTGCTGCCGGCACCCGGCGACATCCACGTCCCGGCCGCGCTGATCCGCCGCCACGGCCTGCGCACGGGCGACGCCGTCGAAGGGACGGCCACGGGGGTGACCTCGCGGGGTGCCAAGGGGCGTGCACTCGCCCACGTCACCCTCGTCAACGGACAACTCCCCGGCGCACGCCCGCACTTCAAGGACCTCACACCCCTGCATCCGCGCGAACGCCTGACCCTGGAGCACTCCGGGGGCGGCATCACGCCCCGGATCGTCGATCTGGTCACGCCGGTCGGCAAGGGCCAGCGCGGCCTGATCGTCGCGCCGCCGAAGACCGGCAAGACCATGCTGCTCAAGCAGTTGGCCGCGGCCGTCACCGAGAACCACCCGGAGTGCCACCTCATGGTGCTGCTCCTGGACGAGCGGCCCGAGGAGGTCACCGACATGCAGCGTTCCGTACGCGGTGAGGTGCTCGCCTCCACCTTCGACCGGCCCGCCAAGGAGCACATCGCCCTCGCGGAGCTCGCCATCGAGCGCGCCAAGCGGCTCGTCGAGCAGGGCCGCGATGTCGTGCTGCTCCTCGACTCGCTGACCCGTCTGTGCCGCGCGTACAACAACGCGGCGTCCGCGGGCGGCCGCACCCTCAGCGGCGGTGTCGACGCGAGCGCGCTGACCGGGCCGAAGCGCCTGTTCGGTGCCGCACGGCTCACCGAGGAGGCGGGTTCGCTCACCATCCTCGCCACCGCGCTGGTGGACACCGGTTCGCGCGCCGACGACTACTTCTTCGAGGAGCTCAAGAGCACCGGCAACATGGAGCTCCGCCTCGACCGCGCCCTCGCCGCCCACCGGGTGTTCCCGGCCGTGGACGTCACCCCGTCCGGGACGCGGCGCGAGGAACTCCTCGTACCGGAAGCGGAATTGACCGCCGTACGAGCGCTGCGGCGCGCTCTGCAGTCACGCAACGGGCAGGCCACCGAAGTGCTGATCGAGCAGCTGCGCAAATCCCCCGACAACCCGACCTTCCTCCAGCAGGTCAAGCAGACCGTGCCCGGCGCCTGAGCGCGGGCGCTGGGGGATTTCCCCCAGCCAAGGCGGAGGAAAGCCGCGTTCCGGCGGCCACCCGGGCGGATCTAGCGTCGAGGCATGACCACGCAGACGACCGCCCCAAGGGGGTCTCGATGATCTCCGTCCGCGGACTGACCAAGCGCTACGGCTCGACCGCCGCCGTCGAAGACCTGAGCTTCGACGTGGCGCCCGGCGCCGTGACCGGTTTCCTCGGGCCCAACGGTTCCGGGAAGTCCACCACCATGCGCATGATCATGGGCCTGGACGCCCCGGACGCGGGTCAGGCCCTGGTCAACGGCCGCCCGTACGCGGAGCTGGCCTGGCCGCTGCGTGAGGTGGGCGCGCTGCTCGAAGCCCGTACGTACCATCCGGGCCGCAGCGCGTCCCGGCATCTGCGCGCACTCGCCGCGGGCGGCGGCATCCCGGGCGCCCGGGTCGACGAGGTGCTGCGGACCGTCGGCCTGAGCGAGGTCGCGCACCGGCGGGCGGGCACGTTCTCGCTCGGGATGGCGCAGCGGCTCGGGATCGCGGGCGCGCTGCTCGGGGACCCCGGCGTCCTGCTCTTCGACGAGCCGGTGAACGGGCTCGACCCCGAGGGCGTGCGCTGGATCCGGGATCTGATGAAGGGGCTGGCCGCCGAGGGCCGTACCGTGCTCGTCTCCAGCCACCTGATCAGTGAAATGGCGCTCACCGCCGACCACTTGGTGGTGATCGGGCAGGGCCGGCTGCTCGCCGATACGAGTGTCGCCGAACTCACCGCCGACGGGGCGTCCCTCGAGGAGGCCTTCTTCCGGCTCACCAGCGGTTCCGCCACATATCGCGGCACCGCCGGACCCTCGGCCGCCGCGCCGCACGCCGCCGCGCCGTCAGACACGTCACCGACCGCCACGTCCCACCGGAGCACCCGATGAGCACCGCCGCACTCTCCCCCGGTCCCGGCGTCCTCGCGGGCCGGTACGGCTTCGCGCACGTGCTGCGGATGGAGTGGATCAAACTCCGCAGCCTGCGCTCCACGTGGTGGGCGCTGTTCACCGTGGTGGCCGGGATGATCGCCATGGGTGTGGTCACCATGGCCAACACCAAGGCGCCGTCGGCCGACAAGGCGGCCACGTTCGACCCCACGAACAACGTGCTCGCCGGGGTCGCGCTCGGCCAGCTGGTCATCGGCGTGATCGGTGTCCTGCTGGTCACGGGCGAGTACTCGTCCGGTTCGATGCGCTCCACGCTGGCCGCCGTGCCCCGCCGCCCGCTGGTGCTCGCCGCGAAGGCGGCGGTGTTCGGCGGGGTGACGCTGGTGCTCAGCGAGGTCGTCGCCTTCCTCACGTTCCTGGTGGGCCGCGCGGCCCTCGACCCGGCGATCGAGCAGCCCTCGCTCACCGACGGCGGCGTGCTGCGGGCCGTGCTGATGTCCGGGGCCTATCTGGGGCTGATCGCCGTGATGGCCGTCGGTATCGGCGCGCTGGTCCGGCACACCGCGAGCGCGATCGGCGTCCTGGTGGGGCTGCTCTTCGTGGTGCCGGCGATGCTGGCGGGTGCCACGGGCACGACCGTCGCCAAGTTCTTCCCGACGATGATCGCCGGGAACTCGCTCGCGGTGTCGCGACCGATGCCGGAGATGCTCACGCCGTGGGCGGGCTTCGCGCTGCTGCTCGTCTACACCGCCGTGGTGTACGCGGCCGGGGTGCGGGTTCTGGTGCGACGCGATGCGTGAGACGGGGAGGGTGGATGCGGGAGTCGTGGGTACGGGACCCGTGGACGCGGGAGTCGTCGATACGGGACCCGTGGACGCGGGAGACGTGGGCGGCGGCGTCGTGGACACGGAAGTTGCGGACACGGGCCCCGTGCACGCGCCACCCGGTGAGCGGCCCGGCGCCGGACACGGGATCATCGTCGGCATGCCCGCCGGTTCCCGTGC
>NZ_JAAKZW010000121.1 GCF_011044995.1 Streptomyces mesophilus | reverse complement strand
CCCCAAGGTGACCGGACCAGTCCGGTTCGAGGAGGGTGCACAGTGCAGTCGACAGCGCAGTCCGTGCAGAGCACGCCGTCCGTAGCCCAGGGGCCCAGCCGGCGGGCGGTCGTCGCCGCCGGGGCCGTGGCCGGGGTGGGGCGGCGCTCGGGGTGCCCCAGCTCGCGGCCGCCGCGGCCCAGGGGGAAGTCGTGGTGGGCTCAGGGGAGTTGGCGGTCACCGTGGATGCGGCCTTCCCGCGGATCGTGCGGTACGAGGACCGCGGCACCGGCGCCGTGCTCCACGGCCAGTCCGACCCCGTCACCGAGGTGCGGATCGACGGGACCGCGCGCACCCCGAAGGTCACGTCCACACCCGGGGCAGACCGGATCACGTACACCCTCGCCTTCGACGGCGGCACCGAGATCGACGTCCGGATCGAGGTCGACGGGTGGCAGGTGGACTGGCGGGTCACGGCCGTACGGGACACCGAAGCGCTGCGTGTGGGCACCCTGGAGATCCCGGGTCTCGCCTTCCTCGCCGTGCGCAGTGATCAGCCGGGCGCCGCGCTGCTCGGGGCGAGGATCCAGCTGGACAAGGCCAAGAGCGGGGACACGCTCGTGCGGCCCACCGCGGACACGCCCGCCGAGGCGCCCGCCGGCTGCGCGTACGCGGTCGTCGCGCACGACCGGCTCGGCGGGGCGGTGGAGACCAACACCGTCTACGACAAGCCCGATTCGGCCGCCGGGACCACCTGGGAGAACGGGCGCCTGTGGCGCAGCACCGTACGCAAGGATTCGTACGTCGAGGCGCGCCTGACGTGCGGGCAGTGGACGCACCGGGCCGCGACCGCGCCGGTGGACGCCACCGAGCCGCTGCCGTACGCCACCGTGATCGTCACCCGGGACCGCAACGGGGACGGCAAGGTCGACTGGCAGGACGCGGCGATCGCGTTCCGGGACGTCATGGTCACCCCGCTCGGCGCGGACCAGCAGCATCTGCGGGTGGTGCCGCACATCCCGTTCAACTTCGCCTCGCAGGCCACCAATCCGTTCCTCGCGACCCTCGACCAGGTCAAGCGGATCTCGCTCGCCACGGACGGGCTGCGCCAGTACACGCTGCTCAAGGGCTACCAGTCCGAGGGCCACGACTCCGCCCACCCGGACTACGCCGGGAACTACAACAAGCGCGCCGGTGGCCTCGACGACCTCAACACCCTGGTCAGGGAAGGCAAGAAGTGGCACTCCGACTTCGGTGTGCACGTGAACGCCACCGAGTCGTACCCCGTCGCCAACGCCTTTTCCGAGACGCTCGTCGACAAGGCCAACGAGCAGTGGGACTGGCTCGACCAGAGCTATCGGATCGACCAGCGGCGCGACCTCGTGTCCGGGGACATCATCAAGCGCTTCGCCGATCTGCGCGCGGATGCCGACCCCGCCCTGAACATGCTGTACATCGACGTCTTCCGCGAGTCCGGCTGGACCTCCGACCGCCTCCAGCGCGCCCTGCGCGACCAGGGCTGGCTCGTGACCACCGAGTGGGGCCACGGCCTCGAACGGTCCGCGCTGTGGGCCCACTGGGCCACCGAGACCGACTACGGCCCGGACACCTCGCGCGGCATCAACTCCCAGCTGATCCGCTTCATCCGCAACCACCACAAGGACGTCTTCGTCGACAAGTGGCCGACCCTCCTTGGCATTCCGCGCACCGGCAACTTCGAGGGCTGGGTCGGCAAGACCGACTGGAAGACGTTCTACGAGCTGATCTGGACCGAGTCGCTGCCCGCCAAGTACCTCCAGGCGTACCCGATCAAGACCTGGGGCGAGCACGAGATCACCTTCTTCGGACCGACCGCGACCCGAGTGAGCGACGAGGGCGGCAAGCGGGTCATCACCACCGACGGGCGCGTGGTGTACGACGGTGGGCGCTACCTGCTGCCGTGGGAGCCGCGCAAGGCCACCGACCCGGCGAAGCTCTACCACTACGCGCCGAAGGCCGGCTCCAGCACCTGGCAGCTGCCGCGCGGCTGGGCGGGCCTCGGCAAGGTCAGCGTGTACCGGCTCACCGACCAGGGCCGCGTGTTCGTGGAGGACGTACCGGTCCGCGGCGGCAAGGTCACCCTGCGGGCCGCCGCCGCACAGCCGTACGTGATCTACCGCGAACGCGTCCGTGCGCAGGCCGACCCCGCCTGGGGCCAGGCGACCCCGCTGCACGACCCCGGCTTCAACTCCGGCTCCCTGCACGGCTGGACCGTCTCCGGACCCGCGTCCGTCGAGCTCAGCACGCTCGGCGACTACGAGCTGGTGATCGGCGCGGGCGGCGCGGCGGCCGTCGGCCAGCGGGTCCGGCGCCTCGCACCCGGCACGTACGCCGCGTCCGTACAGGTCGAGGTGGGGGAGAAGGCCGGCGAGACCCGCAAAGCCACCTTGGAGGTGCGCACCGCCGACGGCATCACCGCCGCCAACTGGACCAGCACCTCCACCGCCGGCAACTACGTGGCCGCCGACCGCAAGCACGGCACCCGCTTCCAGCGGATGTTCACCTGGTTCACGGTCCCGGAGGGCGGCGGCCCCGTCGACCTGACGCTGCGCGCGGAGGCCGGCAAGGCGCGGGTGCGGTTCGACAACGTACGGATCGTGCGCGGCACCCGCTCCGTACGCGAAGGGGCCCTGGCCTTCGAGGACTTCGAGCACGTGCCGCAGGGCTGGGGCCCGTTCGTGAAGGGCGACTCGGGCGGCGCCACCGACCCGCGCACCCATATCGCCCAGCGGCACGCCCCGTTCACCCAGCGCGGCTGGAACGGCAAGGCGATCGACGACGTCATCGACGGCACCGAGTCGCTCAAGTCCCGCGGCGAGAACGACGGCCTGGTCTACCGGACCGTCCCGCACACGGTGCGCTTCACCCCCGGCAAGCGCTACCGGGTGACCTTCCGGTACGAGAACGAGACGGCCGGTCAGTACGCCTGGATCACCGCGGTGGACGCCCCGGCGGCCCGCGAACTGACCCGCGCCGACGTGCCGGTCGCGACCGAACCCACCCAGTTCACCTACGAGTTCACCGCGCCCGCCGACGGTGAAGCGTGGGTCGGCCTGCGCAAGGTCGGGAGCGACGGGGTGGCGGAGTTCGTGCTGGATTCGTTCGAGGTGCGGGAGGTGTAGGGGCGCGCGAAGGGGGGCGGGCCCCGTAACGGGCCCGCCCCCCTTGTCGCTTGCGGCTCAGCTCAGCTCAGCAGCACCGCCCGCTCGGCTGCAGCCCCCTCCAGCTCAAGCACCCACACCTCGTTGTCCCCCTCGCGCAGCACCGGCCCGGGCACGTACAGCGCGTGCTGCGGGCCCGCCGACCAGTAGCGGCCGAGGTTGACCCCGTTCACCCAGACGAACCCCCGGGTCCAGCCCGGCAGTTCGAGCCATGCGTCGCCGGCGCCGGCGACTTGCACCGTTCCCGTGTACAGGCCGGTCGGGCCCTCGGGGGAGCGCAGCGCCAGCCCGCCGAGGCCCGCATCGAACGCGTCGAGCCGCAGCCCCCGGGCCCGTACGCCGTGCAGATACTGCCGTTCGTGCAGCACTCCCTGCGTGATGCCCTTCGGTTCGCCCACCAGCGGCCCGTAGTTGACCCGGCCGAGGGACTCCACCCACAGCTCGACCACCGCGGGCCCCGGGACCTCGGTCTCCAGGACCGCGGCCGACTCGGTGAGGACACCGGCCCGCTCCCCGTCGACGTACACGACCGCGCGGTCCCGCAGCCCGCGCACGCTCAGCGGGTACGCCTTGCGCGGACCCGGTACCTCGAAGCGGTAGCGGACCAGGCCGCGGTCCACGTCCAGGTCCTCGAAGGTGGGCGGCGCGCCGGTCACCGTCTCCGGGCCGCCGAGTGCGTCGAGCACGTCGTCGAGCGGAGCCCACGCGTCGAGGGCCGCCTCGGCCGGGGTCGTCAACTGGTCCGGCTCCGGCGGGAGTTCGGGCAGAGGACCGTCCGCGTACGCGGCGAGCACCTCGCGGAACGCCCAGAACTTCGCGGTCGGCCGGCCCTGCTCGTCGATCGGGGCGTCGTAGTCGTACGAGGTGACATCCGGCTGCAGCTCGCCGTCATGGAGGTTCCCGCTGCGGTTCGCGCCCGCCCAGCCGGCGAAGTTGGTGCCGCCGTGCGCCATGTAGATGTTCACCGAGGCGCCGCATTCGAGGATCTCCCGCAGGGTCGCCGCCGCGTCCTCAGGTGCGCGCGCGGCCTCCTTGCCGCCCCAGTGCGAGAACCAGCCGCACCAGTACTCCATGCACATCAGCGGCCCCGCCGGCTGATGGCGGCGCAGCGTCTCGAAGGCGGTGCGGGCGTCGGAGCCGAAGTTGACCGTGGCGAGCACGCCCGGCACCGAGCCGCCCGTGAGCATATGGTCCTCGGGGCCGTCCGAGGTGAACAGCGGGACCTCCACGCCCAGATCGCGCAGCACGTCGGTGACATGGCGCAGATACGTCGCGTCGCTCCCGTAGGACCCGTACTCGTTCTCGACCTGAACCATGATCACCGGACCGCCGCGGTGGATCTCACGGGCCACGACCTGCGGCATGAGGGCCTCGAACCAGCGGTCCACCAGACGCAGATACTCAGGGTCACAGGTGCGCGCCCGGACGCCGAGCGGGCCGGTCACCCAGTGCGGAAGCCCGCCGTTCTCCCACTCGGCGCAGATGTACGGGCCCGGGCGGACGATCGCCCACAGACCGGCGCGGGCCGCCGCGTCCAGGAAGCGCCCGAGGGCCTCGACGTCGTGGTACGTGCCGGGGGCGGGCTCGTGCAGATTCCACGGGACGTACGTCTCCACACAATTGAGGCCCATCGCCCGCAGCATCCCGAGCCGGTGGTCCCACTGCTCCTCGTGGACCCGGAAATAGTGCAGCGCACCGGAAAGGAGCCGCACCGGCCGCCCGTCCAGCTCGAAGTGCTCGTCGCCGACCCTGAATTCGGCTGCCTGGGAAGTAGTCATGCCGCCCGCCCCTTGGTTTGTGCTGGTACAGCGCCAGATTCACCCCCTGGCGGGGCGCCGGTCCATGGACAAAGATCGGGTGTGCTTGCACTGCAGGCATGAACGAAAGCGGCCTAGAAGGGGCAACCCCCCATGAACCACACGTATCACACGTGGATGCGGTACTTCACCCCCGGTCCCGTCCACCACCGCCTCGGCCTGGTCTGCCTCGGCGTGGGGCTCCAGTACGGGGCGCTGCCACCCGTCGGGCCGCGCACCCTCGACCACCATGTCGCGATGGTCATCTGCTCCGGCGGCGGCTGGTACCAGCTGCCCGACGGGCGGCGCCACACCGTCACCGCGCCCGCGCTCGTCTGGCTGCTGCCGGGAGTGCCCCACCAGTACGGGGCCGATCCCGACACCGGCTGGGACGAGGCCTTCGTCGACTTCACGGGGCCGGCGACCACCACGTACACCGAACTCGGCTACATCGAACCGGACCGGCCCGTCGTCCCCCTCGGCGACAGCGGACCCGCCCGCGCCGTCGTCACCCGGATCGCACGCGCCGCCCGCGTCGGCAATCCGCTGCTCGAGGTCGAGACGGGCGCCGCCGTCCATGAACTCCTGGTCGCGCTGCGCCGCTCCCGCGCCGACCTCGCGCCCGACGGCGACCCCGTGCTCCAGGCGCTCGCCCGCGACGCGTATCTGCCGCTGTCCGTCGCCGAGCACGCGGCGCGCCTGGGCATGACACCCACCGAACTGCGCACCGCCGTACGCCGGGGCTCGGGCTGCAGCCCCAAGGACTACCTGCTCTCCATACGCCTCGGCCGCGCCAAGGAACTCCTCGCCGCGACCGAACTCCCGGTCGCCGCGGTCGCCCGCCGCGTCGGCTACGACGACCCCGCGTACTTCTCCCGCCTGTTCACCCGCCGCGTCGGCCTGGCCCCGATCCGCTTCCGCGAACAGCAGTCCCGCACGGTCCCCGGCGGCTGGTCCCAGCAGATCCCGGACCCGTCGGACCCGCCGATGCTGGGCGCGTGCGAAGGGGACGTCGAGGAGGCCGGGGTGCGGTGACGCCGGGCCCGCGATCAGTTCTCCGCGGCGCCTGCGATCTGCTCGTGGTGGCGGATCACCTCGCTGATGATGAAGTTGAGGAGCTTCTCCGCGAACGCCGGGTCGAGCTTGGCGTTCTCGGCGAGCGCGCGCAGGCGGGCGATCTGGTGCGACTCGCGGGCCGGGTCGGCCGGCGGGAGCTGGTGGGCGGCCTTGAGGTGGCCGACCTGCTGGGTGCATTTGAAGCGCTCGGCGAGCATGTGCACGACGGCCGCGTCGATGTTGTCGATGCTGTCGCGCAGCCGGGCCAGCTCGGCCTGTACGGCGGGGTCGATCGGGGAGGTGTCACGCGTGGTCATGGCACGGGAGCCTACGTCGAAGGGGCACCGGGCCGCCCGGCTGTCCGCACCCTGGCGATCTTCCCGGCCGTCCCCGTCGCGCCCCTCCGCCCCCGCACGCCCTCGAAGATCCCCGACCGCACGCCCTCGAAGATCCACGACCGCCCGGCCCGAAGATCCACGACCGTCGGCCCCCTCTGTGCTCGGATCGGCACATCAGGCAGCATGTCCCCATGTCCGTACTGACGCGCGACGAAGCGCAGACCCGTGCCCGACTCCTCGAAGTGCAGCGTTACGAGGTCACCCTGGACCTCACGCGCGGCGAGGAGACGTTCGCCTCCCGTACCGTGATCCGCTTCACCGTCCGCGAGGCCGGTGACACCTTCGTCGACCTCAAGGCCACCGCGCTGCGCGAGGCCGCCCTGGACGGACAACCGCTCGACCCCGAGTCGTACGCCGACGGCCGGTTGCCCCTGAAGCACCTCACCGCGGGCGAGCACGAGCTGACCGTCGACGCCGAGATGCGCTACTCGCGCACCGGCGAGGGCATGCACCGCTTCACCGACCCCGCCGACGGCGAGACATACCTCTACACGCAGCTGTGCATGGACGACGCCCAGCGGGTCTTCGCGGCCTTCGACCAGCCCGACCTCAAGGCCGCCTTCGCGTTCACCGTCACCGCGCCCGAGGGCTGGACCGTCCTCGGCAACGGCATCGCCAAGGACGAGGGCCAGGGCCGCTGGACCGTCGCGGAGACCCCGCGGATCTCCACCTACCTCGCCGCGCTCGCCGCGGGCCCGTACCACTCGGTGCGCACCGAGCACCGCGGCCTGCCCTTCGGCATCCACTGCCGCCGCTCGCTCGCGCCCCACCTGGACGTCGACGCCGACGAAATCCTCGACGCCACCAAGGCGCTGTTCGACCGCTACCACGAGAAGTTCGACGAGCCCTACCCCTTCGACTCGTACGACCAGGCCTTCGTGCCCGAGTTCAACGCCGGCGCGATGGAGAACCCGGGCCTGGTCACGTTCCGCGACGAGTTCATCTACCGCTCCGCCGTCACCGACACCGAGCGCCAGACCCGCATCATGGTCATCGCCCACGAGATGGCCCACATGTGGTTCGGCGACCTGGTCACGCTGCGCTGGTGGGACGACATCTGGCTGAACGAGTCCTTCGCCGAGTACATGGGCTACCAGACCACGGCCGAGGTCACCCGCTTCTCCGACACCTGGACGGACTTCGGGATCGCCCGCAAGACCTGGGGATACGACTCCGACCAGCGCGGCAGCACCCACCCCGTCGCCCCGAAGCCCGAGCTCGTCCCCGACACCGGCGCCGCGCAGGCCAACTTCGACGGCATCTCGTACGCGAAGGGCGCCTCCGCGCTGCGCCAACTCGTCGCCTGGCTCGGCGACAAGGACTTCTCCGCCGGCATCAACGCGCACTTCGCCCGCCACAAGTTCGACAACGCCACCCTCGCCGACTTCATCGACAACCTCGCCTCCGTCACGGACCGCGACGTCCACGCGTGGGCCCGCGTCTGGCTCGGCACGACGGGCGTGGACAAGCTGACCCCGGCGGTCACCGAGACCGGCAACTCCTGGCAGCTCACCGTCACCCGCGAAGGCAGCCGCCCGCACCGCATCCAGGTCGCCGCCTACGAACCCGATCTGCAGGACGACGGCGCCCTGGTGCTGCGGGAACGCTTCGAGCTCGACATCGCCGCCGAGCGCACGGAGACGACCCGCCCCGGCCGCAGGCCCGCGCTCCTCGTCCTCAACGACCAGGACCTCACGTACACGAAGATCCGCCTCGACGAGCAGTCGCGGCGGACCGCCCTGAGCCAGCTCTCCGGCATCCCCGAGACGCTCAACCGCACGGTCCTGTGGAACGCCCTGCGCGACATGGTCCGCGACGGCGAACTCGCCCCGGCCGCTTACCTGGAGGCCGCCCGCGCCCACCTCCCCAAGGAGCGCGATCTCGCGATCGTCCAGGGCGTGCTCGCGTTCGCCGGCAGCCAGATCGCCGACCGCTACCTCGCCCCCGAGGACCGGCCGGCCGGACTCACCCTCCTGTCCGACCTGTGCGAGGACATCATCCGGCTCACCGAGGACGGTTCCTCGCCGGGTGCACGTCTCACGGCCGTACGCCACTTCATCGACCACGCCCAGCGCGCCGATGTCATCCGGGCCTGGTTCGACGAGGGCACCGTCCCCGGCGGCCCGGAGCTCGACCCGGAGCTGCGCTGGCGGCTGCTCACCCGGCTCGCGGTGCTCGGCGCGATCGACGACGACGTGATCGAGGCCGAGCTCCTGCAGGACCCGAGCGCCACCGGCCAGGAAGGCGCGGCCCGCTGCCGCGCCGCGCTGCCCGACCCGGTCGCGAAGCAGGCCGCCTGGGAGGCGATGTTCGGCGGCGCCGACGCGCTGTCCAACTACCTGTTCGTGGCCACCGTCCAGGGCTTCTGGCAGCCCGAACAGCTCGACCTCGTCCGCCCGTACGTGACCCGCTTCTTCACCGACGCGGTCGCCACCGCCAAGCGCCGGGGCCCGGCCCTCGCCGACGGCATCGGCCGCCACGCCGTGCCGATCGCCGTGGTCGAGCCGGCCACGCTGGAGCTGGGGGAGCGGTGCCTGGCCGAGGGCCCCGACGTACCGCCGCCCCTGCGCCGCCGCCTGGCCGACCACATGGACGATCTGGCCCGGGCGCTGCGGGTGCGCGGGGTCTGAGCCGACGTACGCGAAGGGGGCGCCGGTCACGGACCGGTGCCCCCTTCGCGTACACCCCCATACCACTCCAACTGCTTTTCTCCGTACGGCAGTACCACTTTCGAGTTGCGCTCGTTTATCTCCGCGGGCGCCACCGCACACCACCCTGCACGCTGGATGTCCCGCACACGGAACTCTCCCGTTCGAAGGACACCAGCATGAGCAGCCCACCCCTGGCCGGAGGCGTCACCGGCCCCGACGGCCTGCGGCCGCTGCTTGCCACCGTCCTCGACGCCCTCGCCGAAGGCGCCGCCGCGCGCGGTGGTCCGCTGCCCGACGGGGGACCGGAAGCCGTCGAGCAGTGGGTCGGGAAAGCCGTCGACGATGTGCTCCCGGAGCAGGGGCAGGGCGCCGAAGAGGCCTTGCGCACCCTCGTCGCGCTCATGGCGGCAGGCGCCGCGGACCCCGCCGACCCGCTGTGCGCCGCGCATCTGCACGCGCCGCCGCTCGCGGTGGCCGCCGCCGCCGACCTCGCGGCCAGTGCGCTCAACCCCTCGATGGACTCCTGGGACCAGGCACCGGCCGCCTCGGTCCTGGAAGACCTGGTGACCCGGGCACTCGCGGCCGAGGTGTACGACTCGGGTGGGGACGCCCTCACCACCACCGGCGGCACCGAGTCCAACCAGCTCGCCCTGCTGCTCGCCCGCGAACTCCTCGGTCCCGTGCAGGTGTTGGCCGGCGCCAACGCCCACCACTCCCTGCACCGCGCCGCCTGGCTGCTCGGCCTGCCAGAACCCGTCACCATCCCCGCCCCCGCCGGGCTCCTCGACCCCGCCGCGCTCGACGAAGCCCTCACCGAGCTGCCCGGCCCGAAACTCGTCATCGCCACCGCCGGCACCACCGACGCCGGACTCATCGACCCCCTCGACGAGATCGCCGACCTGTGCGCCGCCCACGGGGCCCGACTGCACATCGACGCGGCATACGGCGGCGGGCTCCTGTTCAGCCGTACGCACCGGGGAAAGCTGCGGGGCCTGGAGCGCGCCCACACCGTCACGCTCGATCTGCACAAACTGGGCTGGCAGCCCGTAGCGGCCGGTTTCCTCGCCGTACGCGACCCGGAGGATCTGCGGCCGCTGGGGTTCCGCGCCGACTACCTCAACGCCGAGGACGACACCGAAGCGGGCCTGCCCGACCTCCTCGGCCGCTCCCTGCGCACCACCCGCCGCCCCGACATCCTCAAGACGGCCGTCACCTGGCGGGCGCTCGGCCGGCAGGGTCTCGGCGAGCTGGTCGATCAAGTCTGCGCCCTGGCTCAGGAGTTCGCCGATGCGATCGAGGCCCATGACGGCTTCGAGCTGTACGACCGGCCCGCCCTCAGCACCGTCCTGTTCCGCCCTCGCACGGCCACGGACGACGACCTGGCGTCCGTACGAAGAGAGCTCCTCACCGAGGGGCGCGCCGTACTCGGCCGCGCCCGCCTCGACGGGCGGCTCTGGCTCAAGGCCACCCTGCTCAATCCGTACACATCAAGTGGCGAACTGGCCGCACTGCTGCACCTGGTGGAACGCCACCTCGTAGAACCTGTGGAAGGACACACGCCCCGATGACCCTGCCGACGAACAGCGGCGCCCCTGCCCCCGAAGAGCCCCAGGACCTCGTGGGCATCGGCATCGGGCCGTCCAATCTGTCGCTCGCCGCCCTCGCGCACCCGCTGACCGAACTGCGCACCGCGTTCTACGAGCAGCGGCCCGGCTTCCACTGGCACCCCGGTCTGCTCATCGAGGGCGCCACGCTCCAAGTGCCCTTCCTCGCCGACCTGGTGACCCTCGCCGACCCCACCAGCTCCTGGAGCTTCCTCAACTACCAGCGCGAGCAGGAACGGCTCTTCCCGTTCTACTTCGCCGAGAAGTTCCACATCCAGCGCTCCGAGTACGACGCGTACTGCCGCTGGGTCAGCGGGCAGCTGCCCGGGCTGCACTTCGGCCACCAGGTCGACGCGGTGCGCTGGAACCCCGAACGCTCCGTGTTCGAGGTCGACTTCACCCAGCTCGACGCCGACGGGGAGGCCGAGGCCCTCGGCCGCACGTACACCCGCAATGTCGTCCTCGGCGTGGGCACCGCTCCCTACGTCCCGCAGACGCTGCGGCCGCTCGTCGAGGTGCCGGGCGTACCGGTGATCCACGCGGCCGACTACCTCGCCGCGCGCGACACCCTTCTGGCCGCCGAGCATGTCACCGTCATCGGCTCGGGGCAGTCGGGGGCCGAGATCTTCCTCGACCTGCTCAAGGCCCGGCCCGCCGGCGCCGAGAAGATCCACTGGCTGGCCCGCACCGAGGCGTTCGCGCCCATGGAGTACTCCAAGCTCGGGCTCGAACACTTCACCCCGGACTACACCGGCTACTTCCACGCCCTGCCCGAAGCCGTACGCGACCGGCTCGTGCCCGCCCAGTGGCAGCTGCACAAGGGCATCGACACCGACACCATCGCCGCCATCCACGAGGAGCTCTACCAGCGCACCCTGGGCGGCGGCTGGCCGGACGCGACCCTCACCCCCGGCGTCACCGTCCGCACCGCGGGGCGCGTCGGCGCCACCAAGGTCGAGCTGCACCTCGAACACGCCCAGCAGGGCACCCGGTCCCGCCTCACCACCGACGCCGTCGTGCTGGCGACCGGCTACCGGGAGCGGCCGCTCGACCAGATGCTCGCGGGCCTCGACTCGTATATGCGGCGCGACGGTTCGGCACGGCCGCGGATCAGCGAGGACCACCGGCTGCTGCTCGACCCGTCGGTCACCGGGTCGGTGTACGTGCAGAACGCGGAACGGCACACGCACGGGGTGGGCGCCCCTGACCTCGGTCTGATGGCGTGGCGCAGCGCGTCGATCCTCAACACCCTCACCGGCAATGAGCCGTATGTGCTGCCGAAGCGGACCGCGTTCACCACGTTCGGTCTCGACCCGGCGGCGCTGGAACGCCGGGAGCCGGAGCGCAAGGGGACGCTCGTGCCGCTCAAGGGCTGAGGACGTTCTTGTACGAGGGGCCGGTCCTTCGCGGACCGGCCCCCTCGCGTTCCGTACGGGTCCGTCAGAAGACCGGCACGCCGTCCCGCGTCAGCTTCCAGTCCACGGAGGCGAACGCGGCCGGATCCACCGTGCCCTTCGCCGTCACCCACTGGATGATCGTGTTACGGATTTCCTCCGAGTTCGACCACAGCTGCTTGGCGCCCGGAACGTGCGGGAAGTTGCCGCCGCCGCTCGCCCGGTAGTTGTTCACCGCGAGCACGAACTCGGCCGCGGGGTCCAGCGCCTTGCCCTCGAACCGCAGGTTCGCGATCCGGGAGCCGGCCGGCTTGGCGATGTCGATCTCGTACGTCACGCCGTACACCGCGTCGTAGTTGTAGTCCGGAATGTTCTCGGCGTTCGTCAGCTTCGCCGGGTCCACGGCCGCGCCGGCCGGGGTCTGCACGTAATACCGCGCCGAGTACTCCAGGTACTCCTTCAACTGCGCACCCGTGATCAGCCGCGCTTCGAGGGTGTTCTCGAACGGATAGAGGCCGGCCGCGTCACGGATCGTCACCTCGCCCGCCGGGATCGCGGCGGTCCGCGAGAAGCACGAGGCCTGCGAGATCACCGGCAGCGCGGCGTAACTGCCGCCCGCGAGCGCCGCCTTCACCGTCTCGGCCTGCACATGGCTGATCAGGTCGATGATCGGCACGTCCTTGTACGGACCCTCGGCCGTCGACATCGCGGCGAGCGAGGTACCGATGACCTGGTTCACATACGCCACGACCTTCTCGTGCTCGTCCCCGAGCAGCCCCGTGATCGCCGGGTCCTCGTCCACCGCGTTGGAGTTGAGCACCTTGGCCGCGACCTTCTCGACCGTCCAGCGGCCCTTCGACCAGACCAGATCGAAGTCGAACAGCGTCAGCCGCTGGCCCCACTTGAGGGGCTCGGAGAGGACGACCTGCTCACCGGTCTCCTTGTTCGTGACGAAGTACTCCGGGATCTCGGTGTGCGCGTGGCCCACCAGGATCGCGTCGATGCCCGGCACCTGCTCGGCCACCAGACCCGCCGCGTTCTCGATGTACGGCAGCTGGTCACCGTACGAGGACGTGCCCGACGAACCGCTGTGCGCCGAGACGATCACCACGTCCGCGCCCATGGACCGCAGCTTCGGCACCCACTTCGCCGCCTGCTCCTCGAGGCCAGGGAAGGTCATCTTCCCCTGCACGTTCGCCTTGTCCCAGATCGCGATGCCGGGATTCGTCAGACCGAGAACCGCGACCTTCACATCGCGGCCGTGCGGAGTGCGCAGGCGGTGCATGCTGTACGGCGCGAAAGCCGGGCGCTGCGTCTTCGCGTCCAGCGCGTTGGCGCCGAGCAGCGGGAAGTCGCACTGCTCCTCGAACTTGCGAAGCACCGGAATTCCGTAATTGAACTCGTGATTCCCGAGGGCCGCCGCGTCATAGCCGATGCGGTTCATCGCCTGCGCCATCGGATGCACCGGACCACGCGCCGCCGTGATCGGGTCGACCTTGGCGTAGTAGTACGACAGCTGCGTGCCCTGGATCGTGTCGCCCGCGTCGATGAGCAGCGTGTTGCGCCGGCCCTTCTCCTCGCGCACCTGGTTCACCAGGGTGGAGATCTTCGCCAGGCCCACATCGTTGTGCGCCTTGTCGTCGAACTCCTTGTCCGTGAAGTAGTCCCAGTTGAAGACGTTTCCGTGCAGATCCGTCGTGCCCATCACCGTGAACGAGTACCGCTTGACGCGCCCCTTGCCGGCGGCGCCCGCAGCGGCCGGTTCGGCGGCGGCGGCCTGAGCCGAGGCCCCGGCGGCCAGCGCGACTCCCGTCGCGGCCGACGTACCGAGGAACGTCCTTCGATCGAGCGGCATTTCGTCTCTCCCTTGTGAGGCAGTCCTGTGTGACGCGCGTAGATTCTGCACCGCGAACCCCACCGGGCAACACCCTCAGCGAGTTGCGATCCGATGTCTCCCCGATGTCGCAACCGGGTGCAACAGTGACGAACACGCCCGCAACCGCCGGAGGAACCCCATGGACGAGACCCCCGCCTTCACGCCGTACGGCACTCCCGAGTCGCCCCGCGTCGCCGTCAGCGGCGAGGCCCGGCTCGAGGTCGAGCCCGAACTCGCCCGGATCAGCGTCACCGTCCTCGCCCGCGGCACCGACCGGCGCGGCGCCCTCGACGACCTCACCCGGCGCAACGCCGTCGTACTCGACCTCATCAAGGGGTACGGGGAGGCCGTCGAGAAGCTGGAGACCGGCGCCCTGTCCATCAGCCCCGAACTGGGCCGCCATGGACGTTCCGAGCGCGTCCGCGCGTATCACGGGCGGGTCCATCTCACCGCCGAGCTCACCGATTTCACCGCGCTCGGCGAGCTCACCACCCGCCTCGCCGACCTCGAGCTCACGCGTGTCGACGGGCCCTGGTGGGAGTTGCGCCCCGACTCGCCGGCATACAGCGAGGCGCGCCGTATGGCCGTGCACGAGGCGGTCCAGCGCGCCCGCGCCTACGCCGACGCCCTCGGCACCCGTCTCGACGCCCTGGTCGAACTCGCGGACGTGGGCGCCGAACCGCCGATGCCCTACCGCCAGTCCATGCGCGGTATGCAGGTCGCGTCCTACGACTCCGCCGTCGCCGAGGACGCCTCCGCCCCGCCCCTCGACCTCGAACCCCAGCGCCAGACCGTCTACGCCACCGTCAACGCCCGCTTCACCATGCATCCGCCGCAGCTCTGACGCGCAGCGGCTCAGGCGCCCCGGGAGCGGTCAACAAATGAAAGGAAGCTCGCACAATCGAGCATTCAACAGGCTTGGGCGGTAAGGGAAATGCTCATCGGAGCACCCCCGCGCACAATTCAACACTTGTCAATAACCTTTCATGCAAAGGTTGTTGAGTAGTCATGCTCAGCCAATTCTCTACCCGCCGGTAAGGCCTAGGCTCGAACCATGCGCCGAGCAAAGATCGTCTGTACCCTGGGGCCCGCCACCGACTCGTACGACCAGATCAAGGCACTGGTCGAAGCCGGAATGGACGTGGCCCGCTTCAACCTCAGCCACGGCACCTACGCCGAGCACGAGGAGCGCTACCAGCGCGTGCGGAAGGCATCCGACGAGACCGGCCGCAGCGTCGGCGTCCTCGCGGACCTTCAAGGTCCGAAGATCCGCCTCGGCCGCTTCAGCGAAGGTCCCGTACTCCTCGAACGTGACGACGAGTTCACCATCACCGTCGAGGAGGGCGTCGAGGGCGACCGCCAGACCTGCGGCACCACCTACGGCGGACTCGCCTCCGACGTGAGTGCCGGCGAGCGCATCCTCGTCGACGACGGCAAGGTGTGCCTCGAGGTCACCGAGGTCGACGGCCCCCGCGTCCGCACCCGCGTCGTCGAGGGCGGCATGGTCTCCGACCACAAGGGCCTCAACCTCCCCGGCGTCGCGGTGTCCGTCCCCGCGCTCTCCGAGAAGGACCAGGACGACCTCCGCTGGGCCCTGCGCATCGGCGCCGACGTCATCGCCCTGTCCTTCGTGCGCAGCGGCCGTGACATCGAGGACGTGCACCGCATCATGCGCGAGGAGGGCCGGCGCCTCCCCGTCATCGCCAAGGTCGAAAAGCCCCAGGCCGTCGAGAACATCGACGACATCGTCGCCGCCTTCGACGGCATCATGGTCGCCCGCGGCGACCTCGGTGTGGAGATGCCCCTGGAGCAGGTGCCGATCGTCCAGAAGCGCGCCATCAAGCTGGCCAAGCGCAACGCGAAGCCGGTCATCGTCGCCACGCAGATGCTGGACTCGATGATCGACAACTCCCGCCCCACGCGCGCCGAGGCCTCCGACGTCGCGAACGCGGTGATCGACGGCACCGACGCGGTGATGCTCTCCGGCGAGACCAGCGTCGGCAAGTACCCCATCGAGACGGTCAAGACGATGGGCCGCATCGTGGAGGCCGCCGAGGAGGACATCCTCGCCAAGGGCCTGCCGCCGCTGACCGAGCGCAACAAGCCCCGTACGCAGGGCGGGGCCGTCGCCCGGGCCGCCGCCGAGATGGGCGACTTCCTCGGCGCCAAGTACCTGGTCGCCTTCACACAGTCCGGTGACACGGTCCGGCGCCTGTCGCGCTACCGCTCCCCGATCCCGCTGCTCGCCTTCACGCCGGACCCGGCCACCCGCTCCCAGCTCAACCTCACGTGGGGCGTGGAGACCTTCCTCGGCCCGCACGTCGACTCCACGGACGCGATGGTCGCCCAGGTCGACGAGCTGCTCCTGAAGTACGGGCACTGCCGCAAGGGCGACGTGGTCGTGATCACGGCGGGCTCCCCGCCCGGTGTCGCGGGCTCGACCAACCTGGTCCGCGTCCACCACATCGGCGAGGACGACGCACCGCGCTGAGCCCTGGAGGCCTGTCTTGTGGATCAGGCCCCCGGCCCGGCGAACGTCACCACCGCCGGGGGTACCGCCTAAGCGTTCGCTCAGTCATCCTGATAGGACGGTGCACACGGCACGCACCGCCGTGAGCGCAGTCCGACCAGAACTGGAGCGAGACCCCCATGGGCGAGAAGAACGAAGTCAGGTTCCCGCAGGAAGTCATCGACGAGTACGCGGCGCTCGGCGTGGACCTGCCCGCCCTGTTCTCGGCCGGCCACCTCGGCACCCGCATGGGCGTCGAGATCAAGGAGGCCGCGGCCGACCGCGTCGTGGGCACCATGCCGGTCGAGGGCAACACCCAGCCGTACGGACTGCTGCACGGCGGCGCCTCCGCGGTGCTCGCCGAGACCCTGGGCTCGGTCGGCGCGATGCTGCACGGCGGCTCCGGCAAGATCGCCGTCGGCGTCGACCTCAACTGCACCCACCACCGGGGTGCCCGCTCGGGCCTCGTCACCGGGGTGGCGACGCCCGTGCACCGGGGGCGTTCGACCGCCACGTACGAGATCGTCATCTCCGACGAGCAGGACCGGCGGGTGTGCACGGCCCGGCTGACGTGTCTGCTGCGGGATGTGAACCCGGGCGACGAGGCGCGGGTGCGCGGCTGACACACGCCTCCAACTCCCCTGAGGGGCACCCCGGTTGATCCGGGGTGCCCCTTTTTCGGTCCCCGCGGACCTGGGTTCGGTCCCTGCGGACCTTGTTTGCTCTGCACGCACCTTGCCCCGTGCATCCACCACTCATTAGCTTCACGGACATGAGGCCCGCCGCCCCACGCCGAGCAATCCTCGCCCTGGCGGCCGTCTGTGCCATCGCGACACCCCTGACCGGGTGTTCGGGCACGGATGACGACCGCTCCGGGCCCGGGCCTTCCCCGCGCACCAGTTCCGATACGGAGATCTGTGTCGCGCTCGTCGGCTACTGGTCGAAAGAGGTCTTTCTCGAACGGCCCACCTCGGGCCGGGATTTCATGCAGAAAGGCCTCTCCAACGGACAGAACGAGATTCTGCTCGGCGCGGTCGACGCGGCACAGAAAGAGCGCAAACGGACCGATACGGACGCTGCGCTGAAGGTGCTCGACGCATCCGTGGAAAAGGGATGCGCTGAGCGCTACCGGAACGGAAAGCCCACCGAGGGCATCTGGCGCGAACCGAGCTCGACCCCGCCCGGGGGCGGCTCCCCATCGCCCTCACCCTGAGTAGTCACCGCCGAGGGGACGGGCACATTCCGTTCATGGCGGTAATCAAGCTCCCACTTTTCCGGAATCCCTTATTCAGGCTGGAGGATTCCCGGCAGGTGTCAGGAGCAAGATCCCCTCAAGCCCCTTAGCGGAACTGCCACTTCTCACTATGTGAACACTGGAAACACGGCCGAGAAGTCCGTTTGGCCCGCACTGTTCCGCCGGGAATTCAAAGCTCATAACAAGAGAGTCACATCTGCCCTTCCCAGGTCCCCAGGCCCGTCACCTGCGCTTAGAGTCACGGCCAGTCACCGCGCCGCCGGGCGCGAACTGAAGAGCACGGCCTTGTACCACCACCAGTACGGCCCGGCGATCAGTACGGCCCTCACGTCGAGGAAGCCGGCGCCAGGGAAAGGACCCATCGTGCGTAACCGTTCCTTGCTCATACTCACTTCGGTGTTGACCACCGGAGCTCTCACCCTCACCGCTTGTGGTTCGCGCGACGACGGCAACGGCGACAAGGGCGGCGACAAGACCACCGTTGTCATCGGCGTCGACTCGCCGACCTCCGGCGACCTGTCCGCCCTGGGTCTGGGCATCAAGAACTCCGCCGACCTCGCGGCCAAGACCGCGAACAAGGAGGAGTACGTCAAGGGCATCGAGTTCAAGATCGAGGCCCTGGACGACCAGGCCCAGCCGAACATCGGCCAGCAGAACGCGGCCAAGTTCATCGGCAACAAGGACGTCGTCGGCGTCGTCGGCCCGCTGAACTCCAGCGTCTCGCAGTCGATGCAGAAGCCGTTCAACGACGCCGGCCTCACCCAGGTCTCCCCGGCCAACACCGGTACCGAGCTGACGCAGGGCGACGGCTGGAAGACGGGCGACAGCAAGCGCCAGTTCAAGACGTTCTTCCGTACCGCCACCACGGACGAGATCCAGGGCGCGTTCGCCGCCAACTACCTGTACAACACGGCGAAGATCAAGAGCGTCTTCCTGATCGACGACCAGAAGACCTACGGCGCCGGCCTCGCCGCGTCGTTCAAGGACACCTTCACCAAGCTCGGCGGCAAGATCGTGGGCAGCGACCACGTCAACCCCGAGGACCGTGACTTCAACGCCGTCGTCACGCAGGTGAAGAAGACCGGCGCCGACGCCGTCTACTACGGCGGCGAGTACCCCGCGGCCGGCCCGCTGAGCCAGCAGCTCAAGGACGCCGGCAACAAGATCCCGCTCATGGGCGGCGACGGCATCTACAGCGGCGACTTCATCAAGCTGAACAAGAAGGCCGAGGGTGACCTCGCGACCTCCGTCGGCAAGCCCGTCGAGCAGCTCGACTCCGCCAAGAAGTTCATCGCGGACTACAAGGCGGCCGGCTACAAGGACGCCTACGAGGCCTACGGCGGCTCCACCTACGACGCCACGTGGTCGATCATCGAGGCCGTCAAGATCGCGGTCGAGGGCAACGACGGCAAGCTCCCCGAGGACGCCCGCGCCAAGGTCCTCGAGGCCATGGCCAAGGTCAAGTTCACCGGCGTCACCGGTGATGTCTCGTTCGACGAGTTCGGCGACACCACCAACACCATGATGACCGCCTACCAGGTGGAGAAGGGGGCTTGGGCCCCGAAGTTCAGCGAGGCGGTCAAGCCGCAGTCGTAGTCCCGCTCTCCCCGACTCATTGACCCAGACCGCGCGGGAGCGCTACCAGCGCTCCCGCGCGGTGCCATATCCGAACCACTCCACGGAGGCCTTGCGGTGAACGAACTGCCGCAGCAGCTGGCCAATGGACTCATCCTCGGCGCGATGTACGGTCTCATCGCAGTCGGTTACACGATGGTCTACGGCATTGTCCAGCTCATCAACTTCGCCCATGGCGAGATATTCATGATCGGGGGCTTCGGCGCCCTGACCATCCACCTCTGGTTCCCCGACGCCCCCCTGCTCGCGCTCATCCCGCTGATGATCGTTTTCGCGGTGATCTGCTCGGTCGCAGTCGGCGCCGCCGCCGAACGCTTCGCCTACCGGCCGCTGCGAGGCGCGCCAAGGCTCGCCCCGCTCATCACCGCCATCGGGCTTTCGCTCGTCCTCCAGCAGGCCATCTGGAAGTGGTACCCCGACGCGACGAAGGACCAGCCCTTCCCGCAGTTCGAGGGCGATCCCCTCTCCTTCCTCGGCGCCGACATCAAGGTGAACTCCCTGTTCATCCTGATCGCCGCCCCGATCTGCATGATCGCCCTCGGCTACTTCGTCAACAAGACCCGCGCCGGCCGCGGCATGCAGGCCACCGCGCAGGACCCCGACACCGCCAAGCTGATGGGCGTCAACACCGACCGCATCATCGTGATGGCCTTCGCCATCGGTGCCGCGTTCGCCGCGATCGCCGCCGTCGGCTACGGCCTCCACCAGGGCCAGGTCGGCTACCTCATGGGCCTCATCATGGGCCTCAAGGCCTTCACCGCGGCCGTCCTCGGCGGCATCGGCAACATCTACGGCGCCATGCTCGGCGGCATCGTCCTCGGCCTCGCCGAAGCCCTCGCCACCGGCTACATGGCCGACGTTCCCGGCATGGACCTCTTCGGCGGCGGCGCCTGGAAGGACGTCTGGGCCTTCGTGCTCCTGATCGTCGTCCTGCTCGTGCGGCCCCAGGGTCTGCTCGGCGAACGTGTCGCGGACAGGGCGTGAGCACCATGGCAACCATCACCAAGAACCCCGCGCCCAGCAACGACGCCACCCCGGGCCCCCTCGTCAAGCTGCCGGCCCCCGGCGCCAGGCTCGCCACCATCGCGGGCTCCGCCGTCGCCCTCGCCGGCACCTTCATGGCATGGACCTGGACCTCCGAGTTCCCCGGCGACCTCACCGTCACCGGCTACCCGGCCGGACTCCAAGTCCTCGTCCTCATCGGCGCCGCGCTCACACTGCTCTTCGCCCTCTCGGGCCAAGGCATCCGGGGCCTCGGCTGGCTCACCCCGGGCGGCGCCAACGCGGCCACCCGGCTCACCGCCCTCGGCACCCTCGGCACCATCGGCTACACCATGGGCGCGATCGCGGCCGAACTCGGCGGCGTCGTCAACCTCGAACCCGGAGCCTGGATCACCGGCATCGGCGCGCTCATCGCCGCCGTCGCCGCCCTCGCCCTGCCGTTCGACCAGCCCTACCCGGCCGACGACTCCGACCCCGGCGCATGGGCTCGCTTCCGGCACAGCCTCACCGCACCCGCCGCACCGCGGGTCAGCAGCAAACTGCCCTCCTGGGCCGAGATCCTGATCATCGTCGCGGGCTTCGCCCTCGCCCTGATCGTCTTCACCTACGGCATCGGCACCGAGGGCGCGGAACCCTTCATCGGATTCCTCATCACGGTCGGCTTCTGCTTCACCGGCGCCAACCGCGCCGGCGTCGTCAGCCGCCTCACCGCCCTCACCCACAAGCACCGCAACGTCGCACTCACCGCCGCGTTCGCCGCCGCGCTCTGCTTCCCCCTCACCCAGGACAACGACTACTTCGCGCTCATCGGGACCAACATCCTGATCTTCGCGACCGTCGCCCTCGGACTCAACGTCGTCGTCGGCCTCGCCGGCCTCCTCGACCTCGGATACGTGGCCTTCCTCGGCGTCGGCGCCTACACCGCGGCCCTCGTCTCCGGCACCAGCTCCTCCGTGTTCGACGTGCAGTTCCCCTTCTGGGCCGCCGTCCTCACCGGCGCCGGCGCCTCGCTGGTCTTCGGCGTCGTCATCGGCGCCCCCACCCTGCGACTGCGCGGCGACTACCTCGCCATCGTCACCCTCGGCTTCGGCGAGATCTTCCGCATCACCGTCAACAACCTGAACGGCAAGGCCGGCCCCGACGTCACCAACGGCTCCCAGGGCATCACCCAGATCCCCGACGTCGTCCTGTTCGGCTGGGACCTCGGACAGCCCCTCGACATCGCCGGCTTCACCCTCGGCAGGAACGCCAACTACTTCCTGCTCATGCTGTTCTTCACCGTCATCGTCGTCACCGTCTTCCGACGCTCCGGTGAATCCCGCATCGGCCGCGCCTGGGTCGCCATCCGCGAGGACGAGACCGCCGCCACCGCCATGGGCATCAACGGCTTCCGCGTCAAGCTGATCGCCTTCGCCCTCGGCGCCACCCTCGCCGGCCTCGCCGGCGCCGTACAGGCCCACGTCTCGTACTCCGTCACACCCGACTCGTACAAGTTCGCCAGCACCGCACCGCCCAACTCGGCCTTCCTGCTCGCCGCCGTCATCCTCGGCGGCATGGGAACCGTCAGCGGCCCGCTCATCGGCGGCGCACTGCTCTTCCTCATCCCGGCCAAGCTCAGCTTCATGGAGAACTACCAGCTCCTCGCCTTCGGCCTCGCCCTGATCATCCTCATGCGCTTCCGCCCCGAGGGCATCATCGCCGACCGCCGCAAGCAGCTCGAGTTCCACGACACCGGCCAACTCGACGTACCAGAACAACGATTGCCACCTGAAGGCGGCGTCAGTGCCACAAAGGCAGGGGCGTGACCACATGACCAGCAACGGATCCAGCCCCGTCCTCGACGCCAGCGGCGTCACCATGCGATTCGGCGGCCTCACCGCCGTCCGCAACGTCGACCTCACCGTCAACAGCGGCGAGATCGTCGGTCTCATCGGCCCCAACGGCGCCGGCAAGACCACCTTCTTCAACTGCCTCACCGGCCTCTACGTCCCCACTGAGGGCAAGGTCAGCTACAAGGGCACCGTCCTGCCGCCCAAGCCCCACCTCGTCACCCAGGCAGGCATCGCCCGGACCTTCCAGAACATCCGGCTCTTCGCCAACATGACCGTTCTGGAAAACGTCCTCGTCGGCCGCCACACCCGTACCAAAGAAGGACTCTTCTCCGCCCTCGTACGAGGCCCCGGCTTCAAGAAGGCCGAGAAGGAATCCAAGGAACGGGCCATGGAACTCCTCGAGTTCACCGGCCTCGCGAAGAAAGCGGACCACCTCTCCCGCAACCTGCCCTACGGCGAACAGCGCAAGCTCGAGATCGCCCGCGCCCTCGCCAGCGAACCCGGCCTCCTGCTCCTCGACGAGCCCACCGCCGGCATGAACCCGCAGGAAACCAGGGCCGCGGAAGAACTCATCTTCGCCATCCGCGACCAAGGCATCGCCGTCCTCGTCATCGAGCACGACATGCGGTTCATCTTCAACCTCTGCGACCGCGTCGCCTGCCTCGTCCAAGGCGAAAAGCTCGTCGAGGGCACCCCCGAGGTCGTCCAGCGCGACGAACGCGTCATCGCCGCCTACCTCGGCACCCCCTTCGAAGGCGCACCCGGCGCCGACGAACTCGCCGAAGTCGAAGCAGCGGAGGCCGCAGCACCCAGCACCAACTCCCGCACGGAGGACGCCCAGTGACCGCACTGCTCGAGGTCGAGGACCTCAAGGTCGCCTACGGCAAGATCGAAGCCGTCAAGGGCATCTCCTTCAGCGTCGAAGCAGGCCAGGTCGTCACCCTCATCGGCACCAACGGTGCGGGCAAGACCACCACCCTGCGCACCCTGTCCGGACTGCTCAAGCCGCTCTCCGGCAGCATCACCTTCGACGGCAAACCACTGCGGAAGTACCGCGCCGACCAGATCGTGGCACTGGGCCTCGCCCACTCGCCCGAAGGCCGGCACATCTTTCCCCGCATGACCATCGAGGACAACCTCCGCCTCGGCGCCTACCTCCGCGACGACAAAGAGGACATCCTCAAGGACATCCAGGCCGCCTACGACCTCTTCCCCATCCTCGGGGAACGCCGCAAGCAGGCCGCCGGAACCCTCTCCGGAGGCGAGCAGCAGATGCTCGCCATGGGCCGCGCCATGATGTGCCGGCCCAAACTGCTCATGCTCGACGAACCCTCCATGGGCCTCTCGCCGATCATGATGCAGAAGATCATGGAGACCATCGTCGAGCTCAAGTCCCGCGGCACGACGATCCTCCTGGTCGAACAGAACGCCCAGGCGGCCCTCTCCCTCGCGGACCAGGGCCACGTCATGGAGGTCGGCAACATCGTCCTCTCCGGCACCGGCCAGGACCTCCTCCACGACGAATCCGTCCGCAAGGCGTACCTCGGCGAGGACTGACCGCTCCGCAGCACGGCGAAGGGCCCTGCTTCTCGTACATACGAGAAGCAGGGCCCTTCGCCGTGAAAGCTACTGGCCGCCCTTGGCCGCCTTCTTCTCCTCGGCGTCCTCGATCACGGCCTCCGCCACCTGCTGCATCGAAAGCCGCCGGTCCATCGACGTCTTCTGGATCCAGCGGAACGCCGCCGGCTCGGTAAGCCCGTACTCCGTCTGCAGAATCGACTTCGCGCGGTCCACCAGCTTGCGCGTCTCCAGACGCAGCGTGAGGTCCGCGACCTCCTTCTCCAACGTCTTCAGCTCCGTGTACCGCGACACGGCCATCTCGATCGCCGGCACCACATCACCCTTGCTGAAGGGCTTCACCAGATACGCCATCGCACCGGCATCCCGCGCCCGCTCGACAAGATCACGCTGCGAGAACGCGGTCAGCATCAGCACAGGGGCGATGCTCTCCTCGGTGATCTTCTCGGCAGCGCTGATGCCGTCCAGCTTCGGCATCTTCACATCGAGAATGACGAGATCCGGCTTGTGCTCCCGCGCAAGCTCAATCGCCTGCTCACCGTCCCCGGCCTCACCGACGACGGTGTAGCCCTCTTCCTCGAGCATCTCTTTCAGGTCGAGCCTGATGAGCGCTTCATCCTCGGCGATGACGACACGGGTCGTCAGCGGGGGCACGTGCGACTGATCGTCGTCGGCGACGGGCTGGGGCGACTCGGGGGCGGTCACGGG
>NZ_JAAKZW010000120.1 GCF_011044995.1 Streptomyces mesophilus | reverse complement strand
GCGCGCGTCCCTCCGTCCGCCGCCGCAGGGCCGAACGGCCCATCCTCAAGGGCCGCTGAGCCACTGCCGTAGACCGTCCCGGGCTGACACGTTCGAAAGACGGCGCGGCCACAACCGGGCTGCGCCCGAGGGGAGATGACGTCATGGAGCAGATGCTGGTCGTGGGCGTGGACGGTTCCGATGCGAGCCTGCGGGCACTGGACTGGGCCGTCGACGAGGCCGCTCGGCGCGGCACGGAGCTGCGGATCGTGTGCGGGTCGAGCTGGGAGTGGTACGAGGGGCACGAGCCGTCCTTCGATCTCAACCGCCGCGTGGTCCAGGAGCTCGCCGACGGCATCGTCGCCCGGGCCGTCGAGCGGGCGATGCGACGTACCGTCGCGGTGAAGGTCACGGGTGAGGTCGCGCTCGCGGACCCGGCGGCAGCGCTGATCGAGGAGAGCCGCCAGGCCGGTGCGGTGATCGTCGGCAACCGGGGGCGCGGGGAGCTGGCGGGGCTGCTGCTGGGTTCGGTGAGCCTCGCGGTCGCCGCGCACGCCGCATGCCCGGTGATCGTGGTGCGCGGCACCGAGCAGAGCCTCAGGGGGCGTTTCGGGCGCGTGGCCGTGGGCGTGGACACCGCGAAGGACGCGGCCCCGGTCCTGGAGTTCGCCCTCCGGGCCGCCGAACGGCGCGGCGCCCAGCTTCAGGCCGTCCACGCCTGGCGCTACCCGGCCCATGAGCTGCCGGACCGGCCGATCACCGAGGACGTGGTGGAGCCCCACCGGCTGCGTGCACAGGGCGAGTTGACCCAGGCGCTGAGGAACCTGGGAGACGCCCATCGCGACCCCGCGGTGCGCAGCGAGGTCGTCGAGGGCCGGCCCCGCACCGCGCTGCTCGATGCCGCGAAGAACGCCGACCTCCTCGTGGTGGGCGCCCGGCGCCGCACGGGCCACGTCGGCATGCAACTCGGCCCGGTCAACCACGCCGTACTGCACCACGCGACCTGCCCGGTCGCGATCGTGCCGCACGCCTGAGCCGCCCCCGACGGACGCCCGACCGCCTGACCCGGACCACACGTGGAACCCGCCCGAAAACCCCACGCAAAGGCACCAGTACCCGACGGAAGGCGATCACCCATGCCGAGGATCCAGCTCTCCGCCCTGGACGCCCACTGGCGCGCCGCCAACTACCTTGCGGCAGGCCAGATCTACCTCATGGACAACCCGCTGCTCACCGAGCCGCTCAGGCCCGAGCACATCAAGCCCCGGCTGCTCGGCCACTGGGGCACCTCGCCCGGCCTCAACCTCGTATACACCCACCTCAACCGGATCATCAAGGAGCGGGGCCAGGAAGCCCTGTGCGTCTGGGGCCCGGGGCACGGCGGTCCGGCGGTGCTCGCGGGCTCCTGGCTGGACGGCAGCTACACCCAGACCTATCCGGACATCACCCGGGACGCGGCCGGAATGGGCCGGCTCTTCCAGCAGTTCTCCTTCCCCGGCGGCGTGCCGAGCCATGTCGCACCCGAGGTCCCCGGCTCCATCCATGAGGGCGGCGAACTCGGCTACTCCCTCGCCCACGCGTACGGAGCCGCCTTCGACAACCCGGATCTCCTCGTCGCCTGCGTGATCGGCGACGGCGAGGCGGAGACGGGACCACTGGCCGGGTCCTGGCACTCCACGAAGTTCCTCGACCCGGTACACGACGGCGCGGTCCTGCCGATCCTGCACCTCAACGGCTACAAGATCGCCAACCCCACGGTCCTGTCCCGCATCCCCGAGGCCGAACTCGACGCCCTGCTCAAGGGATACGGCCACGATCCGCTGTACGTCACCGGCAGTGACCCCCGCCGTGTGCACCGCGACCTCGCCCACGCCCTCGACCAAGCGCTCGACCGTATCGGCCGGATCAAGGCCGAGGCGCCGACCGCGAAAGGCCGCCCGCGCTGGCCGGTGATCGTGCTGCGCACACCCAAGGGCTGGACCGGCCCGAAGACCGTCGACGGCGACCCGGTCGAGGACACCTGGCGCTCGCATCAGGTCCCGCTCGCCGGCGTCCGCGACAACCCGGAGCACCTGCGGCAGTTGGAGGACTGGCTGCGCTCGTACCGCCCGCAGGAGCTCTTCGACGCGGAGGGCCGCCCGACGGGGCAAGTCCTCGCCTATACACCCGAGGGCCCCGAACGCCTGGGCGCCACGCCGCACGCGAACGGCGGCCTGCTGACCCGCAGCCTGCCGATCCGCCCGCTGGAGGACTTCGCCGTCCCCGTCGAGAAGCCCGGCACCACCCTGCACGAACCGACCCGGGTGCTCGGCGACCTGCTCGCCGGCGTCATGGCGGACACCGCCGGCCGGCGCGATTTCCGTGTCGTCGGACCCGACGAGACCGAATCCAACCGGCTGGGGGCCCTGTTCGCGCACACCGGCAAGGCGTGGCAGGCGCGGACCCTGCCCACCGACCAGTACCTCGCCCGCGACGGCCGCGTGATGGAGATTCTCTCCGAACACCTCTGCCAGGGCTGGCTCGAGGGCTATCTGCTGACCGGACGGCACGGCCTGTTCTCCTCGTACGAAGCCTTCGTGCACATCGTCGACTCGATGGTGAACCAGCACATCAAGTGGCTGAAGACCTCCCGCGCCCTGCCGTGGCGTGCCCCGATCCCATCCCTGAACTACCTGCTGACCTCGCACGTCTGGCGCCAGGACCACAACGGCTTCAGCCACCAAGATCCCGGTTTCGTCGACCACGTGCTGAACAAGAGCCCCGAAGTCGTACGGGTCTATCTGCCGCCGGACGCCAACACCCTGCTCTCCGTGGCCGAACACGCCCTGCGATCACGGGACTACGTCAACGTGATCGTCGCGGGCAAGCAGCCCTGCTTCGACTGGCTCTCCCTCGACGAGGCCCGCCTCCACTGCGCCCGCGGGGCCGGCATCTGGGACTGGGCCGGCTCGGACAACGGCGACCGCGCGCCGGACGTCGTACTGGGCTGCGCGGGCGATGTGCCCACCCAGGAAGTCCTGGCCGCCACCGCGCTGCTGCGCGAGCACCTGCCCGACCTCGCCGTGCGCGTGGTCAACGTCGTCGACATCGCGCGTCTGATGCCGCGCGAGGAACACCCGCACGGCATGCCCGACCACGAGTACGACGCCCTGTTCACCCGGGACAAGCCGGTGATCTTCGCGTACCACGGCTACCCGTGGCTGATCCACCGCCTCGCCTACCGTCGCGCCGGCCACGCCCATCTGCACGTACGCGGCTACAAGGAGTCGGGCACCACCACGACCCCGTTCGACATGGTCGTCCGCAACGATCTCGACCGCTACCGCCTGGTCATGGACGTGATCGACCGCGTCCCCGGCCTCGCCGTCCGCGCCGCCGCCGTCCGCCAGCGGATGGCCGACGCCCGCACCCGCCACCACGCCTGGATCCGCGAACACGGCACCGACCTGCCCGAAGTCGCCTCCTGGGCATGGCCTCACTGAACGCCCCCGAGGTGCACCATGAACCGTGTCGTCATCGCCGGCCTCGACGGCTCCCGCGAGAGCCTCGACGCCGCCGACTGGGCCGCCCGCGAAGCCATCCGCCGCGGCCTGCCGCTCCGCCTCCTGCACGTCACCGACGGACCGCACCCGCCCACAGGGCTGCCCGAACTCGACGTGGCCGCCGCACGGTTCGACGGCGTACTCAATATCGCGGCCATCGGCCTCTCCTACGCCCATCCGACTCTGGAGATCCACGCCCGGCAGCTCCCCGGAGCACCGGTCCCGACACTGGTGGAAGCGGCGGCCGAGGCGGAGCTCCTGGTCCTCGGATCCCGGGGCTACAGCGGCTTCGCCGCGTTCATGGTCGGCTCGGTCGCACTCGGCGTGGCCGCCCGGGCCCCGCGTCCCGTCGTTCTGGTCCGCGCCGGTGAACTCCCCGAGGACGCCCACGAACCAGACCCCGACGGAGCCCTGACGCATACCACCCCGTACCGCCCGGTGGTCCTCGGACTCGACCTCACCCGGCCGGGCGAGGAGCTGCTCGCGTACGCCTTCGACGCCGCAGCCTCGCGGGGCGCGCCTCTCGAAGTGGTGCACGCCTGGACGCTGCCGCCGCTGTCGGCATACATCCCCGCCGTCACCGTCCCGGCCGACAGCACCGACCTGGAGCAGGGCACCTTGCGGACGCTGACCTCGGTACTGCGGCCGTGGCGGCGCAAGTTCCCGGACACGCCCGTCAGCGAGCGACTCGTCTACGGGCACTGCGGTCACGTCCTGCTGAAGGCCTCCCTGGGCGCCTCGCTCCTGGTCGTCGGCCGCCGCGGGCCCGTCGCACGCCTCGGCCGGGTCACGCACTCCGTCATCCACCACGTGAGCTGCCCCGTCGTGGTGGTCCCGCACGACTGATCCGGCTCCCGGCACCGGCCGGGTGGCCACGCCCAAGGGAGGAACAGCCATGACCCGCCGCGGTATCACCATCGGCGTGGACGGTTCCCTCGGCTCCACGAGAGCCCTGGACCGTGCCGCCGAGGAGGCGTCCTCGCGCGCCACCGTCCTGGAGATCGTGTACGCCGTGTCCGATCTCGACGAGGCCGGACCCGTTCTGGCCTCCGCCGTCGCCCGCGTACGCGCCCGCCACCCCGGGCTTTGCGTCCTGACACTGCCCGTGCGGGGACGGGCGGCCACCGTCCTCGCGGCCCGCGGACGTCACGCCGAGCTCACGGTCGTCGGCTGCCGGGGACTTGGCGGGATTGCCGGCCTGCTCCTGGGTTCGGTGAGCCGACGGCTGGCCGCGCTCACGTCCGGCCCGCTGCTTGTCGTACGAGGCAACCGCGAGACGCACCCGTACAGCGAGGTGCTGATTGTCCCCGCCGGTGACGGCGGCGCCCTGGGGCAGGTTCATGGCCGGCCGCTCACCGATGGGCCGGCACGCGCATCGGCCCAAGACCCGACTGGCCCCGAAGGAAGGGCCGTTCAGCCCCGCAGGCGTGGCCCATCGGCATCCGGCGCCGTGTCCGCGGGCCGACCAGAGTGAGGGGTGTCAGAAACCGCCGGAACATCCCTGAAGGGATCACCATCATGGCCGTGCACGAGCACCCGCACCGTCGCCCGGGCTTCTCTCTGCCCTCGCTGCGCAGGAACCGGACCGACACCGGATCCCGGCCCGCCGTGTCGGCCGGCACCGATGCATACGCCGCTCGGGCCTACGCCTTCGCCGGCCTGCGTCTGGTCACCGGGTTCACCTTCGTGTGGGCCTTCCTCGACAAGACCTTCGGCTTCGGCTACGCGACCGGGTCCGGCAAGGGCTGGATCGACGGCGGCTCGCCCACCCTGGGTTTCCTCGGCGGGGTGTCCGCCGGACCGATGGAGTCCACGTTCCACGACTGGGCCGGCGCCGGCTGGGCGAACTGGCTGTTCATGCTCGGTCTGCTCGGCATCGGCGTCGCGCTGATCGCCGGGGTCGCGCTGCGGTTCGCCGCGCTGGCCGGCACCGTGATGATGGCGCTGATGTGGATCGCCCAATGGCCGCCCGCCAAGCACCTGTCCGACGGCTCCCCGAGCATGTCCACCAACCCGCTCGTCGAGTACCACGTCATCTACGCCGTCGCCCTGATCGCCCTGGCCGCCGCATCCGCCGGCAACACCCTCGGCCTCGGCAGGACCTGGGCCAAGCTCCCGCTCGTCAGCCGAAACGGCTGGCTGCGCTGACGGCGGGAGGGGTGGCGGGGCCCGGGAGGGTTCCGCCGCCCCATGCCGTCCGCAGGAACCCCCGCCCACCTGTCGTACCTGTCGAATCGAAACCGGAACCGGGTCTGCGGACCCTGGAGGTGGAGTTCATGTCCCGAACCATCAGCGTGGGCCTCGACGGCTCACCCGAAAGCCGGGCCGCTGCCGAATGGGCTGCCCGAGAGGCCGAACTGCGCCAACTGCCCTTGAAGTTGGTGCACGTCTGGGAACCGGCGCCGATCCCCGTGGCCCAAACTGCACCCCCGGGCGCGGAGACGCAGCAGCACTGGTCCGAACGTATTCCGCGCGAGTCGGCCGAGGGGCTGCGTCTGCGGCACCCCGGTCTCGAGGTGACCACCGAGCAGGTCTCGGGCCGTCCCGGCGAAGTCCTGCCGCGGCTGCCGAAGGAGGACACCGAACTGCTCGTCCTGGGATCGCGTGGCCTGAGCGGAATCGGCGGTTACCTGGTCGGTTCCGTCGGCTCGGCCGTCGTCGCACATGCCACGCAGCCCGTGGTCCTGGTCCGCGCCGGTGAACAGGCCGCCGACGAGCACGAGATGGACCCTGCCGGAATTCCGTCCACGGCCGGGCCCTTCCGGCCCGTCGTCCTGGGCCTGGACGCGGACCACCCCGACGACTCGGTCATCGAGTTCGCCTTCGAGGCGGCCGGCCGACGGGGTACGTCCCTGCGGGTCGTGCACGGGTGGAACCCACCGCCCTATTTCGCCTACGGCCTGACCGCGGATCTCGAATTCCACGCCGAACTCGCCCGCGGGCAGACCGCCGCCCTGGCGGAGGCACTGCGGCCGTGGCGGCGGAAGTTCCCTGCTGTCGAGGTCATGGAGAAGTCCCACTTCGGCGGGCCGGCCACCCACCTCGTCGACGCCTCCCGCGAGGCATCCCTCGTGGTCGTGGGCCGCCGCATCCGCCGCAATCCGCTCGGCGCCCATATCGGCCCCGTCACCCACGCCGTGCTGCACCACGCCGCCGCACCCGTCGCCGTCATCGCCCACGCGTAGGCGTTTACGAAGGCACCACCGCCAATGAGCACTTGGTGTGGTGGACCACCGCGTCCACCACCGGCCCGAGCAGGTCACCGTCCCGCCCGACGATCAGCAGTTGTGCGGCGCGCGAGGCGGTGACCAGTGCCTTGGCCGGACTGTGCAGGACCACGTCCTCGATCACGTGCACGTCCGGATACTTCTCGCGCCAGGGTCGCACCGCATCCCGCAGGAGCTGCACCTCGTGCACCTCCCACGTGGCGCGGTCCTTCGCGGGCGCAGAGAACGGCATCCAGGCCGCGGCGGGTGACGGCAACTGCCAGGCGTGCAGGATGCGCAACGGAGCGCCGAGCGACTCCGCCCAGGAGAACGCCGCATCCGCGGCGGCCGCGGCCGGACGTCGCGCATCGAGACCGAGCACGACCGGGGCAGCGCCCGCGCGCACGCGTGCAACGTCCTCCGCCGCCGATCCACCCGGAACCAGGACGACCGGACCGGCCGAACTCCCCGCGGCGGCCCAGGCGGTGGACCCCACGCCGAGCCCGGGGAACCCGCCGCCGCCCCGGGCGCCGAGCACCAGCAGCGCGCCCTGTGCCGCATACTCGAGCAGGCACGGCACCACCAAGCCCGTCAGCCGCACACCGACGGCCTTCAACTCCGGCTGCTGCTCGGCGAGTTCACGTACGACGCGGTCCTGTGCGTGCACGCGAAGGCAGGGCCACTGTTCGGCCTCGTCCTGCACCGGCCGCCCGACACGCACCACGTGCAGCTCCGCACCGAGCGTCCGGGCCGCACCCGCCGCCCACGCGGCCGCGATACGGCTGCGCGCCGAGCCGTCCACTCCCACGATCACGGGACGTCGCATCTCGCTCAAGGTCGTCCTGTCCGCCGGGTGAAGCACATCGGTCCGGTCGCGGTGTGCTCCCGCGACCGGATCCTGTCCGTCAAGAACAGCGGAGGCCGACGCGGCCGATGCTCAGCCCACGTGGTCCGGCATCCAGTTGCCATGGAATCCCACCGGCACCCGCACCGGCAGATGCACGCGCGCGAGGGGCTCGCCGCTCAGGTCCTGGGCGGCGAGTACCACCAGGTCCGTGGCGCCGCGCTCGGGATCGAATACGTACGAAAGGATCCATCCGTCGTCCTCGGCACCGCCGTCCGGTGACGGCACGAAGACGCCCTCGCCGACATCTCCGTCCCGATGGAAGCGATGCACCTCACTGCTGCCCCGCTCCAGATCGAACTTGACGATGCCGACGCCGACTTGGGTGAGATCGAGCGCCGGTGCGGTGGGGGAGAGGAGGTGGCGGCGGGCGCGCTCGGCGGCGTATCCGTCGGTGGGTTCGAGCACCCCGTAGCCGTACCGGTGGGCGCCGGTCTCCCGCCGGGGGTCGATCCTCGGGAACTCCACGGCACGGTCGTCGAGTCCGTCCTCGCGCACCGTCCCGGCCGCGAGATCGACGGTCCAGCGGACGAGCCGTGGCGGTGTCTCGTCGGGACCCCGGCTGTCCTGGCCCGCGAACATCCGGTCGTAGCGCACGAGATGGATGGTGATCCGTCCTGCGCCGTCCTCGTACGCGCTCATGGGGTGGAAGACGAAGCACGGCTCGATCTCCAGCCACCGCACGTCCTCGGCCCCTCCCTCACGCGGCAGCACGCCGAGCCGGGGCGTGCGCTCGGGATCCCAGATGTAGGGCATCGACGAAGGCGCGTTGGCAGGATCCGGATGGAAGACCACGGGCAGGTCGTAGAGCAGAACGTGCGAGGCGGTGAGGGAGAAGTCGTGCATCATCGGCCGGCCGTCGACGGGGATGTCCACCGACCTGCGCACCCGCCCGTCGACTCCCACGACCAGATACTGCACATACGGGTACGCCCAGCAGTACGCCACGGCGTGCAGCTCCCCGCTGACCGGGTCGATCGTGGTGTGCGCGGCGAAGCCACCCGGCAGCGTGCCCTGGAAGTCGTACGGTCCAAGGGTGTTGAGATCGCCGTCCAGTTCGTAGGGCAGCGCCCCGCCCTCGACGGTGGCGAGGCAGCGGCCGGCGAAGTTCAGGATGTGTGTGTTGGGCGCCAGGTCCATGTCCAGATGGCGCGGCCCGTGCAGCGGCTTGTCACCGAGCGCCGTCGCCATCGCGTCGTTGCGCACCCACCGGTTGCGGTACCACTGTGCCCGTCCGTCGCGCAGCCGTACCCCGTGCACCATGCCCGGCCCGCTGAACCAGTGGTACGTCGCCGGATCGTCGAGGTTCAGCGGATTGGGCCCGTTGCGCAGGTACCGCCCCTCGAGACCGTGCGGGATCCGGCCGCTCACCGGCAGGTCATGAGCGGTGACCTCCTCGCGTACGGGAGCGAACAGCCCGCGCAGGTACGGGTTTCCCTGATCGGCCATGACGGCCTCCTCGACGGGTCCGGCAGGGCGGTGGCCCCTGACTCCACCATCCAGCCGAATCCGGTCCGGGTCGAGCCCCGCCGGGCACGCGCCCGCCGAAATACGCCACCCCGGCGTGCCCTCTGCCCGTACGCGGCGGGATCGCAGGGGATCGGTCGCCTGTCATGGTGAGCCGACTGACTGCAGGCGCCGCAGGACGGCGCGCAGTTCACGGCGCATGTGCTCCGGGAGCGGCTCATCGTCGGCGGCAGCGACCAGGGCGGCCGCCACGAGCCGGAGCTTCACGTTGGAGCGCTGTGACAACTCGACCAGCAGGCCCCAGGCGCGCTCGCTGGAACACGGCGCAAGGACCATCAGCATGCCGCGTGCCTGGTCGATCACCGCACGGCTGGCCATGGCCCGGCTCAACTGGTCGTTGAGAGCCCGGAGTTCGAGGACCTCGGCGGCCAGCGGATCCACAGCCTCCGCTTCGGGGACAGCCGTGAGCCTTCGATGGGCTTCGGGAACCGTGATCGCCTGCTGCATGGCGCGTCCCTCGTCACACAGGTGGTCATCGGCGGGCAAGTTGCCTCTCGCCCCCGGCGCCGGGCTGGTAGGTGAGGCCGTAGTGCTGGAAGATCGCTGCCTCCTGCTCGGCGGGCAGGACGTCGTCCGTCCCGATCGAAGGAGCCTTGCGCACCAGCGATTTGACGTACCGGACCTGCAGGTGGTCCGGCCCCGCGACGGCTTCGTCGAGGGGCACGAAGAGCAGCCGGTGGCGGGTCGGCAGGCCCGTCCGCACGGTGACCATGGCGGGCTCGTCCGTGGTGGTGTCCACATAGACCGCTTCGAGTACGCCGATCTTGTGTCCCTCGGTGTCCACCACGTTGCGGTCGCGCCACTCGCGGATGTCAGCTGTGCGGATCATGTTCCTGCCCTTCCGGGAAGCTTGCCCGATGCTCGGTGACAGGTCGTCGGCGCTGTGCTGCGTGCAGTCGCCGCAGCGCTCTACGCAGTGCTGCCTGCATGTGGCGGGGCAGCTGCGCCCCGTCCGAGGTGGCCACGAGGGCCGCGGCAACCTCGCGGAGCTTGAGGTCGCACTGGCGTGAGACATCCACCAGCAGACTCCTGGCCTCCCCGCGGGTGCACGGAGTCAGGGCCATCACCATGCCGCGTGCCTGGTCGATCACCGCACGCCCGGCCAGCGTCCGGCGCAGCGAGTCGTTCTCCGCGCGCAGCAGGGCGACGGCCGGCGCTTGGGCCGGAACCCCCCAGGCCATCTCGGCCTTCAGCGCCCAGCGCTCTTCCCTGACCGTGACCAACGGGTTCATGGCGTCCGCCTGGTGAGGGTGCTCGCCCGGTCGCGGCGGTCTTCGCGCAACCAGCGTCCGCGGCGCCCTGGCCCGCGGCGGCCGTAGTGGAAGTACGCGAAGATCAGTACGGCTCCGACAACCCACCACAGTGCGTTGACGAAGCCCAGGCCGAACAGGGCAACGGCAGTGACGGCGAACAAGAGGATCACGGCGGGCCTTCCCGCGCGAAAGGGTCCCCTGCTCGCGTGGTGCCGCGAGCTTGAGGGAGTTGGTCGCTGCCGGGGGCTCGGGCTTCACTCAACAGGGTAGTCCTGCCCAGAGGTTGCAGATAGGTCCACCCTGTACCAAGTGAGGCCGCGCTGTGCCGGCGGCCGGCTCTCAGAGCCGGTCCGCTCCGGTTGCCAGCTCGGGGGACGGGCGGGCCTCGGACCGCGCGGCGTGCCGTCCGACGAGCTGCGGCAGCAGTCCCCACAGTCCGCCGCACACCAGCAGGGTCGCACTCCCCGCGAGCACGCCCTCGACCCGGCCCAGGACGACGTCGACGACGAGCAGCACCGAACCGGTGAGTGTCAGCATCAGCACGGCCATACCCGCTCCGGCGAGCCGTGACGAGGTCCGTACGATCTCTGGCTTGGCGCCGCGCTGGAACAGGGTGCGGTGCAGTGCGGCCGGCGCGGTGAACAGCGCGGCGGCGAACACCGCCAGGAGCAGCGTGGTGATGTAAATGGCGCGCTGCGCGGTGTCGAGCGTGGCGAAGCGGGCGGTGAAGGCCAGGGTCAGCAGAAACGCGAAGAGGATCTGCACCCCGGTCTGGATGATCCTCAGCTCCTGGAGCAGTTCACCGTAGTTGCGGTCGGCCCGCTCCAGCGTCGTTTCCTCGCGTGGCGTACGGGAACTGTCCTCGGCCATGTCCGGCAAGGTACTGGAAAGCCGCGCGGCGGTCTGCGGTCCGGGCAGTCGTGGTCGCGGCCGGCGCCAGAGTAGGGTCGGCCGTACCGAGAGCATTTGCTGACCGGCTTCCATGCCGGTATCTCTCTCGGTTCGAATCACTGGGCCGGGTACGACAGGTCCGGGGACGGGTCGACACCATGACGGTGCTCACCGCACGATCCATGCCGACCACACTGATGGCCACGCCGTCCGGGTATCCACCGGTCCGGCTCTCGCTCAAGCCTCCAGGTCCGCCTTCTGGATTGCTCGACGGTGCCTGGTGGCCCCGCTCGAGGGAGCTCACGCGTGAACTGCCTTCGTTGACCGACCTGTTGGACCCGCGGTGGGGCCTCATCACTCGCGTCACGGTCAACCCGACACACTGGCCCGACGCACCCCGCAAGGTCCCCGTCAACGGCCACGTGGTCAAAGTGGGCTGGTTCCAGGACGGGCAGGACGTGCATCAACTCCTCCTTCTCTCCTACCGCGTCCAGCGCTGGGACCTGTTGATCATTCCCCCGGAGACGGGTGCGGCGGCCGCCGCGCGGCTCATGGCCGCCGCCTGCGATCCGCGGTGGTTCCGTACGGGCAGTGAGCTCATCGCCGACGAACTGGAACGCCGACTCGCGGAACCGGCTGAAGCGGGCGGGCCTGCCTCTCCGGAGAGACGATGAGCCACACCCTGCACACGCTTCCAGCGACTCCGGTGCTCCAGACCTGCCTGACCGACAGTCGCTCCCAGGCGCGACGCATGCACCCCGATGGGACCGGCTGACCCTTGCCGTCCGACCGGCAGACCGCTGCGACAGCGCCGCTCACCAGGCGTTCTGGTAATGGTCCGCGATCCGAGCAAGACTGGATGCAGAGGTGAGCGGCACTCCTGTGGGAAGGTGTCTCCTGATCACTCTTGGGAGGTGAGGGAGCATGCCCGAGCTTTCGCGTGAGGAACAGTTGGCGACCGCATTCGTGGATCTCGCCGACACCTTGGTGCAGGACTTCGACGTCATCGGATTCCTGCACACGCTCGCCGACCACTGTGTGGAGCTGCTGGACGTGGCAGCCGCCGGGGTTCTGCTCGCCACTCCGACCGGTCAGCTGGTGGATGCTGCGGCGTCGGACGAGCGCACCCGCACGCTGGAACTGGCCAGCATCGAATGGGACGAAGGCCCCTGCCGGGACTGTTTCCGCTTCCAGAAGCCCGTCCCCGACGTACAACTGGCCACGACCACCGCGGAGATGCGGTGGCCCCGGTTCGCGCCGCGTGCCGTCAAGTTCGGCTTCACCTCGGTCGTCGCGGCTCCGCTGCGGCTGCACGACCAGGTGATCGGGGCATTGAACCTGTTCCGTGACCAGCCCGGCCCGCTGAACGCCGCACAGCTGCGGCTTGCCCAGGCGCTGGCCGACACGGCGACCATCGGTGTCCTGCAGCAGCGGGCGGTGAGTGAACAAATGACAGTGACCGCGCAACTACAGGCCGCTCTGGACAGCCGTGTGATCATCGAGCAGGCCAAGGGCTATCTGGCGAACCGCCGCAATACCGATGTCGAGGAAGCGTTCACCGTCATGCGCGGCTATGCACGGTCGCACCAGACGCGCCTCACCGAGATCGCACGTCAGGTCCTGCAGGGCACGGCCGACGCCTCGCTTCTCGAGCGGCGCGATCGGTGAGGCGTGTGCCCATCGGTGCTGACTGGTGGGCCGGCCTCCGGGTGAACTGCACGGAGTCCAGAGGGGGGTGGCTTCGGTGATTCTTCCGGTGATGGCCGACTACCTGCGCACCCTGAATTCCCACGCGGGCCCCGGCCTGGCGCCCCTGCCTCTCGCCGCCTGCGCCGACATGCTGGGCCTGGACGGCCTCGGCCTGCTCCTGGCGCCCGGTGGCGAGAAGGCGGAGCTGGTGCAGTCGTTCGGCGAGCGCACCGTCGCACTGGAGGATCTGCAACAGGTCCAGGGCCAAGGTCCGAGCCTGGACGCCGCCCACCACGGCGCCTTGATCCTGCTGCCCGACGTGGCCGACACCACCGCGTTCGCCACCGACCGCTGGCTCGGTCTGCCCGGTGCCATCGAAGCTCTCGGCGTGCGCGCGGTGTTCGCCTTCCCGCTGCGCATCGGGGTCATCGCGCTCGGAGCCCTCACCGGGCACCGCGTCCGGCCCGGTCCGATGTCCACCGACCAGCTCACCGACGCGTTCCGGCTGGCCGGAACCATCAGCCAGATCGCCATCGCCACCGCCGCACAGGCGCAACTCCCCAGCGCGCCCCTCCTGGACGAGCCCGGCCTCCACTTCGCCGAGGTCCACCAGGCCACCGGCATGCTCGCCGACCAGCTCGACACCGACTGCGACCACGCCCTGATCCGGCTCCGCGGCTACGCCTTCAGCCAGAACCGGCCCCTGCTGGACGTCGCCCGTGATGTGCTCGCCCGCCGCCTGCGCCTCGACGACAACGGGGACAACACGTCCTGACGTGTGTGTGCGGCGCGCCGGACCACCGCCGCGATCCTCGTCACAGCAGGTGCAAGCACCGGATCAGTGGCGGGCGAACTGGACCCCGGTGGGTTGCGCGGCGTTCGGACGCACCGCGATCCCTGTGACGGTCAGCTGTTCGCCGTAGATGTCGGTGAGCCGGATCGTGCCGCCGCACCCGCTGCCGTTCTCGGCGAGGAAGTAGTTGTACGCGGTGCGGGGCAGCCGCCGCCAGCCGTTCGGGGTGCGGATCTCCAGCCCGGCCAGGGGGTTGCGGTGGCCGATGGCCTGGACGGCGCACCAGTGGCGGCTCGAGCCCGTCTTGTACCGCAGGGAGATCGTTTCCGAGGTGCCGGGGCTCACCAGGCTCCACGTGATGGGGATCCGGCCGACCTTGAGGTCGGCGAGCTCGGCGAAGGCCTGTTGGCTGAGGTCGAGTTGCCCGGGCGCGCAGGGCAGGGGGCATTCATTGGTGATGCGTACGGTGATGGATTTGCCGTTGGCCGCGCGGACGAGCACATGGGCGCCGCACGCCTTGGCCGTCTCGTAGTCGGTGGTGTTCATGGCCGCGACCATGAGGTCGGGGCTCGGGCCGAAGAGGCAGGCGCCGTTCCCGTCCGCGGCCTCGTACGCGGTGGCCACGCCCTTGTACGGGGTGTTGGGCTGGATCCGGCCCGCCTGCGAAGTGGTGGCGGGCTTTCGGGAGGGCCGCGCTGTCGCGCTGGGCGACGGGCGGGCCGGCTTGGTGCTCGCGGAACTCTTCGGGGTGGGGGAGCCGGTCGCATCCGGCGTCGTGGCGGTCGGGGTTCCGGTCCCGGCGGCAGTGGTGGCGCCCGCGGGCGTGCTCGTGGCGGAGCGAGCGCCGGCGTCGCGGCCGGGGAGCAGCGCCAGGAGCAGGGAGGCGAGCAGGCCGGCGCCGATCACCGCCGCGGCGGCGCCGAGTATGAGCCTGCGTCGGTGTCTGCGCTGCCGCGCGGCCTGTCTCGGTGTGCTCATGGTCCGTCCGTCCGCGATGTCGAGCCGATGGTGCACTACTCAGTGACCGCCGCGAGCGCAAAGGTTGCCGCCGATTTTCCGGACCTCACGAGGGCGGCGGCCCGGCTTCCGGCGGCGTACAGGACCGGCGAACAGGACCGGCGTACGGGACCGGCGTACAGGACCCATGCGAGGCGCGGTCGCCGCCTCGGCGGGAAGCAGTGGTGAACCGGAACCGCCGCGCGGCGCCACACGCCTGCCCCGCCCGGAATGCGGGCCCCCGAGTGGTCGGGAAGTGTGACGTCGAAGTACGTCCGCGCCACAGTCAGGGGCAGCACCATGGAGATCGGCACTCTGGAGGGCACGGTCGACGGGCTGATGGACGGCCTGCGCGCCGACCTCGAACGGCTCGCCGCCATCCCCTCGATCGCGTTCCCGGGCTTCCCGCCCGAACCGCTCGAACAGGCCCATGACCTGGTGGTGGAGCTGCTGCGCGGCGCGGGCGTCGAGCACATCGAGCGGCTCGACCTGCCGGACACGGCCCCCGCGGTGTACGCGTACATCCCGCCGCCCGACCCGGGCGCACCCACCGTGCTCCTCTACGGGCACTACGACGTGCAGCCGCCGGGCGACGAGTCCTCCTGGCTGTCCCCGCCCTTCGTGCCCACCCCCACCGACGACCCCGGCGGCGGACTGCGGGCGCGGGGGATCGCCGACGACAAGTCGAATGTGATCGCCCACCTCGGCATGCTCCGGGTCTTCGGCGGCCGGCCGCCGGTCGGGATCAAGATGATCATCGAGGGGCAGGAGGAGTACGGCAGCCCCTTCGACGACTATCCGCCCACCGACCCCGAACGCTTCGCCTGCGACGCGATGGTCATCGCCGACCTCGGCAATCTCCGCCCGGGCACCCCGACGCTCACGACCGGTCTGCGGGGCGCCGCGGAGGTCGTCGTCGAGGTGCGCACCCTGGAAGAGCCCCGGCACAGCGGTGAGTTCGGCGGCGCGGCGCCCGACGCCCTGCTCGTGCTCCTCCGGGCCCTCGCCACCCTGCACGACGACAAGGGCGATGTCGCCGTACCCGGTCTGCGCCGCGACGAGTGGAGCGGGGCGGGCTACACCGAGGACGAGTTCCGCTCGCTCGCCGGCGTCCAGGACGGGCTGCCGCTGATCGGCTCCGGCGGCCTCGGGGAACGGCTGTGGTCCGGGCCCGCGATCACCGTGATCGGTCTGGACGCCCCGAGCGTCGAACACGCGGCGTCCGCCGTCGTGCCGTACGCCCGCGCCAAGCTCAACCTCCGCTTCCACCCGCTCCAGGACCCCAAGGACGCGCGCGACAAACTCGTCGAGCATCTGCGGGCGCAGCGGCCCTTCGGCATCGAACTGACCGTCACCCCCGGCGACACCGGCCCCGGATACGAGGCGGCCACCGGCGGACCGGCCTACGAAGCGGCCCGCAGCGCACTGCGGAAAGCCTGGGGCAAGGAAGCCGGCTACGTCGCCACCGGCGGTTCCATCCCGCTGGTCAACGGTCTCGCGCAGGCCGCACCCGGCGCCGAAGTGCTGCTCTTCGGCGCACAGGACGGCATGTGCAACCTGCACGCCCCCAATGAACGCGTCCTGCTCTCCGAGCTCCGCAACACCGTCGTCGCGATGGCGGCCTTCGTCACCGAGTACGCCGAGGACTTCCGCGGCCGTACGGGTGCGCCGGGAGCCACCTCGTGAGCACCAGCGACACCCAGGCGCCCGAACAGGAGCCGGAGAAGAAGAAGTTCACCTTCCCGAGCGCCCTCACCATCCTGGCGATCGTCACGATCGGCGTGTGGCTGCTCGCCTTCCTGATCCCGGCCGGCCAGTACGACCGCAACGAGGACGGCGGCCCGATCGAGGGCACGTACCACCGCGTCCCCTCCGGGCAGTCCTTCGTCGACCGGCTCAACGACCTGTTCCTGGCGCCGGTCAACGGTCTGTACGGCGTGCAGGACGAGAAGACCGGCCAGGTCGGCCCGGACATGGCGGGCTCGCTGTACGGCAGCGCGGGCGTGTTCCTGTTCGTGCTCGCCATCGGCGCGTTCATCACCGTGGTCTTCGCGACCGGCGCGCTCGACCGCGGGATCGCCCGGCTCGCGCACCGGCTGCGGGACCGCGGTGCGCTCCTGATCGCGGGCGTGATGGTGGTGTTCTCGCTGCTCGGCACCGTCGAGGGGTTCGCCGAGGAGACCCTCGGGTTCTACGGCCTGCTCGTCCCGATGATGCTCGCGCTCCGCTTCGACCGGATGGTCGCCGTGGGCACGGCCATTCTCGGTGCCGGTGTCGGAGTGATGTGCTCGACGGTCAACCCGTTCGCGACCGGGGTCGCCTCGTCCGCCGCCGGGATCTCGCTCGGTGACGGCATCGTGCTCCGCTTCGCCATGTGGATCGTGCTCACCGCCGTGACCATCGCGTACGTGGTGCGGTACGCCAAGCGCGTACAGAAGGATCCGTCCAAGTCGATCGGCGGCTTCCAGCCCGGGGACCGGGAACACGCCGCGCAGGCCACCGTCGGGGAGCCGCCCCAGCTGACGCGGCTCCACAAGGGCGTGCTCGTCATGGTCGGCCTGGTCTTCGCGTTCATGATCTTCTCGGTGGTGCCCTGGTCGAGCGCGCTCAGCGGCAAGGCCGACGCCACACCGTACAGCTGGGAACTGGGCTGGTCCTTCCCGCAGTTGGCCGCGCTGTTCCTGGTCGCGGCCGTGCTCGTGGGCCTTGTGGCGCGGATGAACGAGCCCAAGCTCAGCTCGACGATCATCCAGGGTGCGGCGGACTTCATCTCGCCGGCGCTCGTCATCATGCTGGCCCGCGGCGTCACCGTGATCATGAACAACTCGAAGATCACGGACACGGTGCTCCACTCCATCGAAGGGGTGGTCAAGGGCACGTCGTCCGCGCTGTTCGCGATCATCGTGTTCGTGGTGAACCTGCCGCTGGCGTTCCTGATCCCCTCCACCTCGGGGCACGCGACGCTCACCATGCCCATCCTCGCTCCGCTCGCCGACTTCGCGGGCGTCTCGCGGGCCGTGGTGGTCACGGCCTGGGCGGCGGCCAGCGGCTGGATGAACCTGTGGGTGCCGACCACGGCCGTGACCATCGGCGGCGTGGCGCTCGCGAAGGTCGGCTACGACAAGTACCTGCGGTTCGTCTGGCCGTTGCTCGCGATTCTGTTCGTGCTGATCTGCGGGTTCCTGGCGTTGGGCGCGGCGGTGACCTGAGGCGCCGCGCAGGGACGGCCCGAACTGCCGTGGGGCGGCGAACGAAACGCGGACAGCCGGCGTCCAAGAGGCATGACACGGAGAATGAGTGCCGCCGCCCTGGTCCTGTCCGCCCTGATGTTCCTCACCGGCTGCGGCGCCTCCGTGGCGGCTTCAGACCCAGGAGCGGAGTCCGGCCCCGAGGCTTCGCTGCCCGCCCGCGACGCCGGTGATCTGAGCGGCGGGGAACCAGCCAAGGCGCCGCGCAAGCCCGAGCCGGGCAAGTGGTATCCGCATGACTTCAACTCCCATTGCGGCCTGCACAGCACCGAGTTCGCAGGGCGCACCTGGCTGGTGCGCACCGTACGCACGGACCTGCCCTCGCCGGTCGAACAGGGCGGCCAGGCCCTGGGGCAGAACGTCCTCGCGGGCTACATCCAGCTGGCGAGCCCCGACGTCGCCGTCTTCGCCTCCGCCGAACTGCCGCCCGTCGAGCTCCAGCCAGGAGAGACGGATTCCACCTGCATGTAACGGCACCCCGGTGCGAACGAAACCGGTGCGCGCCGCGTCCTTGGAGCATGAAACGCCGCCGCATACTCGCCGCCTTCGCGCTGCCGGCCGCCCTGCTGCTCGCGGGCTGCGCGGACAGCCCCACCGGTACGCCCGGGACCGCGCTCAGCGCGGAACGCGCCCCGTCCACCCCGACCTCGTACCCCGGAGACGAAGAGACGCTGCCCCCGCGCAAGCCCGCCGACGACCTCAACCCGGTCCAGGGGCCGAACAACCCGAAGACCGGGACCTGGTATCCGCACGACCTCTACTCCCACTGCGGAGCCGAGAGCACCCGCTTCGCCGGCAAGTCGTGGATCCTGCGCGCGGTGCGCACGGACCTCACCTCGCCCGTGCCGCCCGACGAGAACGCCGGCCAGCACGCCTCCTTCAACTTCATGGCCGGGTACATCCAGGTGCAGGAGGATGACCTCGCGATGTTCGTCTCCTCGCAGCTGCCGCCCCTGGAGTTCGTGCCCGGCACATCGGATCGTGCCTGCGACTGACCCGGGCGCCGCGGCTGCGCCTAATCTGACAGCGGAGGTGGGGCGTATGCGGGAGGCGGATCCCGGGTTGTTCGGACCCGAATCGGTGACCTGGCAGATGCACGGGGATCCCATGATGTGGGTGGCCGGGGTGCGGGCGCTGTATCTGCAGGCGCTGCATCCGCGGGCCGTGCGGGGCGTCATGCAGAACTCCGACTTCCGCAAGGACGCCTGGGGTCGTCTGCTGCGGACCGCGAACTTCGTCGGCACGATCAGTTACGGCACCACCGAGGCCGCCGAGAAGGCGGGCGCTCGGGTGCGGCGGATCCACCGGATGCTCAAGGCGACCGATCCGGACACCGGTGAGGTGTACGGGGTGGACGAGCCGGAGCTGCTGCTCTGGGTGCACTGCGCCGAGATCGACTCGTATGTGCACGTGGCGCGCAGGTCCGGATTCCCGCTCGACGACGCACTCGTCGACCGCTACATCGACGAGCACCGGGTGGACGCGCGGCTCCTGGGCCTCGATCCGGAGCAAGTCCCGTCCAATCAAGCCGAGTTGACCACCTACTTCGAACGGGTGCGCCCCGAATTGGCCGCCGGTCCCGAGGCGCGCGACGTCGACGACTTCCTTCAGCGGCCGCCCACCCATCCGCTGCTCGTGCCGCTGCGCGCCCTCATCTGGCGAGGCGTGGCGAACCTGGCGTATGCCGCATTGCCGCCGTATGCGCAGGAGTTGTACGGCCGACGGGGGCCTTCGGTGAAGACTGCGGACCGACGGCTGCGGATCGCGGGCGTCCTGCTGCGCCGCATTCCGGCGCGCGTACGCTGGCAGCTACCGCCCAAGCACATCCTGCGCGCCATGGAGCGACTCGGCCCGGGCAGCCGTCCGGCACCGTACAAACTCCGCAGGCGCGCCGCCATACTGGACGGGCCGGGGAGGGCGTAGCGAAACGACGGGGGCGACAGCACGACATGCCAGAGGTGGGGGAGACCAGGCTGATCCAGGGCCGCTACCGGCTGCTCGATCTGATCGGGCGCGGCGGCATGGGCGAAGTGTGGCGGGCCCGCGACGAGTCGCTCGGGCGGCGCGTCGCCGTCAAGTGCCTCAAGCCCATGGGTCCGCAGCACGACGCGTCGTTCACGCGCGTGCTGCGGGAGCGGTTCCGGCGCGAGGCGCGGGTCGCGGCCGCGCTACAGCACCGAGGGGTCACCGTCGTCCATGACTTCGGTGAGCACGAGGGCGTCCTGTACCTGGTCATGGAGCTGCTCGAAGGCCGCAACCTCAGCCAGCTCCTCGAGGACAACCGGCAGCACCCGCTCCCCGTCCCCGATATCGTCGAGATCGCCGAACAGGTCGCGCACGCCCTCGCGTACACCCATGACCAGGGCATCGTGCACCGCGATCTCAAGCCGGCGAACATCATGCGGCTCGGCGACGGCACGGTGAAGATCTGCGACTTCGGCATCGCCCGCCTCGGCGCCGACATCGGCTTCACCTCACGCCTCACCGGCACCGGTATCGCCATGGGCACCCCGCACTACATGTCGCCCGAACAGATCGGCGGCCAGCAGGTCGACCACCGCAGCGACCTGTACTCCCTTGGCTGTGTCCTGTACGAGATCGCCACCGGAGCACCGCCGTTCGACCTCGACGACGCCTGGGCCGTCCTCGTCGGCCACCGCGACACCGAACCCGAGCCGCTGCGCAGCCACCGGTCCGAACTGCCCGAGTACTTCGAGCGGATCGTGCTCGACCTGCTCGCCAAGAGCCCCGACGAACGGCCCGGCGACGCCCGCGAACTGGCCCGACGTGTCACGGAAGGGCGAGGCGTCCCCGGCCTGGGTGCCACCGGCATCCCCGCACAGCCCCTGCCCGCCACCCGCCGGCCCGAGCAACCGCCGTCCAACGAGCCACGGCTGCCGTCCTGGACCCGCGGGATGACCACCGGGCACAAGGCCGGCGGGTCCGCCGCCCTGCGCACCACTCCGCCGGACGCGGCGGCGGGCCTGACCGGCGAGTGGATCCCGCGGACTGACACCCGAGGCGAACGACGTCTCTCCGAACCCGAACGCCCCACCCCCTCGCCGGAGTTGCTCGCCGTGCTCGCCGGCCGGCACAACGCCGGACTCAGCCTCGGCAGGCTCGGCCGCTGGGAAGAGGCCGGCGAAGTGCACCGCGCGGTAGCCGCAGAGCGCGAACACGTGCTGGGGCCCGACCACCCCGACACCCTCGCCAGCCGCTACGAGGTCGGCTTCACCCTCAGCCGGACCGGGCGCGCGGCCGACGCGCTGCGCGAGTACACCCGGGTGGCCGAGGGGCGGGAGCGCGCCTTCGGCACCGACCACCCCGAGACGCTCGCCGCCCGCCAGGAAGTCGCCTACGTACTCGGCCAGTTGGGGCGCCACTTCGAGGCGCACCAGGTGTATCTCGCCGTACTCGCCTCCCGCGAACGCAACCCCAGGCTCGGACCCGACCACCCCGACACCCTGCGCTGCCGGCACAACCTCGCGTTCAACCTGTCGAGACTCGGCCGGCTCGAGGACTCCTTCCGCATGGCGCGCGAAGTGGCCACCGCCCGCGCGCGGGTCCTCGGTCCCGAGCACCCCGACACGCTCGTCACACGCTACGAAGTCGCCTACGCGCTCGGTCAGTTGGGCCGCTGGAACGAAGCGCTGCAGACGTACCGCGAGGTCGCCGAAGTCCGTAAGACGGCACTCGGCGCCGACCACCCCGACACCCTGGCCGCCCGCTACGAGGTCGGCATCAGCCTCGGGCGGCTCGGGCGCAGCGCCGAGGCGCTCACCCTCTACCGCGACCTCGTCGAGGACCGCGCCCGCGTGCACGGCCTCGACCACCCCGAGACCTTGCGCGCGCGCCACGGCCTGGGCGTGAACCTCGGCCGGATGGGCCGCTGGGAGGAGGCGCTCGACGAGGCCCGCGACGTCTGCGCGGTCCGCGAGCGCGTGCTCGGACCCGAGCACCCGGACACCCTGGTCAGCCGCCGCGAGGTCGCCGTCGGACTCGGCTGGCTGGGCCGCTGGGCCGACGCGCTCGCCGAGTACCGCCGGGTCGCCGCCGCCCGCGAACGGGTCCTGGGCGCCGACCACCCCGACGCCCTCGCCAGCCGCAACGACGAGGCCCACTGCCTGGAACAGCTGGGACGCGGCGCCGAGGCGGTCGACCTCTACCGACGGGTGGCGGCGCTGCGGCAGCAGCGGGGGACGCGGTAGCCCTTCGGGCGGGCCTGGTGGCTCGGCCCCCCGAAGCGAACCTGGTACCACGGCCTCCCGAGGCGCGGCCCGACCGCTCGCCCTCCCCGGGCACCTCGTGTTACGAAGAGCCATGACCGCACACGGAGCCCCGCCCGCACGCCGCGCCTACGACGCCGTGATCGTCGGTGCCGGACACAACGGACTGGTTGCCGCCGCCTACCTGGCCCGTGCGGGACGGTCCGTGCTGCTCGTCGAGCGGCTCGGGCACACCGGTGGGGCCGCGGTTTCCACGTATGCCTTCGAAGGGATCGACGCGCGGCTTTCGCGCTACTCGTATCTCGTGAGTCTGCTGCCGCGGAAGATCGTGCGGGATCTGGACCTCGACTTCTCGGTCCGCGGGCGCGATGTCTCCTCGTACACGCCGGTCCGGCGCGAAGGGCAGGACACCGGGCTCCTTGTCGGTGGCGGCAGGGCGCGCACGCGGGAGGCGTTCGGGCGGTTCACCGGCGGGGAGGGGGAGTTCGCGGCCTGGGAGAAGTTCTACGGGTTGACGGGCCGCGTCGCCGAGCGCGTGTTCCCGACGCTCACCGAGCCGCTGCCCACGCGCGAGGGGCTGCGGGCGCGGATCGATGACGAGGATGCCTGGCGGATGCTGTTCGAGGAGCCGGTGGGCGCGGCGATCGAGGAGTACTTCCAGGACGATGTCGTACGGGGAGTGGTACTCACCGACGCGCTGATCGGGACCTTCGCCGACGCGCACGACGCGTCGCTGCGGCAGAACCGCTGCTTCCTCTATCACGTGATCGGCGGCGGCACGGGTGCCTGGGATGTGCCGGTCGGCGGCATGGGCGCGCTCACCGACGCCCTGGCGCAGGCGGCGCGTGCGGCGGGCGCCGAGTTCGCGACGGGGTACGAGGCGACGCGGATCGAGACGGACGGGGCGCGGGCGGAGGTGACCTGCCGGGGCGAGGCGGAGGAGTTCACGGTGGCCGCCTCGCATGTCCTGGTCGGTGCCTCACCGCAGGCCCTGGCCGAGCTCCTCGGCGAGACGCCGCCCGCGCCGGCCGAGGGTGCGCAACTCAAGGTGAACATGCTGCTCAAGCGGCTGCCCCGGCTGCGTGACACGTCCGTCGACCCCGGGGAGGCCTTCGCCGGGACCTTCCATGTCGCCGAGGGATACGAGCAGTTGGCCACCGCGTACAGCGAGGCGGCGGCCGGCGCGCTGCCCTCGGCGCCGCCCTCGGAGATCTACTGCCACTCGCTGACCGACCCGAGCATCCTCGGCGAGCACCTGCGCGCCCTCGGCTACCAGACCCTCACGCTGTTCGGTCTGCACACGCCGGCGCGGCTGTTCACCGAGGACAACGACGCCGTACGCGAGGAACTCCTGAAGGCCACGCTGGCCCAGCTCGACGCGTATCTGGACGAGCCCATCGCCGAGGTGCTCGCCACCGACGTGCAGGGCCGGCCCTGCATCGAGGCGAAGACCCCGCTGGACCTGGAGCGCGACCTGCGCCTGCCGGGCGGCAACATCTTCCACCGCGACCTGGCCTTCCCGTACGCACAGGAAGGCACGGGCCGCTGGGGTGTGGAGACCGCGCACGCCAATGTGCTGCTCTGCGGGGCGGGCGCCGTGCGCGGCGGTGGGGTGAGCGGGATTCCCGGGCACAATGCGGCGATGGCGGTGCTGGGGGAGTGAGCTGCCTCGGTCGGTGAGTGGCATCGGGGCGCCAGGGGAGTGAGCTGCCTCGGTCGGTGAGTCGCATCGGGGCGCCGGGTGGTCGAGCCGCCTCAGTCGGCGTGACGCACCGGAGGACTGGAGATGCCGACGGGCCGGCCGCTGAGCGCGGCGTCCAGCGTCTCCTGCGCGATCCGCATCGATTCCGCGTACGGCGGCTCGGACATGCGCTGCCAGGACGTTTCCGGATCCACTTCCTCGACCCGGCTGACCACCCACCAGATGTTCCCGAAGGGATCACGCACCCGGCCGCCCCGGTCGCCCCACGCGCTGTCCGAGAGCTCGGTGATCACCTCGGCGCCCGCGGCGACGGCAGACGCCGTCGCGGCATCCGCGTCCGGGACGTAGATCCGCAGGAGCGAGGGCGTCACCGGCCAGTCGGGGCGCCGGTCGAAGGCCAGCACGACGGTGTCGCCGACCCTGATCTCGCCGTGGCCGATGCTGCCGTCCTCGACCGGGACCCGGGCCAGCTCCTCGCCGGCGAAGGCCGCGGTGATGAAGTCGAGGAGCGCTCCTGTGTCGTCGGTGACGACCCACGGTGCGACGGAGGTGTAGCCCTGGGGTGCGGTGTGCTTCATGGCTGAGTCCCTTCGCGGAACGGAGCGCCTGCCGGGATCGGCGACGTCTTCGACGGTAGCGAGGAAGTAGGCCGGATCCTGTCCTGGATGGGGCGGGTGGGATGAG
>NZ_JAAKZW010000011.1 GCF_011044995.1 Streptomyces mesophilus | reverse complement strand
GGGTGTCGGGCGGCGAATCGTTGGAAGCCACGGACGGCAGACCACTGAAAGCCACACCCGACACCCCCGGTTGAGCCAACCCTACGAATGGCTCGCTCATCCCGATCAACAAGGTAGGGACCACTGAGCCACATCGGAACTACTCATCTAGACGTCCTCGACGCCGAGCGGTCCGCACACCATCAGGCGGCGGACCGTACGCATGAGCCACCCGCGCCGAGGCGAAGGCGGACCGGGCGAGCGGATGGCGAGTGTCTCCGATCAGTGGCGGATATCGGCGCACACGCGTGCCTTCGTCGAGCTGGCAAAGTCGGCAATACGGAGGGCGACGTCCGCGTTGCGACCTTCCCGCCGCGGTGCCCGACCACTGGTGCTACGGCCTGTGTCCCACCGTGAGGAGGTGCGAGGAAGCGGCGAGGAGCTCGGGGTACGGTTCGGCGAGCCGCGCCGCGGTCGGAGCCGACTGGAACAGGCCTGACTCGATGTCCAACGGCTCCTTCGTGTGTTGCTCGACCGCCTTGAGCATGGCCCACGTTGGGCCCTCGATCCCGAACACGGCGGTGCGTTCGAACCCCGCCTCCGCGACCTCCTGCAGCAGCTGCTCGCCGCGGTGGAAGTACATCTTGGTGAACGCCTTCTGGCCGTCGTGAAAGTGGCGCTCGAGGATCGTGCTGATCGAGTGCAGCATCCGTTCGGTGTGCAGGTGCTGGTACGACGTGTGCTCGAAGAGAGAGGCGTACCGGTTCACCCCGGCCGCGGCGAGCAGGCCGCCCGGTTTGAGGACGCGCTTCGCTTCGGTGAGCGCCTGGTCCCGCTCCCCGCGCTCCAGCAGGTGGTAGAGGGGGCCGAACAGCAGCACCACGTCGTACGAGGCGTCCGGGGCGGCGAGTCGGCGTGCATCGCCGAGCTCGGCATTCAGCCCGGCGGCTCGGGCAGTCGTGATGTGACGCTCGACGGGGTCGATCAGGTCGACCGCGTATCCGTCCTTCGCCAGCCAGGCGGCTCCTCTGCATCGACGAACTCGGCTACACGGAACTCGACCGCCGCGGCGCCGAGCTGCTCTTCCAGGTGCTGACCGAACGCGAGGAGAAGAACAGCCTGGCCATCGCCTCCAACGAAAGCTTCGGCGGCTGGACCAAGACCTTCACCGACCCCCGTCTCTGCGCAGCGATCGTCGACCGGCTCACCTTCGGCGGCAACATCATCGACACCGGAACCGAGTCCTACCGACTTGCCCACACCAAGGCACGGGCCGAGCAGAAACCCGATAGCTGACCACGATTGAGCACCCACCACTGACTGGCTGCGACGGATAGAGTCGATCACCTTTACGAGATCGCTCTCGCCTTGGTGCAGGGCAGACCAAGGGAGTCGCCGATGAACCAGCCTGAGTCGCGGCACGCCGACCGCATGGCTGCCCATGGGGCAGTCAGCACGCATCTGTCCCTGCTGAGCGACCAACGGCTCACCGACATCGTGGCCGGCGCCACCCCGCTCGGGTCCGGCATCGGGGGCAGGTCCGCGAAGCTGGATATCGCCGGAACCCCGGTCTTCGTCAAGCGAGTCCCGCTGACGGACATCGAGTTGCAGCGGCAGCATGCGCGATCGACAGCAATATCTTCGGACTGCCGCTGTTCTACCAATACGGGGCTGGCTCCGCCGGATTCGGAGCATGGCGTGAACTGGCCGTGCACACCATGACCACCAACTGGGTCCGCACCGATGCATACTCCGGTTTTCCGCTGATGCATCACTGGCGCATCCTGCCCGATTCGCCTCCCAAGGGCTTCGCCGACGAGCTCGGAGGCATCGACGGGGCCGTCACGCACTGGGACGCATCACCGGCTGTGCGCCGGCGGTTGGAGGCCATCAGCCAGTCCTCGTCCAGCCTGGTCCTTTTCCTGGAGTATCTGCCGCAGACGCTCGCCTCGTGGCTCAAGGACCAGCGAAGAGCCGCCACGGCTGCGAACAGCGACGGTTCCCTCTACTCCTGGGTGGACGCGGCCTTGGCGCGCGGGACCGCATTCATGAGCGCGCGCGGGCTCGTTCACTTCGACGCCCATTTCGACAACATCCTCACCGACGGCCATCGGATCTACTTCGCCGACTTTGGTCTGGCCCTCCACTCTGGCTTCGAGCTCTCAGCGGACGAGACCGACTTCCTCTCCAAGCACCGCGCATACGATCGCTGCCACACCGCCCACCACCTGCTTCGCCATCACCTGCCCGACGACATTCGCGGCAACACGGATCATGAAGCCTTCCTACGAGGCTGGATCGAGGGCCGAAGGCCCGACGGCGTCCAGCCCGAGATCGCCGCGATCATCGACCTACACGCCCGGTCCGCCGCCATCCTGGACGACTTCTACCGCCGCTTCCTCACGCAGAACAAGCGAACACCGTTCCCGTCCGCCGACATCGAGCAAGCCTGCCTCGCCGACCCCCAGCTCTCAGACGTCCAACGACGCTAAGCCGCAGTCGCCTGCTCCACCCTGGGAGAGACGTTGCTCAATCTCATCGATATTTCTGCGTTCTGAGGTCATCGAGTGCTGCCCAAACTCGACGACAAACGCTGCCCACGGAGACCTACGCAGCCAGCCTCAAAAGCAACATCTCGGCGGTTGATCCTGGAGACGCACAAAATGACGCGGTCGTTGCAGCGCCGCGGTTCCTCCCTGACGCAAGTCCCATGCAACGAAGGGAGTTTCATCCTCCATAGGGTGAACTCATGCCGCTCCGTGCAACTTCGAGCTCGGACCAGTCGTCCCGGCTTGCATGAACGAACAGCACATCAGCGAGCCTGGCCTTGTCGTCGTCGAGGTCGTTGCTGGCACCGAGGCCACTGCCAAGCGCGCGATCTCGGAGATCAGTCAGTTGTGGGCGAGTAGCGGCGCGAGCAAGGTGTGGCGTGTCCCCGGTGAGCCCGGGGTGCGCGTGAACGCATACGCAGACATCAGGCGAAGGGCCGAGGATGAGGAGGGTTTGCTGTAGCTCTGCGGCCTCGGGCGCAGGCTTGGCCCTCGCGGCCAGTTGCACACACGCGGAATTGTGGCCTGATGCGTCAGCCACGGGAGCGGGAAACCTTGGCCCGGTGCATGAGCCAGCATGTACCGGCGGGAAGTCTCGAATTAATGGCAGGCAGCCGCTACCGTGCCGAGTGGAGCCCTCCTGGTGGACCCGACACCTGCCAAGAGGGCTTCTTCGTACTCAACCCTTCAGGACCTCTACTTCGCGAGCCCGGACGGCAAGCTCCCGCACTGAGCGCACCTTGGAGTGAGGCCGGAGCCGGGTGCGCATGGTGGCGAAGTGCTCGTCTCCGCGGGCGCTGCTTACGTGCTCGTACTCGTCGAGGAACCGGCCCCATGAGCGGCATGCGGCGTCCAAGTGCCCGTAGGCGAACTGCCTTTGTGCGAGCACCGCGTACGAATGCACGCGGCCCTGTCGTTCGTGCGGCTGCTGCACGCGGATCGAGTCCTTCAGTGCCTTGATGCTCCCTGGCATGTCCCCGGTCTCGTTCAGTACGTGGGAGACGTGGAACAGGTATGCCGTCTGGTCGTACCCGCCGATCGCGTCGCGCCGGTTGTCCGCCTTCGACAGGGCTTCCTCGGTCTCCCGGAGCCTGTGAAAGGCCTGCGTCTTGTTGCCCACCATTGCCTCAGCGTGGGCCTGTTGGCCGCGTAGGAACGCGACCAGGCGGGGGCCGGCGGATGGCGCTGCCTCAGCAGCAGAGTCGGCCAGTTCGAGAGCGAGCGGGGCGTGCCGCAGGTTCGAGGCCTGAAGGCTCATCCCGCGCAGCGTGCGGCAGTACGTCACGTGGTCTTCGGCGTCGGCCGCCAAGCGCAGGGCCTTGGTGTAGTACGTCTGGCCCAGTCCATGGGCCTTCTCGTACATGGCCATCCAGCCCGTGAGGTACACGAGATCGGATGCCGCGGCGAGCATGCTCTTACGCACGGGCTCGGTGGCCTCAGCCCTTAGCCACGGGCCAACCGTGTTGGTGAGGAATGCGGCCGCCATGGGGCGGGCATGGCCGGCTCCGAGTTCGTCGAGGATGTCGGCGATCCGGTCGGTCATCGTTCTTACGGCGCGCACCTGTGCCTCGCCGATGCGTACGGTCTTCTTGCCTGGGGAGACGGGTTCGCCTGCGTGGGCTGTGAGGCTCTCGAAGAGGGGCACCACCAGGGCCGCCGAGAACAGTCCGGCGGCCACCACCTTGCGGCGAGTTGGGTCCATGTCCGCCCTTGTGAGGTCGATCAGTTCCTCGACAGTGTCACCCCCGTCCGCGGCCTGGGGCGCCACAAGGCCAGCCTCGGCGTGCGTGACAGGGCGGCGGAGCTTCCGCTCGAATGCGGCCAGAATTAGCGCCCTGACCTGCTCCCTTGGCTGCGTGCCACGGATCCAGTGCGCTACAGACGACTGCCCGTAAGCCAGCGTCATGCCGGCTTCCTGGCCGAGCCGATTCACTTGCTGAGCTAGCTGAGTCTCGGACCAATTTGCCTGCTCAAGAAGGCTCTTGAGCCCGGCGTTGGGTGTGCGCGAGCGGTTCGCCATTGGAACTCCCGACAGCGTTCATGGCTTTCATACTCCGACCTGCTTTTAACGCTACCCGCCAACAGCCCCCCGACGGTTACCTCTTCGTAAGCAATCAGGCCAACGAGGGGACCAGTTCGGTGAGCACCGTGGACCAGGAACACCGCAGAGCGACTTCCGACCGACCTGGGGCCGATACGCGGCCGATCGACGTGGATCAGATCGACGCCGACACCGCGTGGGCGCTGCAGATCCGCTTCGACGTCCCTAACCGGGCGGCCGTCGACCGGCACCTGCTCCGGGTGAGGGGCGCTCTTAACCTCCTCGTCCGCGAGGGCCTGGCGGAGAGCAATCCGGATGCACGCGGCCTCTACCGGGAGGCGTACCGGCTCCTCGATTTGCACCAGAACTTCGAGGAGCTCACGGACGCCCAGGCCTATGAACACCTGCGGGGCCTCGCACGCGTCACTCGTACGTTCGCCGTTCTCTGCCGCCGCCGCTGATCACCCTGCCCCGTCGGCTCGCATCCCCTGGACCGGTCGAGCCGGCGGGGCGGGGCCCATATTCCTCGACGAGGAGGACGCGATGACTCGCCACCTTGCCGCAGACGCTGCCCGGCAGACTGACTGGACCGCGCTGCAGAACTTCGCCGCCCTGCGCGGGCAGCTCCGCGTCTCGTTGACGCCGGTGTGCAACATCGGCTGCTGGTTCTGCCACAACGAGGCAGACACCCCGCCCCGGCTGACTCGCGCAGACCGCACCCTGCATCATCGGCCTCGGACGTATCGGGCCGAGGACTTCCTGACCGTGATCAACACGCTTCGGGAGTCCGGGCTGAAGCGGGTCTACTTCACCGGCGGTGAACCACTCACCTCGCCGCTCGCCCGCGACGTCCTCACCGGCCTGGCCCCCGCCGGCGTCGACGGCTCGTACACCCTGATCACCAACGGCACCCGCGTGCGGCACAACCGCGCCTGGCTCAACCACGCACCGCTGGACAAGATCAAGGTCTCGCTGCACTACTTCTCCGACGCCACGTTCACCGCGATCGCCGGGACCCGGCTGCCCGTCTCCACGGTCCTGGACGGCATCGACGCGGCGCAGGAGATGTTCGAGCGTGTCGAGCTCAACTGCCTGCTGCAGCAGGAGAATGCGCACGAGATCCGGCCCATACTCGACTACGCCCTCGCCCGGCGGCTGCCGATCCAGTTCATCGAGCTCGTCGGCACCGACTTCAACACCGACCGCGCCTCCTCCGCTCTCCCCGCCGATGACCTCGTGGCGTATCTGCGCACCCTCACCAGCGAGGAGCACGTGGAGATCGCCGGCGTCGGTCAGGGGCGGCGCGTGTTCCGTATCGACGGGGTGGAGGTCGACGTCATCCATCGCGACCTCGGCCGCCACCACGTCGGGCAGTGTGGGCCGTGCCCGCTCCGTACGAAGTGCGTCGAGGGGTTCTGGGCCCTGCGCGTTGACCACGCCGGCGGCATCCAACCGTGCCTGCTGCGCGAGGACCTCCGCCTGAACGTCAACAACCTGCTGAGTAAGCCGGACCAGCTCGCGGCCGCGGTCGCCGAGCACGTGACCGCCTTCACCGAGGGGACTCTGTGAGCACCCTTCCCACCCCGTACGAGCCGATCGAATACGACGGCCCGCAGGGCCCGTTCATTGTCTTGGAAGGCGTCTCCGGCATCGGTAAGTCGACGCTTGCCGCCCTGCTTGCCCGGCGCCTGGACGGCTCGCGGCTACACACGCTCGCCGACCCGCACACCGGATGGTCCGACACCGCCAACCGCCAGTTCAACGCGCTGCCGCAGTTCGCGTTTTACCTCTCCGGGCTGCTGCACGTCTCCGACCGAATACGAGCTTGCCGGCCGATCGGCCCTGTGATCGCCGACCGGTACGTCTCCTCGGTCACCGCCTGCCACGCCGCCGCCCACGGCCTGGACCCCGCCGACGTGGCCCACCTGATCGATCCGTTCCGGCCCTCCCTCGCCACCCCGGACCACACGTTCTATCTGCACTGCTCGGCGGCCGTGCTGCGCGAGCGCCTGCGGTCCAAGACCGACACCAAGCAGGACGACACCGACCTGTTCGACGTGCCCGGCCGACTGAAACAACTCACCGAGAACTTCCGACAGGTGGCCGACAGCGACCCCACGGCAACCGTCCTGAACACCGACTCGATGAGCCCGACTGAACTCGCCGATGCCATCTGCACCCACATGGAGCGCACCCGTGCTTAACCCCATCCATGCCGAAGCTGTGATCTACGACCACGCCGCCCAAGGCAGCTACCCGGGCGACATCCACGAGAGCGTCGCCTGGTGGATGGCCGCCTGCCTCGTCGTCACCGCCCGCACCCACCACCTCTACGTGGCCCACGACGGGCACCAGGTCAGCCGTCTGTTTCATCAGAAGGCGTGCCAGGGCGCCACCAACGCCCAGCACTACGCCTGCACGGTCCACGACCTCGGGCACACCGACGAGCTGGTGTTCCTGGACGCCGTGCGCGAAGCCGGCGCACCCGGCCTACGCATCCGCACCGCCGAGCAGACCTGCGGCCCGCACGTCGTGATCGCCCTGTTCGGCCCGGACGGTAAGCCCCTGGACGAGGACGCCGGACTCCTCGCCATCCGCCGCATGATCGCCGAGGACCGCGTACCGATCCCCGTCAACACCTCGTCCAAAGGCCGCATCCAACCCCACCCCTAGCCCCAGGGAGCCCGTGATGATCGACGCAGCCGGCATCATCCGCAGCGGCACCAACATCTTGTTCGTCACCCTCGATTCGCTGAGGTACGACACCGCCCACACCGCCCTGGCCAAGGGCCAGACACCGGGCCTCGGCGCGCTCCTGCCCGACGGCAGGTGGGAGCGGCGCCACACGCCCGGCACCTTCACCCTTCCCGCGCACATGGCGTTCTTCTCGGGGTTCCTGCCGAAGCTCCCCACCCCAGAGCAGCCGCCGCGCCTGTGGGAGTGCAAGCCCCCGGCGTTCAAGACCGTGGGCCCCGAGACATTCGTCTTCGACGCACCTAGCCTTCTCGCGGGCCTCGGCCAGCACGGCTACCGCACTGCGTGCGTCGGGGGCGTCACCTACTTCTCCCGCGAGACCCCGCTCGGCTCGGTGCTGCCGGACATGTTCGACGAGGACCACTGGCGCCCCGAGTTCTGCTCGCCCGAAGCCGACTCCACCCGGCACCAGGTCGACCACGCGCTGACCGTCGCCGAACAGCACGCCACGGGTCCGCTGTTCCTGTTCGTCAACGTCTCAGCCACCCACGTACCCCACTGCCACTACACGGGCGACAGCACCGACACCCACGCCTCACAGCGTGCAGCCCTCGCGTACGCAGACGCCCACCTCGCTCGGCTGATCACCGAACTAACCCGTACCACACCGTGGTTGGTGATCCTGTGCGCCGACCACGGCGACGCCTTCGGGGAGAACGGCTACCACGGCCGCGGCATCGCCCACCCCAAGGTCATCAACGTTCCCTACGCCGCATGGCTCGCTCAGCCCGCTACGCTCGCCGCACATGAGCGAGCCCCACACCCCGCACAGCCCTGACGCCGCCATCGTCGTCGCCCGCGACAGCAACAACCTCGTCGCCATCCTCGAAGCCAACTTCCCCGCCCACGGCGGCGAGTTCCTGTTCCTGCCCGGCGGCCGCTTCGAGCCCGGCGAAACCTCTGAGCAGTGCGCACGTCGCGAACTCGCCGAAGAGGCCGGCGTCACCGCCACCCGGTGGCGCTCCCTCGGCCACTTCGCGATCACGCTCGGCTCCACCGCCCGCGTCCACCTCTTCGAAGCCCAAGACCTCACCCTCGGCCCGCAGTCCCTCACCGAAACCGAGCTGGACTTCAAGCTCTCCTGGTGGCCGATGGCCGACGCCGTCGCCGCTGCCGCCGATGGCCGCTTCCTGCTCCCTGCCGGGCCACTGGCCCTCATGCTCGCCGAGCGCGACCTCTTCCATCAGGAGGCAGCGCGCCGCATCACCGCGTAGACGCCAACAGGGAGGCGCCGTGCAGCGAGACCCCAGAAGCGATGCACGACTGATGCGCTGCGGTTCGTGGGCCCGCGCTTGCCGGAGTTGGCGGCTGCTGGTGTTATCCCCGCATAGCGGCCTGGACCTGGTCCAGGCGTGCGGTCCACCAGTGCAGTAGCGCCTCGTCGTCGAGGAACAGGCCATCGCAGCCGTGATCGCCGCGCTTGTAGTGGAAGCTCAGCTGCCAGAAGTCCGTCAGCCGCTTCCACCACAGCCTGCGTACGCCGTCGTCCAGAGCTTCGGCAGGCAGGTCGATCACCGTGCGGTAGCCGGCCACGAACGCCTGCACCCGCTCCAAGTCAAAGCGGCCGTCGACCCCGAACTGCACCTGCGCAGTCCGGGCGACTTCCTCGGCGTATGGGCGAACCCGAAGCCGGTCCCAGTCGAGCACAGCGGCGACCTGACCGTCACGCCACAGAACGTTGCGGTACTGGAAGTCGCCGTGCGTCCAACCGTACGGGCCGGCGGGAACCTCACTGAGCGGGTAGTCGTCGGCGTGCTGGGCCAGGAGCTGCTTGCGCTGCTCGAGGAGCTCGGCAACCGACATGTCGAACGACGTTTGGGCGTCGAGCGCGGCGATCGTGGTCAGGTATCCATCGGCCTTCTGTGCTGCCTGCGCGGCGGGGGTGACCTCCGCCGTCGGTGGGGCGGCGGGCACCGGGGCAGGAGGGCTCGCGGCCAGCGCTTGATGGATGTGGCCGAGCCGTACGCCGAGGCCGGAAGCTTGGTCCAGCCTCAGGTCTCGGCCTCGCACGTGGACGCCGTCGACCCACTCGATGACGCAGTAGCCGCGGTCTTCGATCTCTGCCACGGTGTCACCGCTGGTACTGATCATCGGGGTGCACACCGGGATGTCGTTGGCGGCCAGGCCGGACAAGGTGCCCAGATTGCGGCGGGCCGCGTCGAGCGGCACATCCAGGATCTGCTTGACCGCGAAGGCGCCTCGCTTGGTGCTGATGCGCCAGTTTCGGTTCATCAGGCCGTCCGCCAGATACTGGGGCGCCTCAGTGACCTCGCCCAGATCGAAGGCGTCGACAACCGCGATGAGGTCCTGGGTCAGCGATCCGGAGCCTGCTTCGTTCGCTCCAGCGAGATTGGTCACCCGCCGGAGACTACGCCTCCCAAGCCAGTACAAAACATCCTTCGCTGATGTCGATCGGACATCGCAGCTCACAGACCGGAACCAGGCATCTCGCCTCGATCCGTGACGCGAGCGTGGCGTGATGGCTGGCCCGGATCTACCCGAGTAGTGCCACGACTGCCAGCAGCAGGCACACGAAGCCAACGAAAATACGGCCGCCTCGATCCCCGTAGGGTCGGGGCGGCCCGTCATTTAGCCGAGGAACCAACGCCATGCCTGTGCCCCGCGCCCAATGGCAGGATCTCCCCGCCGAGACCCGCGCCGCCGTCGAGCAGCACACCGGCCCCGTACTCGAAGCAACCACGGCCAGCGCCGGAATGAACAGCGGCATTGCCGCCACCGTCCGCACCGCCGATGCGCTGCTCTTCGTCAAGGGCATCCCCACCGACCACCCCCAGGCCCGCCACCAGGAATTAGAGGCCGCGATCAACCCGCACCTCCCCGCAGCCTCCCCGCGGATACTGTGGCGCGTCCAAACCGCCGGGTGGGACCTGCTCGGGTACGAGCGCATCGAAGGCCGGCACGCCGACTACGCCCCCGGCTCGCCCGACCTGCCGCTCGTCACCGACGCACTCACCGAGCTTCAGCGCACACGATGCCCCAACCTGCCCATCAAGCGGGCCGAGCAACGATGGTCGAGCTACGCAGGCCCCGCAGGCGTCCACCAACTCGCCGGCGACACCCTGCTCCACACGGACTACGCGCCGGACAACATCCTGATCACCGGCCGCGCCCACATCATCGACTGGGCATGGCCCACCCTCGGCGCCGCCTGGATCGACCCCGCCGTCCTCGCACTCCGCCTCATGGACGCCGGCCACTCCGCACACAGCGCCGACCAATGCGCACGCCAGATCCCCTCATGGCAGACCGCGCCACACGACGACGTCGCCGCATTCTCCGGCGCCAACGCCCGCCTGTGGGACGAAATCGCCCGCAGCGACCCCCAGCCGTGGAAGAAGAGCATGGCCCGTCACGCTCACGACTGGCTCACCTACTGGCGCCAGCTCCCTGGTTCGTATCCCTGAGACGACCCGGTTCCCTGGCCGGGTTGTCGACTATGGGGAAACAGACGTGACAGGCGAGGACAGCTGGTGAAGACTCGCGTCGTGCGCGATCGAATAGAAACCTCCTCTGGCCTGGTGCTGCGCAGATGGATGGCCGAGGACGCCCACGCAGTTATGGACGCGTTTGCGGATCCGCTCATGCGTGGCCAGTCCGTCGAACCGGTTGATTCTGTCCAGGCCGCCGAGCAGTGGATCACGGCCCGGGCTGAGCATTGGGCCGCGGACCATGCCTATTCCTTCGCCGTCGTCGATGACGGCGGCCTCGTTCTCGGCCAGGTGCGTCTTGGCCCAGTGGATCGGCGTCATGCCGTTGGATGGGTGTCCTATTGGACAACGGCAGCGGCCCGGGGCCAGGGCATAGCCTCCCGTGCCTGCCATGCTGTGGCCCGCTGGGCTTTCGACGATGCGGACCTCTTCCGGCTGGAGCTTGGGCACCGGGTCAACAATCCCGCCTCATGCGGAGTTGCTCGCGCCGCTGGTTTCGCAGTGGAAGGACACCAACGACAGAAGCTCGAATACGACGGTGTCCGCGTAGACGTGGAACTCCATGCCCGCCTGGCAACGGATCCAGAGCCCGCGTCGTTGTGAGGCAAGCCAACGACTCCGGGTGGGTTGGAACACACCAGAAGGACGAACCACAGATCCGCGCGCTGGGCTTGCCGACGGGCGGAGAGTGGATTCAGATGCGCGAGTTGCGCAGCGACTGCCATACGGCGCCGGCCAGCGCCCGCGTCGACCGCGGGACCGACAGATGCTCGTGCTCGCGGTACAGGGACCAGTTGTACTGCACCAGGGACAGCTTGTTGGATGACAGCGATCCCGCCTGGTGGGCCCGGTACACCGCGAGCGGCTCGGCCAGGCCGCGGGCGTCCGCGCCGTCCCGCATGATCGACAGCCATAGGGCGTAGTCCTGGCGCTTGCGCATCTCGGGCATCAGCCGAGTGCCGAGGACCTTGCGGTCGTACATGGCGGTCAGAGCGCCGATGTAGTCCCGGCGCAGCATCGCGCGGTAGTCCACATGCTCGCGCGCCCGGACCACCCGTCCGTTCGGGATCCAGTCGGTGCTCTCACCGGGATAGTCGGCGTCCATCTTGAAGTACGAGGTGAACGTCAAAGGCGCGGTGGCCTGCGCGGCGAAGGCGAGCTGCTTCTCGGTCTTCTCGGGAAGCCACATGTCGTCACTGTCGAGGAACGCGACGTAGTCTCCGCGGGCCCGCTCGATCGCCAGGTTGCGGGCCCGGCCCGCACCGCCCCGCTCAGGCGCCGACTGCGGCAGGATGCGCTCGTCCTGCTCGGCGAATGCGCGCAGCAGGTCCATCGAGCCGTCGGAGGACTGGTCATCGGTGACCAGCAGCTCCAGGTCGCTGTGGGTCTGCGTGAGCACCGACCGGACAGCCGAGCCGAGGGTGGCTGCCGAGTTATACACGGGCATCACGACCGACACCAGGGGCACAGCGCTTCTCCTTGCCAGACCAAGAACGACAGTCCATTCAAACATCGCAGTTGCGTGCCGGCGCTCGTCTCGGGATCGGTGAGCACGTTCGGCGACGGCTGTCACCCCGGTTCGCCCGGCCAACACGGCGCCCAACATCCTGCTCGCGCGTGAGTTCTTCGGCGGCGCCGAGTTGTCCGGAGGCCAGTGGCAACGCCTGGCCTGTGGTCGAGCCCTGTACAGGCGTACCCCCTTGGTGATCCTGGATGAGCCGACGTCTCAGCTGGACAGGCGTGGTGAGCACGCCGTCTTTGAATAGGTGCGCCGCATCGCCGCCGACCGCATGACGATTGTCGTCACGCACCGCCTGGAGAACACGAAGGTCACCGACCGGATCATCGTGATGGAGGACGGCCGCATCACCGAACAAGGCACCTACGACGACCAGGTCCACGGCGGCGGCGTGTACGCCGAACTGCTCGCTTTGTCCCACGAACGCTAAGCAATCCCTTCGCCGGTCCCGCCGCTCGGCGGGGCCGGTGGCCGATGGCTCCGAACAGAATCGAGGCACCCATGGCCGATGGCTTCGCCGACCTCCCCACGGCGCGAGAAATCTGGACCCGGTACGGGCAGATGCAGCTCGATCGCGCGTACATGCCGAAGGTGCCCGAGCAGCTGCAATGGGGGTTTTGGGCCGGTGTCGGCCCAGGCACCGAAGCGCTCGGGCCCATCCGCGGCAGGCGCGTCCTTGATATTGGCTCAGGGCCAGGGCACCACGCCGTGCACCTGGCACGCGACCATGGCGCCCTCGTGGACGCCATCGAGCTGTCACCCACGCAACATCAGCGCGCGGTCGAGCACTTCACCAACGAGCCCAGCGTACGGTTCGTCAACGCCGACGTCGTGGATCACTTGCGCACCGCCGAACCCTACGACGCGGCCTACGCGATTTGGACCTTCGCCTGCATCGACCCGCACCACGTGCTGCCCGCACTGCGAGACAGCCTGCGCGATGGCTCGCTGCTCGTGTTTTCTGCCCTCCACACGAATCTCCATGGGCAGGGCCCGACGCCCACCGTGACACCCCGTCCGGAGGCCATCTTGGTCAATGGCGAGCAGCCCATTGCGAGTAAGGCTTGGGCGCTCACCCCGCAGCTCTGGCAGGACCTGCTCTCCCACTACGGCTTCCGAGTCGAGCAGTGCGATGTCCTCCACGCGCCCGAGGCGGACAATCTTGTGGCTGTGACCTTCATCCGTGCCCGCCGGCGGGGGAGCAGCGCGCGGCGAACGGTTTGTCGGCCTCGGACCGCGGAGCCACTCGCCCCCCACGCAGCCGTCGGGGTCGGCGCCATCGTGTATGGCGAGAAGGGGCTACTCCTGGGTCGGCACAAGCTCGGCACGTTCGAGCTCCCCGGTGGGTCCCTGGAGGGTGGCGAATCGCTCGAGGAAACGGCTGTACGCGAACTCGCAGAGGAATGCGGTCTCATCGCCGACCCGCAGGACGTCACGCTCCTGGGAACCTTGGTCGACCACGTCGCAGGCGTCCCGAGAGTCACTGTGGGGGCGCTCATCAACCGATGGGAGGGCGAACCGCATGATCAGCCTGGTGAGAGCGTAGGCGACTGGCAGTGGTGGCCACTCGACAACCTGCCTCAGCAAGACCTGTTCGAATGCAGCGGGCAGATCCTTGCCGCATGGCGCCCTGACGTGCCTATCGACGCCCCGTCGGCGCACTACAGCCCCTTCCGGCGCGACTGACGCTCGTACGCGCTTGCACCAAGGACCAAGCATGATCCTGGTTGGGTCCGGCGGCCCCTCCTGCACCGCACGGGAGTACAGGTGACAGGCAACTCAACCGTTGACGTTCGATGAGCGAAGGGTGTTGCGCTGTACGTCAACCCGCGTAGCGATTCGGGGGAGGGGGGAACGGATAGGGACGGCAATAGTGCCCTGGCACCCGTAGTTGAACGGTCGTGCCTGCAGGAAGACCGGTTTCCTCTGGCTCGAGACGGCACCCGCGCCTGAGTAGGAGACCGCCGAGTCCGAGGTGCCGGACCGCTCCTACACGTGGGTGGTCGCGGCCGAGGTCGAGGGCATCCCGAAGATCCAGAGGTCTACTGCAAGGCTGGCCGGTGCTCCTTCGCCGAAGTCCAGGGCACCGACGGCGAAGAGACGATCGACAACCGGTATCTCGGCGGCGGGGACCAGTCCAAGCGCGCCAAGAGGACGATCCCCACCCTCCCGCGAAAGCACGGCTGAACCCCGGCGGGACGATCAACTGGCCGATACATCTACTACTCCTCACCAACAGGAACGGAAGCACTCTCTCGTGAACAGCCCCGTCGCCTATGGCGATATCAAGGCCGCTACCGACCGCGTGAACGGGCACATCCGCCCCATCACCCTCGCCCCGCTTGACCCCGGGGCGATCCGCACCGCACTCCGCGACCCGCTCGACGACCAAGCCCCCACGCCGTGCCGTGTGTGGGCTGCGATGGAGTTCATGCAGCACACCGGCTCCTTCAAGGCGCGCGGCGCACAGAACTTCATCCAGGCCCATAAAGAGGCCGGCACCCTGCCCGCCGCAGGTGTCACCATCGCGTCGGGCGGAAATGCCGGGCTGGCCTGCGCCTGGGCCGCCGCCCAACAGGGCGTGGCCGCGACGGTGTTCCTGCCCACCACCGCCCCGCCGGTGAAAGTCGACAGACTCCGTGCCTACGGCGCCGACGTCCAGCTCGTCGGCGGCGAATACGCCGAAGCCGCCGAAGCCTGCGCCGACTTTGCCCGGTCGTCGGGTGCGCTCGCCTCCCACGCCTACGACCACCCCTTGATCGCGGCCGGTGCGGGCACCCTGATGGAGGAGATCCACCAGCAGCTTCCGCAGGTCGACACCATCGTCGTCGCGGTCGGCGGCGGCGGCCTGTTCACCGGAATCGCAACCGCAGCCCAGCACCACGGCGTACGGGTCGTGGCCGTCGAGCCGGAGAACTGCCGCGCCCTGAACGCCGCCATCGAGGCCGGACACGTCGTGGACGTGCCCGTCGACTCGATCGCCGCCGACTCCCTCGGCGCCCGCCGCACCTCAACCATGGCCCTGCACGCGGCCCAACAGGACGGCGTGCACAGCATCCTTGTCCAGGACGAACAGATCATCGCGGCCCGCCAAGCCTTGTGGGACCACCGACGCGTGGCCGTCGAGTACGGGGCCGCCACCGCGCTCGCGGGGCTCATCGCCCCCGGGGCCTACGTGCCGCAGTGCGAGGAGAACGTCGTGGTGGTCCTGTGCGGCGCCAACACCGACCCCACCACCCTCACCCCCCGCCCGCTGTCATGACGCCCAAGACCATGGCCGACAAGGACACCCGGGAGACGACCGGGCGCATCAGAGCCTGCGCGCCCTGCGCGCCAGGCTGCGACCCGGTGGCAGCGTCGTTTTCTTCCGCCTTGCCCGTCGTCCCGTCACCATGGGGTGCGGCAGGCGTCGGACGAGGTGTTGGCCGCGTTCCTCGACGACCACAAGCCGCACAACCGCTGAAGCACCTGCTGCAGGCATCTCGAGTCAGCCCGTCGCGCAGTGCTGGCCGTCAGGAGCCGGACTTTGGGTAAGGGACAGCGGACTTCACCCGCCGCTCTACCTCGGCCCGCAGGGCGCTCACATCCTCGCGTGCGGCGTACACAGTAAGTGCCGACTGGAAGTTCTCGGCCGCTGTGCGCCAGGCCCGCCACTGAACCGCGTACGCCTCGCCGGCCAGCCCCGAAAGGCGCGCGTGCGCCGCAACAGCCAGGCTCCGCAAGGACAACAGGTGAGTGTCCGCCTCCGCCAACGAGGCGGCGCAGGCGTCCGCGGTGTACTCGTGATCCCACGCGGCGATACGTATGGAGTGCCCTTGGCCATCCTGCTTCAGTGGCAGCCGAGACGTCGCGCGACCGGCTTTCGCTCCGGCGCCGTAGTGGTGCGTCCAAATCTGATGGCCCCCGGGCGTGGTCCAAAACCCCTGCCGGTCGAGTGGCCAGACCGGGAAGGCCAGACCGGCCGGGGCCTTGCGGATGAAGTCGTCGAGGGTGATGGCGGTGGGTTCGGCTCCGGCGTGGGCAGCGCCGCAGCCGGCGAACCGGCCTTTGGGGCAGCGGTGTCCTTCACGTGCGGTGCAGGTCCACTCGAAGACCTTCCGGTAGCCACCGAGGATGCGGAGTTCGTACCGGGGGTTCTCGATCTGGGGGAGGGTGGCGATGTCGGAGCGGAGCATCGCTACCTTCGCTCCACGCGAGATGCTGTCGCTGTCCGTGTGCCATGCCACGGCGTCTCGCTTCGCGGCCAGCGCCCGCCGGGTGCGCAACTGCGGCCTGTACTTGGCCTTGAACGGCGAATGCTGCATCTCGTAGGAGACGCTCCGATCGCCCACCAGGAGGACGTCGGAGCGAGTCAGGCCGCCGACCTTCTCCCGCTTCGCGGTGAACCCTTCGCTCGAGCCAACACGTGCGACGCGGTCGCAATAGGCTTTGTGCTCGTCGCTTTCCAGTTCCTGATACGGATGGTCGGCGCTTTCGCCGGACTGGTGGGAGACGATGCGGCCGCCACGAGTGTAGGTCTTCATCCAGTGAGTGACACGGCTCTCCTCCCAGCACCAGGCGCACTTCACCAGAGCGCGACGGACGGAGTTGCAGTTGTCCTCGACGAGGCGTTCCCACTCGTCGTCGGTCATCTCGGCGGCATCGACCTTGCCTCGACCATCGGTGAGGTAGATCAAGTTGTTATGCACGCAGCTGCTCCTCGACCCGGGAACAGGCCGCCTCCCCACCGGTGGCGGTCACTGCTCACTATGGTGCAACATCCCACTGACAACTGGCAGTTGACGCAGCGGCACGTGTGGCGCGAGCATCCTGACGAGCAGCGAGGGGAACTGGTTACGCTTCAGCGCCGTCCTGATTTTCTCCGTCGATGAGAAGCCGCGCATCGACAGCAGGGCATGGTTGGGCTCATCGAGTACCGGCACCCGACCGTGGTCTCGATGTGATGGCCGCGGATGCGGCCCATCTCGCCGGGGGCGAGCCCGCAACCCGCACCGAGTGCCATCAACGCGAGCCCGTCCAGACATGCCGGTCCGGGCAGGTGCCCTGTCCAGTCCCGCATCGGGCCAACTCGCCGTCTTTGTCAGGTGGGTGCGGCGTGCGGGGCGAGGAGATGTGCCGGCGGGGGCCTCGCCGCGCTGCACCCACGCCAGCGCCTCGTGCGTCCGGCGCAGCCAGGTTCTGCAGGTCTGCACCGAGGAGCCCTCAAGGCCGGTGCAGCCAGACAGGATGAACGAGTTGATCGTCTCGGTGCGCAGCCACGTTCCAGGATCGCGCGGCAGGCAGCTCCGCTCGGCCCAGACGGCCAAGCGCCCAACAGGCGCCTTGGCTTGTAGCAGGTGGCCGGTGCGGCGGCCGCTACCGTCGCCCGCGCTCGGTCGGCGCGACCGGCGCGCATCGCTCTGGTGGGAGTTGGGGACGGTAGTCGCGGATGCGGCTGGAGTCTTCGGTCTCAACGTCACAGACTCATCCGAGTGGCTGCTCAAGCAGCCAGTGAAGGGGGTTGAACCTGATCTTCACGGAATGGTGTGCATCCGCATGGTCGGAGGCATGAACCGTAGAACGCCGCCGTCCGAGCTTGCCCCAGACCCGGAAACCTGGCCCCACGCTCAACTCGCGGACACCGGTGGTGCGGCCGTCCAGCACCTGGCCCGGAGATTGGTCGATGTCATGAGGGAGCGGGGGGCTGAGCCTGCGCAAGGTTGCGGATCTCGCTTGGCGTGAACCGGCAGGCGGTCGCGGATCTGATCGAGGGTGATATCAAGGCCGACGACTCCGGCCCCATCCGTGTCCGCTGAGTGAGCGCGGGGCATGGCATGTGCCCGCAGGGCCGGTTGGAGCGTTGTCCTGGCGCCGATGTTCACGTGCTGGCCGTGGCCCTCCAGGCGGCAGTGACGCACCCTTCCTCCCAGTGCCACCACCCCTGTGCTTCGCCGTGCTCCAAGAGCTTGCGAATCTTGTGCAAGTCAGCTTCCGGTGGGACATCGAGAGCTACCATCCGGAACTGCTCGATCCCCTCACCGGTCGTACCGAGGCGGTGAAAGATCTCCAGCACGCTCTGACGGGCAGCGGCCGAGCCACCATCCTTGAGAACGATCAGCCGGATCGTGCAGTTCTGCGAGGACTGAACCGTCTCCCCAGCCCACCGGACGCCTTCATCGTCTGTCTCTATTTGGATGATGTCGTCGCTGGCGACGCCGCGGACGAACCACGGGGTGTTGTCCAGCCGCACGGTTCCGTCGCCGAGATCGACCGCCCATAGGCTCTCCACGCTCGCCGGCGGCCAGCCATCCTCGTCCACGTCCATTCGGAAGTGGACCTTCACATGGTTATCAGTCACGCTCGTCAAGGCACCATCATCCTCATCGCCCTGGGCGTTCTTGTGGCGGGTGCCTGCGTACCAGTGATCACGCCGTGGCGTCCGGTCCAGTGTCCAGGTGATGCCAACTGTGACTGCAGCCATGGCTGCAGAAGCGTTCTCGCCGACGCCCGTCCGCCACAGCGAGTAGGGCGACCAACAGCCGGAACGCTTTGATGCGCTCGTGCTGTGGAGCAAGGCTGGCGATCTTTGCCAGCTGTTCGTCGATCCGCCCACGTGTGATCAAGACTGCGGGCGTGTGGGTCGGGCGAATGCCGGCGCGGCGGATGCTCGCCGGACCGTCTTCCTTGGTGGCGCGGGCCTGAATGCAGAACTGGTAGAGGTCCCGCAGTGCTGCGGCCTGCATGTCTTCGCTCAGGTTCTCGAACCAGTCGATGCCCTGCGCCATCGGCCGCAGCCCCTGCGCGAGTTCATTGAGCAGCACGGCATGCTCATTCATCACCCTCACTCCACCACTGGCGACGGTAGGGGCGCCTGATTACGCCACCATTCGGGATCATGGGCTCCTGCGAGCCAACCGATCAGCTGGGCGGCCGCCGCTTCGAAGGCGTCGCCCAGCGGAGTCTCCCCGCCCACGGGAACGTTGAGGGTATCGACGTAGTGCGTACCGTGGTTCGCCTCGCACAGACACTGCACCCCCACGGCCACGCAGGCATTCAACTCGCCGTCCTTGGTCCACTCCACAGTGAACTCGAGGCCCAGCCAGTCGCTGTCCGCGTCGTACAACGGAATCTCTGCGAGCAAGATCTCCGAAACACCTGGGCCGTCCGCTCCAGGGAACACAGGGTGGCCAGGAAACCACTGCCACACTGGCTGCCCCGAGATGCAGGCGGCATCTACGGCTGCGGCGGCGCGGAGCAGCCGCTCGCGGTCGGCCGCCTCGGCGCCGGGAAAGAGCACCTCCAAGGTCGTACAGCTCAGCGCCCCGCTCATCACCGTCATGGGGCACAGCGTCTCCACCTTCCGGACGCAGGACAAGGGGAAATCAGACCATCGCCACTTGAGATCCAGAAATCCGCTCGACCTGCTCCGTCGGCACAACGACCATGAGCACGTGACGCCGACCGAATCAGCAGCCCTCGCCCTGCAGGACCAAGCCGCACTGTGGCGCATCGGGGAAATCCCCGCCGCCGATGTGGTCAGCGCCGCGTGCGACGCACTCGTCGCCGGACTCGACAGCCCCGCACTGCGCATCCTCGCCGCCTGCACCCGCAACGAAGCCGACTACGACGTGAACGACCTGCTCCCACCAGCTCTCGACGAACTCGGTCTCGTCCTGCACCCCGTCGACGGCCTTGCCGCCCAGGAAGCCGCCGCACGAGCACTGGCACGACGCCTACTGGCCGGCGAGATGACCCCGTCAGAGCTCACCGTCCGGATTCACAGCCGCTTTGGGCACGAGCTGCCACTCACCCAACGGCTTGCCCTGCTCGATGACGAATACGACACGCTCGATTACAGCGACACCACAGAGTCGGAGATCGACCGAGAGGTCATCGCCGAAGCCCGCCGACTGACAACCCACCCCGGCTCACCCGCCGAATCGGCGGACCTCCACTTGGGGAGCGATCACCAAGCGCACTGGTAAAGGTCCTCAGTCGAACGGGGAGATGCGTGCACTGCTCGAGGTAACGGGACGTCAGGTCGACGGATCGATGAGAGGTATGTGCTCGAACGGCGTCTCGTCGTGCTTGAGTACGGCCGTCTCAGCTGCCTGATGGCGGTGAAGCAGCCGGGAGATCGCCTGCACTCCGCTTGGTAGATCGTCGCGGATCAGCACGTCGAGGTCGTCGGAGTGATGTACGTAACCGCCGTGTTCACCCGGTACAGATGTGCTGCCGCTGATTTCCGCCATGCCCAGGCCGGCCTCCTGGAGGTCGGCGGAGAGTTCCCCTGCAAATTCCTGAGCAAAGCGCCACGGTCGTCCGGCGGCCGGCAGGGTGAGGGACAGCCGCCATGAACGACTGCTGGCCAGAGGGCTGGCTCCGAACCAGGCGGCTGTCAGTTTGCCCCGCTCCAGCCCTGCCAGGGTCTCCACCGCCCAAGCTGCTTCCACCAGCGCGACCGGCTCGGACACCGCGCGGAGCAGCGCGCTGTGGCAGAAGTTCGCCCACGACAGTGCGTCTGCGAGGGGGCCGAGATGCTGGTGGCCGTCCGGCTCAGTGCAACGCTCGAGTGCAGTCTGCACATGGGGGGTGTGGACAGCGGAGTCTGCCCTGACAGCGTCGAGCAGTTCCGTTGCGCGTCCGAGTAGCCTGGACCACGCGGCGAACGGGAACTCGTCCGAGGCGGGCTCCCGCAGGGAGTACAGCGGCATCCTGCCGCGGTCGTGCTGTGCCACCGCCCGGCAGCCCTCGGGCCGAACCGTCCACTCGATCCCCGTGCCGCGAAGATCCCGCAGGTCGAACCAGTCCCGAGTTTCCTCCCGCACGCTTACCACTCGCGATGAGGGTCGTACCGCGGCGAAGGCCGCGTCCACAAGCGGCGTGATCGCGTCTAGGTCTTCTTCCTCGTACAGGAAGGCAAACCGCAGCAGCAACGCCAGCATCGGGCCCGGATGCTGCAGCGCCGGGGTGTGCAGGGCCGCAGCGCGGCACAGCAGGTCCAGCTCCTGCCACGGCATGACGTGGGGGTGGAAGTGCGCCATGTCATCCCAGCCCACGGTCTCGGCTTCCGCAGTCTCCGGTGATAGGACGGCCAGATCGACGTAACCAACGCCCGGTTCGAATCTGATCTGCAGACCCAGGCCGCGATCCAGCAAGAAATCTGCCTGGAGGACCTCTTCCTCCGCTTCCTCGTCTTCCCGCGCCTCTTCGTATGCCTCCATCGCCTCGTCGTCGAAGAGATACAGAGGCCAGAAGTCCGGCTCCGCCATTCGAGCGGCCAGATCGTCGTCAAAGGGCATGTGGGTACGCTATCGGTGGTGTCCGACATGATCCTCGCGCTGGGGTTCCTGCCGCACCTCATCGCGCTGGCTGACGGGGGACGATCACTGGCCAGACAGGAAATGATCTTTGATGAGTCGCATCGCTGCTGGTCAGACCCTCTCGTGAACACCCCAGTCAGCGACATCACCGAGGCGGAGATCGATAGCGAGGTCATCGCCGAAGCCCGTCGTGTGACAACTCACTCCAGCCCACCTGCCGAATCGGCAACCCTTCGTCCGAGAAACGAGCACCAAGCGAACGAGTAAGGATCCTCAGTCGCGTGGTGAGATGCGTGTACTGCTCGAGGTGACGCGCGACGTCAGGCCGCGGTGATGGAACGGGAGCACACGCCCTGAAGGCCGCCGGGCCGCGCCTTGAACGCAAGAACTGGGTCAAGGCGCGGCTCCGAGCCGGGCTGCCTAGGGTCAGGGAGCCGCAGGCGAGCTTGCCGGGGGAGTCTCGGGTGGCGGGGTTGCCGCCGTGGTCTGCGACGTGACCACCACGAGCGCGACGATGACCACGACGACGCAGGCGAGCACGAACCCGAAGAAGATCAACCGGGGCTTCTCCAAGGTCGCCGTCCGGCCCTCCTTGTGACTATTCCTCAGTTCCTCCCTGCGGGTGAGGAACTCGGAGCGGTGCTTGTACCAATCCTTGGGGAGTTTCCCGACCAGGCGGACCAGGCCGAAGATAGCGATGCACGCGGCGCTGAGGATGAGGACCACCCACAACGGCATGCCGTCAGGAAGTTGGAACATGGTGGATTGCTGACCCTTCACTGCGGTCGGCAAGACGAGAGCAGCTCCTCGAAAGCGCGCCTGCCACGGCACAGAGCTCTCCTGCCTTGAGGACTATGGATCACGCAGGCAGGAGGGTCTGTCAGATGCGCAGGGGTACGGGTACGCCGACATCAAGGGGTTCGCCCAGAGCCCGCGGAGAGGCGAAGCGGGACTGGAACCCTAGGTACGAAACGATCAATGCACCCAGCAGAACGATCAGACGCAACGTCCACCGCAGCATGGGTGGAACACCGATTCGTCTGACGATTCTCACGCATCTAGCTTGGCAGAAGATCGCAACTGCTCTGGTCAAGCCGGAGGATTCTTGCCCCTTGCCCAGGTTGCAAGGGACACCGGCCGACTCAGATGAGCTAGATCTCGATGCGGTTCGCGGGCCTACGCCGCCTGTTCCATGCATGGGCGACAAGCTTGAAGGCGGTGGTCACGCGGGAGCCAGTGCCGCTGTTGTTGAATCCGCCGCGGGACGACTGGCTGAGGATCTCGGCGCGCCAAGCGAGGGCGGAACCGGACTCGAGCAGTCGCTTGGCGAGCTCCTGGTCGTCGATCTCACCGCCGAACCGACCGAGGAACTGGCCGATACCTCCCAGGAGCATGCCGTCCCAGGTTTCCGCCGTGCGCCCCCACGCCTCCTCCGCGACCGTAAGGGTCCGGTCGAGGGTATCGGCGCCCCAGCGCTCCGTGATCCGCAGAACTCCGGAAACGGCGCCGACCCCGTTGGTGGACGTGGAACCAAGCGTCAGGCTGTGGTCCTTGAGGACGCGGTCCGTATCCACGAAGAGCGGTACCCCGCCGGTGAGCCCCACGTGGTACTCGTCGATGGGCCTCGGCTTGTGGGATTCGCGGTTCTTGATCAGGAAGAGGCTTGCCTCCTGAGCAAGCGTCAGGCCGTAGTGGACCTCGGCCTTGACTGTGGTGATGCCGGCGAGCTCGCAGGCGCGCTTCCGGTGCTGTCCATCGACGATGTACTTCTTGCCGTCGTCGCGCTGCGAAACGATGATCAAGCCGATGGCCTCAATGACGAGGTTGTCGGACATGCGCTGGGCTCGCGGTTCGCTGAGCGTCCGCTGCGCCTGAGGGTCGATGGCGAGGTCGCTGACCGCGACCTCCAGCCCGTACTCCACCTTGTGGGGTGGCAGCACGTAGGCGTACTGGGGCTTAGGCATGGAGGTGCCCTTCCGCGCTGCGTTCGGGGGATTCGATGGCCGGAGCCGGGATTTGGGATACAGCGCGCTGGGCACCCAACCATGAAACGGTTGGCGGGTCAAGTGTCCGATGGTGCACGGGAGTTCGAGCGTCATCGATGCGGTCCGCTTCTCCGTTCGTTGCGAACCCCCAATCCACGTCAGCGAGTTCGCCCGACGGCTGCGTGCCGCGGCTACCGGTCAGCGACGGGATCCGGTGTGTCAGTGGGGCGTCGTAGTGTGCTGACATGACGAGATCAGCTGCAGATCAGGGTGTGCCGGCTTCATCGCACGTCCCCGTCGCGGGTACTCAGCCGTACTACGCACACGCCGCTGAAGCCCTGGCCGAGCGGTACGAAAGCTTGATCTTCGAGTCCGTGCACCAGGAGATCTTGCACTTGCTGCCGGACGCCGCCACCCGGGCCGCCGACATCGGTGCCGGCACTGGTCGGGACGCGCAGGCGTTGGCCGACCGTGGCCACAAGGTCATCGCGGTCGAGCCGGTGAGGGAGCTTCGGCAGGTAGCCCAGAAGCTGCACGCTGACGCCCCCATCGACTGGTTGGAGGGCTCGCTCCCTGCCCTGGGGCACCTCGAGGGCAACTTCGGGCTGATCCTCCTTTCTGCAGTGTGGATGCATCTGGATGAGCAGGAGCGGACCGTTGCTATGCGCCGGCTGACCGAACTCCTCGCTCCCGGCGGCTTGTTGATCATCTCGCTGCGCCACGGCCCACCGCCCGCGGACCGCAAGATGTTTGACGTGCCCGCTGACGAGACCGCGGCACTTGCCCAGGAATGCGGACTGGACGTCCTGCACCTCGGTGGCGGACAGGACCAGCTTGGTCGGGACGGGATCTACTGGAGCGAGCTGGCCATGCGGAAGGGCCAGGCATGACGGCGGATGCCTTCTTCGCGGCCGAACCCTCCGTCCGATCGTCCTGGCGCTTGGCGATCTTGATGGGGGCCAACTCCCGCACGTACAAGTTCGCCCTCGGTGACGCGCTGCTCGAGCACGCCCGACACGGGCACACCGAGATCCCGCTCAGCGAACTCGCCGTCCCCTATGCCATGAGCCTGGTCAAACACGCGGCTACGGCCCCACAGGCACCCGAAGGAACCTCGATCGGTACAACCGACTTCCTGGCCCTCGCCGCCGCCGAGCGCGAGGAGACGCGGAAGCTTGGCCGGCCCACCGACCTGCTGCTGGAGGCCGCGGTCAAGTCGATGCCGGCGATGGTCATGCAGAAGTTCCACAACCTGCGCGGCGGACGTGAAGTCCCGCACCGCTTCTACGAGATGGCCGGGAGTCCGCGCCAGCGCATCGTTCGCCTCACGCCGGAGCTCTTGCAGGTGGCGCAGTCGGAACAGGCCGCGGGGCTACGTGCGGAGCTCGGCGCACGGTGGAGCATCGTGGAATCCTCCTTCGCCGCCGGCATCGGCCGCGCCCTCATCGAGGAAGGCGTCGCCGTGGACTGGTCGACGCTGCAACTCACCGACAAGCGTCGACGCCGCCCGGTCACTGGAGTCGCCGACGCGTTGATCGGCTTTCAGTACGGCCGCTGCCTCATCTGCGACGACGTGCTCGACCTCGCGGACGCAGTCGCCGTCGACCACGTCTTTCCCTACGCCCTCATGCAGCGCTACGCGAGTGTGGGGGGCTGGAGCGGCCCCGACCTGGACGTGCTGTGGAACCTTGCTCCCGCGCACGAGGCGTGCAACAGCGCCAAGAGCGATCGCCTCCCACGCCCCAACGAACTCGAGCGGCTGGCACGGCGTAACGAGGCGATCATGGGCTCCCCCCATCCGCTGAGGAAGACCCTGTCCATCGCTCTGCGCCAGACGAATAGTGGAATGCGGGATGCTTCCTGGCCGGATTTCCTGCTCGAGGTTCAGAAGTGCTGCAGCTGACTGAGTCGTCGAGCTTCAGCTGACGAGGCCTCGGAACCGTTCGAAGAGCAGACGGAACTCCCCAGGCGTCGCACGCTCCTCGGAAGCTTCCACGTCTGGGTCCTGTGGAGCGTATGAGGCTACGACCTCCTCGACGAGTGCAGTCAGGTCGCTGTCATCGAGGAGAAGGACGAACTCATGCCGAGTGATAGCAGTGTCCCGGCAACGCTGTAGAAATTTCTCTTTGTCAGTCAGTGACCGGCATAGCAGGAGGCCCACCTTGCCACGGAGCGGAGAGAACCTGCCGCATAGCTGGTCCAGTTCGGGGTTTCCGAGCTCGGAATGATAGTTCTTACATTCGACGAATATATGCGAACTTGGATGTCCCTGTCGCGTAACCCAACCGAAGAAGCCGTCCGTGGAACGGTTGGTGTACGTTATGTCGACTCGTTTTCTGGATTCATTCAAAGGGTGTTCGACGACAGGGTAGGTCAACCACGGGTAGAAGATTGCGCTAAGAAGAGCGTGTACCTTCTTGTGGTAAGTCGTGGCGTGCTCAAGGCCGGGTGGCGTTTCAAGGACTTCTTTCAAGAGTGCTTGGAAGTTTACTGGCTTTGTTCCGGTAGCGGCACTCAGCTCGTCGTGCTCCATCGGGGGAGAGGGGTTCCGTCGCTTCTCTTCTTTGTAGGCGCGGAATACATGTGATCGCCCTGCGGACAGATCCACCATTTTGGCCTTGTTGCCGCCGTACTCGATCTCGACATCCGTTTTTGTCACATACTTGCGTCCGCTCTTAGCGGTTTGGACGAGCTGGCTTGCCGGGTTGTCTAGCTCCTCGTCTTGGAGCACGGGGGCAAGGTAATTCCTGAAGTAGTCTTCTTTGGTCAAGAGGAGATCGTGTCGGACCACGGCCTTGGGTACCAGCAGGAGAGGCGTCCCTCCTGGAACCAGCATCCTCGTGTTCCCCTCTTCCCACTCGCGGTTCGAAGGGTTCCATACGAGACCGCTTCGGATGCCGTCCAGCAGCGGCATCCCGTACATCGATGCCATTGACTGCGTGTATGAGATGAGCATTCCGCGGATTATGTTCGTGGTGACGTCGGAGACGATGTCTCTTCCGATGCCCTCTATGAACAGCGCGGTGTCCTCCAGGTCTTCAAGAAGCCCCGTTTCTACCGCCTTGCTCACCGCTAGATTGTTGGATATTCGTTCCACAAGGTGAGGGCCGAGGGCTCGGCCTCGCGACCTTCCCTTGGACAGCCCGAAGTGCGTCTCATTCGGCTCCTGCAAACGAATTAGGAGTTCACGGAGTCGCGTCTGATCGCGGTGGTTGATGGCGTCGACCACGCTGTGAAAGAAGGTGGAGAGCATGGTGTGACACTGGCTCGACCACTCGTCCGGAAGGTTCTTAAGCGAGCTGGGATCGATGTAAACAGGCGTGTCATTTTCCACGTCGACATCGACGAAATCGAGCGTCGGCTGCGTGCGGCTCAGCTTGTAGTGCTCGGACACTCGCATCGAAGCCCCCATGTTGTAGCCCAGCTCTCCCCGGGAGGACCATGGATACCCGTAGCGAGGTTTAATCACGCGTTGGAGGCTTTGACTTGGCCGGAAACAACAACGTCAGGGCGATGATATTCAAACAGCAGTTGAGCGGCCTACGCGAAAACCGCGCCCTCGTCACCAGGCCATGACAGCGTGACACCCACGCGAGTGCAGAGACCGACCCACCGCGCGTCGGTCGGCGGCCGCTCCACCCACAGGATGGCGCGAACGTCCTTGTTCCGTGCCTGTAGTTGGTCCTGATAATCCAAGATCTGGCCCAAGCCCGTGCGGAGTTGACGCGCCTCGTTTGAGAGCGTCAACGACTTGACCTCACACACCGTGAGATCGCCAGCGGGGGAGCGCCATGCGAGGTCAAAGTCAGGGTCAGCGGCTGTGGGAGACAAAATCTCCAGGCCTCGGGCTTGAGCAGCAGCAGCGAGCTCATTCTGGAGTCGCCGGTGGGCCTTAAGATTTCGTCCCGAAAGATCCGGGTCGGGAGTACCAGGCCGCGCGATGGCAGGCTGGACGCTCTCGTCGGCCGGACGGTAGGCGGTACCGACGGGAACGTCTGGTGACTGAGGCTTGGCACCCGCCGGCACCATGTGGAACCGGATCACCTGGCGCAACGGGCCGCCGCCGGTCGGTGGGGCCTGACCATAGGAGTAGGGGGTGGCCGGGTCCAGGACGACTTCCCCTACGTAGCGCACGGTGCCTCGCGCGCCTTCGAAGAGGCGCAGCCGGTTTCCCGTGAGGCCGTGGTCGCGAATTGCCCTGTTGCCCTTGGTGAAGACCTGATCGCCCTTTTGGCCTTCTCCGGTGTAGTGGAAGGTCCCGTCCTCGCTCCACTCGTCGTAGTACCCGTGCTGATGGCCCGAGCGGGAGTCCGTGAAGATCAGGACGTTCGGTGTGCGCCCTGACGGACAGATCCCGCCCTGGCTGCTGCCGCCGCAGCGGTCATGCAGGTCGACACGGCGGATGGTGTCCCCAGGCTGCAGGTGCCAGTTCGGGTCCTCGTCGCCTGCGTGCTCGAGCGCATTGGTGATCAAGTCCCATTGCTGAGCGTCGAGTCGGTGTGGATTGGCGGCGAAGGGCTGCTTGCGCAGGGAGGAGTTGGAGAAGAGAGGATCGTCGATGATCTGGCTGCGCGGGATGGGGCGTTCCAGCCATTCGTCGATGACCAGTGGGACGTACCAACGAGTTCCAGGGTCCTTCTTCCAGTAAGCCTCGTCAGCCGACAAGGTCTGGGAAGGGGGTCCAGTGAGGTGTCCGCGGGCGACAACCCCTGCGCCAGCACCGGTGATCCACAAGGCGAACGCGTCGCCGGCCGTGAGCTCGTCGCGGAAACGGCCCACGCTCCACGACTGCAGCTCCTGACCATCACGCCGAAACGCCTCCAGATCAAAAGTGTCGAGATTGCAGGTCAGGATCCACGCAGTCACAGCATCCCCGTCAGGCAGTCGAAAAGGACCTCAGATGCTGACCGAGGCTACGGCACGCCACTGACACTCAACCTTGGCCGGGACGTTGATCATGCTGCGGCAGCAGCGTCTCCAGGTGGGTTTGGGTTTCGGGGTCGATGGAGTAGAGGCGGGTGCCTCTCGCTCCCCGAGTGGCGAGGACGCGGTAACTGTTGAGGGCGTATCGCAGATAGCGATCCGGGGAGATGTCCTTGAACACCGAATCGAAGCTCTTGTCGGGGCGGGCAACCCACTTGTCGCCTCGGCGTACCAGGTCGTTGCCGATGATGACGACGTTGTAGGCGTACTCCATCCCCTGGGCGGTGTAGATACAGCCAACCTGTTCGTGCCCGCCTGTATCGGTGGCCCAGTACGGGCGGGCCGGAACCTGCGGGTGGTCGAGGTCGGTCTCCTCGATGCGCGCATTCCAAGGCCGGGACCAGGCGCGGGGGCCGTCGGGCCCGGTCCAGGAGATCTCGACCTCGGGGCGAAGTGGGTGCGCAGCTTGGGATTCCCAGGGCCAGCAGAAGCCTGCCGTGATCCGGGCGGTGAGGCCGTTGTCTGTGTGTGCGCTGACCCAATGGGTGAACTGGTCTGGGTCGCCGATGACGGCGAGGTCGTAGTCCGAGCCGGCCCACAACGGGGTGTGACCCTCGGGTCGGAGGAATTGGTCGATCCACTGGTGGTAGGCGCTCGAGCCATTGCATCGGAACTGCGTGGTGAGGTCGATGTGGCAGAAGTAGCGATCGTGGTCGCGGGCATGCTGCTCAAGTTCGTCGAGAGTGATGCCTTCTGTGGGCCGCACGATCTGCTGTTCGTCGAGGAAGAGGACGGCGACCGAGGCCCGGTTCACGAGCTTTCCCAGCGTGAAAGGGAAGGCGCCGCGGCTGTGGTCAGGGTAGGTGCGGGCTCGATGGGCTTCGTCGAGCAGCACGACGCCGTCAGCCACCACGGCGGCTGGCACCTTGTCGGTGAACGTGGCGATGAGACCACGGGAGGTGTCCCCGACCGTGCGCTTCAACTGGCGGGTAAGGGTGCCAGAAGGAGACAGTAGCCGCGGGTTGGCGTTGGGCCTTCGGCAGAGATCGCCGAGGAGCCGACAGGCGATGACGGTCTTGCCCGTACCAGGACCGCCGGTCACGACGATTGTGCTGTGCGTTCCTCGCTCCTGTGATGCCTCGACGGAGTGCCATACCTCCTGAAGGGCCAAATCCTGGTCGCCGAGGAGCGTGAACGCGTCGTTTCCCTCGATGACGTGGCCTGCCCTGGCCAGCAAGGCGGGGGAGGGCCGATGTTCTGCGTTCAAGAAGGCCTTGATGCCTTCCCGACTGGGCGGACGCAGTGCGGCGCATCCCAGACGCTCGGCGAGGTCCTCGGGCGTGGGGTGCGCTGTGAGGTCGTCACGGCCGAGCAGAGGAAAGGATGCGGCCGATCCGCGGGCTACCCCCTGGCGAAGCTGATGGATCAGCTCAGGTCCACCGTCGTGCAGCACAGTGAGGCCGCGCGTCAGCAACGGGATCTCGTCTCGAGCAACCCATTCCTGCAGGTAGCTGACGTACCCGCGGACCTGCCGGGACGGGTGCTGGACCGTGCGCTGGCCGATCTTAGCCATGCCGGGGCGCAACGGGCTCGTCTGGACAGTGGTCCACTGCTTGAGCTCGATCACCACGGTGCACAGGCGACCATCGGGGGCTTCACCGATGACGAGTGCATCGATGCGCTCTCCTGTGGCAGGAAGGGAGTACTCGAGCAGGACACGGAGTTCGCCGAGGCCTGCGCTGCACAGCGCCGACATGAGGGCCGGCCAGCTGCGTTGCCAACTGCGTACCTCTTCCTTGCTCGGCGCGAAGCCGAACATCTTGATGAACCGTTGCTCACACGCCGCGATGAATGTGGACTGTGTGACGTCTCGCGCCACGTCGGCGACTTCTCCCCCGTGAAGATGCATGGCCAGACGTATACCAGCTGTGACTGACAACTCGGCTTGGTGCGGGGGAGATTGAACCGGCATGTCAGTGGTAGCTGGTATTCCTGGGATCATGACCATCGGATCTCTGCAGAAGTCGCTGGCCGACTTCGCTGCTGAACGCGACTGGGAACAGTTCCACACCCCGAAGAACCTGGCCATGGCCTTGGCCGGGGAGAGCGGCGAACTCCTTGAAATCTTCCAGTGGCTGACACCTGACCAGTCCAGCGCCGTCATGGATGATCCCGTCCGGGCGCCGCAGGTGCGCGAGGAAATGGCCGATGTCTTCGCGTACTTGCTCAGGCTGGCCGATGTCCTCGATCTTGACCTGGAGCAGGCGCTGGTTGAGAAGATCGAGACCAACCACCGCAAGTACCCGGCGCATCTCGCACGGGGGCGGGCGGACAAGTACACACAGCTGGGGGGATGAGTTAGCCGATGCGCATCGTCATGCAGCCGGCCAGGCGCTCGAGGAAGGTTGTCAACCAGCACTACCAGGACACGATCGCGAACCCGGTGGTCTTTGACGACTACGCGGATCTGCTCGACGCTCAGGTCCTTGACCAGCTCCGCGCCCTGTTTCCTGAGGGCTCTGCTCCCATGTGGGGGGTGGCTCCGGGCAAGCGGGACGTCAACGCCTCCAAGATCAGGAAGATGCGTCCAGGTGACGGAGTCGTCTTCACCGGCGACAACAAGCTGTACCTGGGCGGAACCATCGCGTTGACATGGCGCAACAAGGCCATGGCGAGGAAGCTATGGCAGACCGAAGACGACGGCAGTACCTGGGAGTTCATGTACGCGATCTCCGGCATCCAAGGCTTCGACATTGCGATGACGGAAGTCCGCACGCTGCTCGACTGGGACGAGAAGCGCAACGTCATGGGGATCACCGTCCTCGGCGACGACGAAAGCGATACCCTCCACTCCTTCTTGACGCTCGATCCTGCGCCGGCCGCACCTGCGCCCTTCGATGAGCAGGAGGAACAAGCGGCCATTGCCAACTTCGACGGAGAGCTGGAGCGCACGTCTCAACGGGCCCACCGGGGTGAGCAGGCCGCGCTGAAGCGCCGTCTGCTGCCCCGCAACATGGGGGAGTGTGCCCTGTGCGGGCGCCACCTTCCGGGCGCCTTCCTCATAGGCGCCCACATCAAGAAACGCTCGGTGTGCGACGACGAGGAGAAGCGCGACCTCGCGAACATCGCGATGCTCGCCTGCACCTTCGGATGCGACTCCCTCTACGAACACGGCTACATCGCTGTCGCCCCGCATGGGGTGATCGAGGTGAGTCCACTGGTGAAGGACCTGCCGGAGGTCGCGCAGCACATTGAGGAAAGGATTGCTGGGCGGAAGGTCACCTGGTGGAACGAGGACCGCGAGAAGTACTACCAGTGGCACCGCACCCACACGTTCAAAGACAGCCCGCCGGCATGACGGCATGGCCGTGTCCCGGACTCCTCGCTCGGGTGGGTAGGGTCGGTGCGGTGATCATGCACGGGAAGGCGTTCATACATGTCGGGTCAGACTCCACACGCGGCCGCTGAACACTTTGGCAGGGAGGGGCTGCGGCGCTTGTCGCTGTCGAGTCTTGGCTCGTCGGTGGACGAACGCGCCCGTGACGTGCTCGAGGACGTCGGCGTGCCGGTGGTGGTGGCTCCGTATTTCGTGGCCGCAGGCGAGAGTGACGGCGTGACGCTGGGGCTGTATGGCGGGCACCACGGGCTGCGCTGCGATGAGGGGTGGGCCCGTTGGGTGCGCCTGGGTTCGGACGGGCTGGCGCACCTGGCGGTGCGTGAGGACGGTGTCGTGCAGGCCGTCTTCTTGGACCGCACGTGGCCGGGCATGTTCGTGAACACGGATGTTTCGGTGTTCGGTGAGTGTCTGGCTGCGTTGGATCGACGCTTGAGCGTGATTGCTGCATCCACGGATCTTGCGGTGGGAGCGGCTGCGTTTCGCGAGCTGAATGCTGAGCTGCGGGCGAGGGATCCGCGCGCGTTCGACGAGCGCGAGAGCTGGTGGCCGCGCGTCTTGGACGATGTGCGGCACACGCTCAACATCGGCTTCTCGGCGGCGATCGAGTACGTCGACGCCAGTGGTGACAAGCACATCGTCACCGACGCCACCGGCCCTGGAAAGCTGCATCCGGAAGAGCTGATCTGGCGCCAGCTCACCGATGCGGGCGTCGATAGTCAGCAGGTCACACGCGTGTACGGGGAGCTGGAAGCGTGCATGATGCCCGGCCACTACTGCGCTGCGTGGATGGCGCGCGCGTTTCCCCAGGCGCAGTTCACCCACAGCTTCGACTACGGGGATACAGCTGAATCGCGCGAGGCTGGACTCAAGGAGTTGATCCTCTACACGGCAGAGCGGGCGCGCCCGTGAGGGCCCGGGTGTGGCCTGCACCCCCGGCAGGGCGCGAGCCCGCCGGCGTGGCGATCCTGGGATGGCTGCGTGATCCCCATGCGCCGCGGGTCTGCGTGATCAGTGGTGATGAGGGGTGTGGCAAGTCGATGTTTTTGGCGTGGCTGGCCGAACAGGCGACGCGGCCGGACACGGTGGTCGAACGGCGCATCCACGGGCTTGTTCCGTTGGCCGGACAGTCGGCGTCGACGGCTGCGTGGTTGCTGGCCGAGCAGTTGGGTTCCGCCGCCCGCACGCCAGGAGACCTGATCGCGAAGGTCGCTGCCGACCGGCGCCGGACCGTGATCGTCATGCCTGACTTGCATCACTCGTACACCCCTGAGGCGATCGAAGAACTGATAGGTGCACTCGCCCAGTTGGAGCACGTTCGGCTCATTGTCGAAGCCCGCGAAGTGCCGGCGCCGTTGTTGGCGCTGAATCCTGCGGTGATGGATCTGCGGGAGCCGCAGTGGCGGGATGCGCAGCGCCACGCCGCGTGGGCGGCGTCGGCGCCGACAGCGCCGCTCGATGCGCCGTCTGGCGGTGCGGACGGCCCGGTGGAGCTGGATGACCCGCGCTCCGTGTGCGCCGGCGATCCAGGGTGGGTGACCGCCTCTTACGGGCGGTCCGAGGCATCGCACGGCGGATTGCGCGCCGCGTGGCTGCGTGCTGGTGGCGCCCTGACGCGGCCCTGTTCAGCAGCTGAGCGCGCCCTGGTGCTGTGGGCAGCCTTGGGGGACGACGCCGATCCGCGGTTGGCGGATGAACTGCAGGAACTAGCTCACGGTGCACCGTGGAGCGTGCGCTGGAAGCGGGTACGCGGTGACATCAGACCACCGTGGCCCGGCCCCGCGTGGGCGTTGGGAGTGTGTCCCGCGTCCGGCAGCGTGGCGGTCATCGATCACCAGGGTGTCGTGCGACTGGTCGCCGCAGAAACCGGCGCATCCCACGGCCGGTTGCCGCAGCCGGTGTTCGGCGCCGCGCAGCTGGCGTTCGGGCCGACCGGCGACCTGGCCGTGCTCGACGGCCACGGCCGCATGCAGCACCGTCTCAATCCGCTGGTGCCGCGCACCACGGGGCTTTCGAGCCTGCTGGAGACCGCCCTTAAGCCACTGGAACGGCTGGTGAGCGCCATCGAGGCGCCCGCCACCGCCGCCGCCCACGTGGGGGAGTCGCTCGCGTACGGGGACCGCGTCGGCACCGTGCGGGTGCTGACGCGCCACGATGACACGGTTGATGTCGCCCATCAGGCTCTTCACACGGGTGCGGTGACGGCCCTGGCCGGAGTCGAAGTGGCCGAAGGCGCCCTGCTTTTCTACAGCGGAGGCCACGACGGGCGCGTGCGGATGTGGGCGCCCGGACGTAAGCCCTTGGCCTCTGCGCTGCGGGAACGGAACTGCGCCGTGACGGCCCTGTCCGCCGCTCGTACTGCTGACGGGCCGGTGCTGGTGATCGGCTGGGAGGACGGTCTGGTGGAGTACGCGGCGGTGCACTCCGCGCCAGCGGTGCGCTTCTTTCGCCCCGGGGCGCCCGTGCGCTCGGTGGCCGCGTTGTCCAACGGGGACGTCCTGGTCGGCACTGACGAAACGTTGGTGTGTCTCACCCCCTGCTGAGCGCAGGGTGGCCAGATGTTGATCACGGCGTTGACCGCTCGTCACGTCGTGGCCTATGCAGAAGCAACTGATGTGTCACGGGGGAGATGAAACACGTGGGCAAGACGCTGCCCGACGAACTGGTAGAGGTCCTCGACCTGGTCGGCGTGAACTGGCCGAACATTGACGAAGATGAGGTCCGCGACACCGCCAAGGACTACCGCCACCTTGCCGAAGGCATCAACGATGCCATCACCCAAGGCAATCGGGCCTGCTCCCACCTCGTGGCGGGCAAAAGCAAGGGCGCGACCGTCCAGGCCATCGACCGGCGCTGGGGCAAGCTGACCACCAGAGATCTCGCGACGTTCTCCCGATCGTTGGACGACCTGGCCGACGCCCTGGATGACTGTGCCGGCTTCATCGAAGGCTGCAAGATCGCCTGTATCGCCGAACTCAGTGCGACAGCCGCGGCCGCGACGGCCGGCGTCATCGGCATGTTCTTCACCGCAGGACTCAGCGGACTGCTCAGTGCAGCCGCCATCGCTGCCTGCCGCATCGCCCTCCACGAAGCGATCGACTACGCGGTCGAGCAAATCACCGAGGTCGTGACGGACAAGATCGAGGCAAAGATCCTCGCGAAGATCGAGGACCTCTTCACCGACAAGCTCGACGCCCATGACGACGTCAAAGCCGGCGACTACGTGTCCGGATCAGCGGACATGGCCACGGACTTGGTCATCGAATTCGACGAATTCGACAAGGCATCCGGCGGCTACGACGAGACCAAGCGCAACTTCGACAAGAAGAAGCAGCAGCACAAAACCGGCGGCGGCAAGCGGCGCACCTCGGTCAAGAAGGACAGCCGCTTCCACAAGCTCGCGACCGTCATGGACAAGGCCGAGGACGCCGTCGAGAAGAAGACGGACGAGACCGTCGCCGTGCTGGAGAAGCACGGCGCCGACATCGACAAGGCCAAGAAGGACCAGAAGAAGACCGACAAGAAGGTCAAGGAGAACATCGACAGCTGCAAGGACGTCCGCATGTACCTTCTGGACGCGGACGGAACCGTTCGCCGACTGGAAGCCGACGGCGACCTCAAAGCCCTGGACTCGACCGACAAGACGCGCCTGGACGGCATCCTCAACGATGGCAAGGCATACCGCCCGTCCACGCGAGGAGAGCGCGAAGAGTACAGCGTCTCGGACACCGACACGAAGAAGGTGACATCGACCAAGGTCGACCCCTACACCGACGAGCTAGGCCAAGCCACACAGTTGGCCCGCTACGCCCGCGACGACTACAAGGGAAACAACTACGCCGCCGGACGGTACATCGACCCCGACGGACGCGGTGAGAGCATCCTCGTCGGCTACTCCGAAAAGAGCCTGCACTCAGAGCGCTCCATCGGCTATCCCCTTTTGCACAACGAGAAACAAGACGGCCTGCAGGAAGTCTTCACCGAGCGCGAGCCATGCCAAAAAAGACCGCGGTGCGATGCATGGCTAGCCAAATACTTCAAAGAGGCGGACACCGTGCATCACGCCAACACCTACGACCAGGACGTCGGTCGGCACAAGCGTGATATCGAGCACCAAAAATACATGGAAGAGCTACAAGCCCACCATGGCCGCTAGATGACTTACTCACCGGTTCGACAGAATGCTAGGGTTCCCGTATGAACTTCGTCGTTTCCGCGGACGAGGTACGCGCCGCGTTTGGGCTGACGGGTGTCGTCTACTTCCCCCGCTACAGCTCCCCGCACCACCAACTGAACGATCGCACCGCACAGTTGCTGAGCGGCATTGGCCTGCCCGACACCGAATGGTTCATGTCCAAGGCCAGCCTGCGCGCCGACGACTCGATCAACCTCAGGCAGTGGTACGCAGACAAGGGCACGGTCCCCAAGGAGAGCCACGACTGGCTGGTACTCGCCATGTTCGCCGACACCACGCTCGCCCTCGCCCCGGAAACAGGCACGATCTATGCCCTCGGCGACAGCGAGCAGGGACTCGTCTGCAAGCCCCTGCACCGCGACGCCGAGTCACTCGTCTATGCGCTGACCCAGTTCCAGCTGCTCCAGCAAGAGCTGGAAGACAGCGACGATGAGGACAGGGAAGAGCGCGTGGATGCCCTGCGCGCCCACATCATCGCGTTTGACCCGCTGCCCTTCGAGGACGAGGAGTCGCAGTGGCACCTGACCTTCGAAGAGTTCATCGACGGCATCTGGTAAAGAGCACAGTCCGCTCTGGACGTGGGGTACGCCTTGAAGGTTGACGGACGTCTGGCACGTTTTGCAAGGTGGCGAATAGACCTGCCCGTAGATGCACTGGATGACGGCCGCGGAGCTGGGCGCACGGGTGCGGGCTTGAACTCAGCGCCGCGGGCCGTTCAGCGCCCGGGTTAGCTGCTCAGGCGGAGCTGGCGGTGCGGTTCTTTCGCTCCCGCTGGTCACTGTGCTGCTCGTTCTGATCGCCCACGATGCACACCGGGGCTGTGTAGTGGCCTCATCCGCTGAGCGTCGTGGCGACCGGGTTCGTGTGCGGTCAACCTTGCTCGATTAGCTTCCTGGGCCGTCTCTTGCGAAGAAGTGTGACCAGCCACGCCCAACGACATCCATCAGCGACCGCGTTGCTACCTGTCTGCAGATGTGGCCAGGGAATTACGTGCTTCCTTCAAGTAGTGGTCCAGTGCCGCCCTGATGTCGTGGGTGTAGTCGTCACCGAAACCGACTGGCCTGCCGTCGTCGTGTGTGTCGCCCCCGCTCGCGTTCCAGATGAGAGCTGTATGGTGCAGGTCTCCGAAGGCTTTCACGGCCTTGTTGGCAGCGTCACTGACGGCCTCGGGGCCTTCCAAGCTCACCGCAGCAAGGGCGCGTTGCAACGCAGGACGGTGTTCGTCAATCGTGGACTCGATACGCCCTCCGTCAGCCTCCCGTGTCTCCTCTTCCCACAGATGGGCAAGCGCATTGAGGGCTTCCCGGGAAGCGAGCAGGAAGTCGCTATACGTGCGTTTCCGGGGTTCGCGGAGCTGAAGTTGGGCCTCTGTTTTCGTCTGTTGCTTGGACTGGCGATACGTGATCCAGGTGCCGCCCAGCGACACCGCCCCAGCGATACCGCCCGCGAGCACAGCCGAAGTTCCGGCATCCATAACGTTCCTCCCACGCGACCACGCTCGTTCGTGGACACCAAATCTAGGCCCGCACCAAGCATCCTCCACCAGGTTGACGAGTGCGGTCACCATGTCGTTCCGCCTGGACCGCTGGCTCGGCATCGCGGAGCTCGACGAGGACACCTCGTACGAGCGGGCCGAGGGCATCATCCGCAACTTCTCAAGCCGACCTTAGGTGAAGTGAAGGCCAGCAAAGTCACCGCCGAGATGCTCGCTGCCGGGTCATTCGTATCGGCCGCGAGGCGTTACGGCGCCTGTTCGCCCGGCGCGGCGTCACCTTCCAGCGCACGAAGGCATGGAAGGAGTCGCCGGACCCCGACCGCGACGCCAAGCTCGACCGGATCGAGCACGTCCTGGACCGGTTCCCCGACCGGGTCTTCGCGTTCGACGAGTTCGGGCCGCTGGGAATCAGGCCCACCGGCGGTTCGGGCTGGGCCGCGGCCGGACATCCGCAGCCGCACACCACCTCGGAGTCTGGCCTGCCACCATCTCCAGCATCGAGCGAGGAATCCGCCGCGACGACAACTTCGCCCGCGCCTACCGCGCCTGGCTTCAAGCCGCTTGACAGCCAATAGGAGCATCAGTGGGAGGCGTATCCGCTACTGCCAGCCGTTGAGGGAGACCTCCGCGCCACCGTCGAGGTAGCGGTGGAGGGCACTGGCAGTGGTGTCCACGAACTCCTCGGGGATGGAGCCAATGTCGATCCAGCGGACCTGGGCGTGCTTCCGCGGCTCGCGGTTCTCGGGGGCACCGGTCCACTCGTGGGCTGCGAAAACAACGGTGAGGAAGCCGTTGGGGGCCTCAACCCCCCATGCCCCGTGGATGATGTGGGCGACTTTGAGGGACTCTGGCTTCACCGTCAGACCGGTCTCCTCGAAGAGCTCGCGCACCGCGGTTTCGGTGATGGGTTCGCCGGGTTCACTCTTTCCGACGGGCAGGTCCCACATGCCCTGGGCGAACTTGGCGTTCTGGCTGCGTTGGAGGAGGACGACGCGCCCTTCGACCTTGTCGTGGACGATGACGGCAGCGACCAGCAGGGTCATGGATTCGAGGGCGGGCTTGAGTCCTTTGGGCTGGTTGTCGGTGATCGGTTGAGCCACTGTGCGTCCCTTCGTCGGCCGGTTGTTGGGCATGTTAGGTGAGTACTTCGCGCGCGCGGCGGGCGAGCTCGACGGCTCCGGGCACTTTGCGCCGTTGGTAGATCGCGAGGGTGGAACGCAGTGACGTGATCGCCTTGCGGGTGCGGTCGGAGGTCATGCCCTCCATCAGCGTCACGGACTGGGACCAGGCGGCGACCGCTTCATCGGCGCGGGTCTGTGCCGCGAGGCTGTCGCCGAGGTCGGCATACGTGAGGGCGTGAACGCGCTTGTACTTCTCGGTATCCCAACGAGTGAGGGCGTCGCGGTGCTGCTGTTCGGTGCCGACGTGATCGGCGAGGTCGGTGAGGGTGCGGGCGGTGTGGCTGGCGACGGTGCCGGGCCGCTGACGCGGGAGTAGCTGGGCTGCGGGCCGTCCTCGCGGAGCAGGGCGTCTTCCGCGGCGAGTAGGGCGCGGGCGGCGTGTGGTCGCTCGCCGGTGGCCGCGTACGCACGCGCGTGGGTGATGTGGAGCAGGGCCTCGGTCTGGCCGTCGATGTGGCCGAGGCCGTCGGCGAGCGCGGCTTCGGCGAGGTCGATGCAGTGGTGGGGCTGTTTGAGGCTGAGGGCCTGGTGGGCGAGGGCGCGCATCATCCAGGCGGCGTGGCCGTGCGGGTCGGCTTCGCAGGCGAGCTGGTAGCCGACTTGGTAGTAGCGCTGGGCGGCGCCCTCCTGGCCGAGGTCGTGGTGCTTCCAGCCTGCCAGGTAGGCGAGTTCGGCCACCGCGCCGAAGGCAGCCCGGCGTAACGCATCGGTCGGGAAGCGGGCGCGGAGCATGGGGGCGGCTGTGTCGGCGAGGTAGGCGGTCACGGTGGTCAGGCCGTGGCCTCCACCCAGGCGTTCGTCGGCGGCGCTGAAGGCCGCGGTGATCTGCCGTACGACGTCCACGTCCTCCGCGCCCACCAGGGTCGTGCCGGTGCGGGCGCGGAGCATTCGGGCGGCGGCCTCATGGTCGTAGGCGAGCGGCATGGCGACGCCGGCGGTGGTGAAGGCGGCGATGGCGAGGAAGCGGCGGCGTTCGACGTCGGCGCGACCGAGGTCGGTAGCGGCGAGGACCGGATCCTGGTCCGGTTCGACAGCCACGGATTCCGGGGCGGCCAGGCCGATCTCGACCTGCGTGATAGTCCTGTGCGACCGGCGGGAGAGGGCTTCGGCAAGGTACTGGCCGGTCCTGCCGGTGGGCTGACGGGCTCCGCTTACCCAGTGGGAGATGGCCGACTTGTTGGTCTGCAGCATCTCGCCGTTCTCCGCGGCGACGCGGCGGACGTCCTTGGCGAGGGCCTCGAAGGTGCAGCCGACGGCCTCGATGGTCTCGCGCAGACGGGAGTTGGGCTCTCTGGGCGCTGCCACGATCCCTCCGCTCCGGGGCTGTAAACCGCGTATACCGCTTGGCCTCGCGTTCACCGTACCCACTGAGCGTGACCGACGGTTCACTAATCATCAGCCGCCCGGAACGGTTCCAGCTCCGACCGTGAATCCAGGCTCCCCACTTGGCCGGGCGGCACCTCAAGTTCCGTACGCCTGCTCCGGGTCCGGGCATTCCTATGCCCGAACCCGGCCGATCAGAGACGGAGACCCCGGTGACCACCATCGACACGGCAACCGCCACGGCCATCACGGTCGAGTTGCCCGCCCCCTTCGACGAGCGCTGGAGCCGCCTGCCCGGCATCCAGGTCGAAGGCCGGCGCATCACCATCAACCCGGCCGAGTACTTCTTCCGCTTCGAGTCCCACACGTGGCTCGTCGCCGACTGGGAGTTGGTCAAGTCCCAGCTCCTGGACGTGGATGAGACCGCGGAGAGCGCGGTCGAGCAGCTCGCCCTCGACTTCATCAAGGTCCACGCAGGGCCCACCTCGGACGCGGCCCAGGTCCTGTCCACCGCATTCGAGGTGTACGCGTATCTGTTCCGCGACGAGCACCTCGCCGGCCTCGGCCTGCCCCAGATCAACGCCGAGCATCTGCGGATGCTGCTCGAGGCCGCCACGCTGATGGCGCTGAACAAGGTTGAGCTGGACGGCCACATCTCGAACGTTGGCCCGTGCTGGTTCTTCCCCGCCGCCACCTCCGTCGTCTTCGACCTCGACGACGAGACCGGCGGCATGCTCGACGAGGTCTACCACGGCGGCTGGTTCAACGAGCACCGCCGCATCGAGTCCATCAAGGCCCACGCCGCCCTCGGCGGACGCCTCGTGCACGGCTGCCAGTCCGTGCCGGACCAGTCCGGTGGTGTCGTCGCGCCCTACGGTGCGTCGATGGCCAACTTCCGTGACGACCTTGCCAAGTTCAAGGCCGGATGGATCGAGCAGGTCTACGCCCACCACGTGAGCGACCCCACCGCGTAACAGCTGACCAGGCTCTGGGGGCGGGCCGGCCACGCACTGCACTACCTGCAGGGCTGCGACGAGCAGTTCGACGCCATCTACTCCGTGTTCGGCGCCGTCGGCCTCGTAGCCCCTGAGCTGCTGCTGCCCGCCATCGCTCAGCGCCTCAAGCCTGGTCGCACCCTCGCCTTTTCCACCCCACACCCTCAGCGAGGAGGACGCCGCGCGGCCACGGGCGACCGCCCCCGCCGGGACTACGTCGTTCTGCCCGACCACACCCGACTGCCCGTCGCCCGCTGGGACTTCATCGCCGAGCAGTGGCAGCGGCATCTTGCCGACGCCGGCCTATGGCTCACCGCCGCCCACGAGTTCCACGACGCACGGCTCGGCCACTGGCCCACGACCTTGCTGATCACGGCCCGCAAGCTCTGACGCTGCGACCGCCCCACCCAATGGAGGCACCCATGAACGTGCCCTACCTGCTGCTGGACATCGACGGTGTCCTCATACCTTTCCCCCAGGGCGACGGCAGCATCCCCGCCACGCACGTCCGCCACGAGGTCGTGCTGGACGGCCGGGCCCCAGAGGATCCGGTCACCGTCTGGCTCAACCCGGCGCACGGGCCAATGCTCACCGACATGTTCCGGAGCGTGCCGCTCACCCTGGTCTGGTGCACGAGTTGGCGCCGGGACGCCACCACGCTGATCGGCCCGCTCCTCGGCCTTCCGGCCCTCGCGTACGTCGACCTCCCGCACCCCAAGATCACGACGCCCCATCCCAACGGCTACCTCTGGAAGCGCGACTACGTCGACGCGTGGCTCGGCAACGAACCTGCGGTCTGGATCGATGACGACTTCACTCCGCTCGATCACGAGTGGGCTGCGCAGCGTACAGCTGTGGGCTTCCCCACCCTCCTCGTGCAGCCGGACGCCCATATCGGGCTCCAGCCCGAGCACCTCACTCAGGTCACATCGTGGGCGAGAGCGCTGAGCGGAGACATCGCATCGCCTGTGCCGGCGGCCGCGCCTGGGCGCGAAGTCCCTTAGGTATGGCACAGAACCTGTCCGCGCCGCGCGACTCGCAGGCATCCTGGCGCTTGCAGCTACTGCTGCCGACGACGCTCCTCGCGAGTCGGGCTCACGGCCGGACCCGAAGGCTGGACGGCGGGAGGTGCCGCTGTCGCGCCCAAGACAGGGTTGGGCAGGCGTTGAAGGACCTCGGCTGGACATTCGGCTGTGTCGAGTTCCCTGCTGGCGGCCACTTCGGCGAGGAGGACGCGAGGGGTATGGCCTGCGGTTTCGCGAGTGTGGTTGCCAGAGCGGGCCGGGCGGGGTCGGTGAGGATGCGGTCGCGTGGTCGAGCATGGCCTCGCGTACGGCGGTCTCGAAGCGCTGGATGGCGGCGTGGTGCCCGTTGGGCGAGGCCGGCCAGATGGGGTGCGGCGACCTGCTGGTAGCCGGTCGGGAGATGGCGGAAGGCTTCCTCGGCCGCTGACCTTGCTGTTCGTGGTCGCGCTGGGCCTGCCAGTGAGTAGCGGCGCGTGCCGGATGCAGGGCGGTGAAGACGAGCGCGAAGGCGAGGCCACCGGGGGAGGGTAGGTGCGCGGGCGATCGGCAGCATGTAGGAGGCCGGGGCAGGTACGTGTTGGCGGCCCGTTGGTTGCTGGCCGGGCGTCGGGTAAACCTTTGGTCGGTGCGCTCGCAACGCACGGTGCGATCTTGGCTCGTGCCGCTGACGCACCCGGATGACGACATTTCCGTTGCGGATCAGCGGGCCCCTATGCCGGATTTGAGTATTAGTTCGGGGTGGCGCTGGGTGGCGCTTGTGATGGGGGAGCGGCTTGGGCACTTGCACAGGGCGCACGCCCGACAGACTTCATACGTCTCCGGTGGTGAGGTCGTCGAGGATCGGCCAGCAACCCAGCAGTTGGTGTCGCACGTTCCGCGAGGCAAGGTATTCAACGGAGTTGTAGGGCACGATCAGCAGGCCGTAGCCCTCGCGGACTCGCTCGGTGTCCGCATCGAGGGCCGGTTCGTCTTTATGCTGGCTCCGTTCCACGAGCCCGACGGCGAGCTGTAGTGCTTCGGCCTGCTCCGCCATGCGCAGAATCAACGGCCGCGCTGCCTGCCTTGAGGCAGTGCCATGATCTTGACGTGGCTCGTGTGATCGTGGCGTCGGCGATGTCCTGGATAGCCCCGTGCACTGGGTTGGGTCCGAGTGCCTTCGGCAAGCGGGTAGCCGAGCTGCGCCGCGAGGGCGTCGGCGTTCCAGGTTGCGAGCTGCCGTAGAACCTCCGCCCCGAGCGCCAATAGGGCTTCAACTGGCCCCGCGCCAACTCGTAGCAGGTCAACGCCGTTGTCAGTGGGTGGTGCAAGGCTGTGTCCATGATTGGTGAAGTGCCCGACACTCAGATCGGCCAGGAGTTCGCCAGCCGGCGGCTCACCCACGAGGCCGGCATCCATCGCCCACTCCAAGCCGGCATCTGTGGCACCAAGAGGAGGGGCGCCGAATCGATCGTCGTATCCGGTGGGTACAAGGACGACGAGGACTTCGGCCACGTCATCGTCTACACGGGCCACGGCGGCCAGGACTCGTCAGGGAACCAGGTCAGTGATCAGAGCCTGGACGACGCTGGAAATGCAGCACTCATTACCAGCTACCTCGAAGGTCTTCCTGTCCGCGTGGTCCGCGGCGCACACAGTGGGTCGCAGTGGGCGCCGGCTCAGGGCTACAGATACGACGGGCTCTTCCGCGTCACCCGCTACGGCAGCAAACTCGGCATCGATGGATTCCTGATCTGGCAGTTCCGCCTGGAGTCGTACGAGGGCACGCCGCTCCCAGAGCCGGTTCAGCAGGAGACGCTTGCGGACCTTGAAGAGGCGGCTGCTTCTGGCAATGAGCTGGTTCCAGCGGGCAACGAGTCACCTGAACGTGTGAGCACCAGTGTTCAGCGCATCGTTCGTAGTAGTGCGGTGAAGCGGCAGGTCAAAGCGTGGCACGACAATTGCTGCCAGATCTGCGCTGTGCAGATTGAGGTTCCGGGCGGCAGCTACAGCGAAGGCGCCCATATGCAGGCTCTTGGCCGCCCTCACAACGGCCCCGACATTACGGGCAACGTGCTCTGCCTGTGTTCGAATTGCCATGTGATGCTCGATGCTGGCGCTATCGTGATCAACGACGATTTGAGCGTCATTCGCGGAGGCGTCGAGGTCGGAGTTCTACGTACCCACCCTCGCCACGTCCTTGACATGGAGTGCGTGCGGAAGCACCGCGAGCGGTGGCGGCAAGACTAGCCAGGTGGATCGCCTTGGGGCGGAACCGCGAGGCGGTGCTCGCGACTGGTCGGTGGCCGACCAGAAACTCGCCTTCGCCGCCCGCGGCGCCGGCGACCTCACCCAGGCCCTGCACTTCATCGACATCGCCCGCAACAGAGGAACTACCGATGCAACGCGTGCGACTGGACACCGCTCATGGCCACATCCTGCTCTCCGACACAGCGACTCGGGATGATGGACACCTCGTCCTCGACCAGGCCGCCAGGACAGCCGCGCAGTACGGACTCCTGCACCAACTGCGCAGTATCGAGGGCATCAAGGCCATGAGCGGGGCCCGACCGGCTCCCGGCAACGGTGACCAGGGGCTGCGCCAACGCGGGCGATATGCCCGACGAACCGGAGAAGCACACGGCCCGGGCATCTCGTTCTCGATGAGATGCCCGGTTCCTGCCAGATTTGCCCTGTCTGCTTCTGGGAGGATGACGGCGTTCAGTTCGGGTGGCCCACGATGGATGGCGGAGCCAACCGCGTGTCCCTTGTCGAAGCCCAGCGGAACTATCGTGAGTTCGGTGCCTGCGACCATCATGGCCGACGGTTCGTACAGCCGGCGGCGGTGGACGAGCCTTTCGACCCGGCGTGGCGCGCCATCGATCAATCCCGTGACTCCTTCGAGGACTGGGGCGCAGCGGAGCGGGTCCCGTGGCCTGAGGACCGCTCGGTTCTGTGTCGGTGGCTGCCGACCTTTTGGCGCCGAGATGCCTCGCCTGACGCAGGCTGAGCCTCTCCCGCGCAAGCGCATGCTCCTTACCGCCGCTCAGGGGCGTGGTGCTCGGCAGGATGCCGCCTTGGTAGAACAGCGTCATGAGTTCGAACGAGGACTGGATCACGCAGGTTGAGCAGCACTTTGGAGTCGAGCTCCCTCAGGACTACCGGCGCTTCCTGACGACACAGGGCAGCATGAGTCAGTTCGTCCTCCCGGCCGACGACTTCCTGATGATCAATGAGATTGCGGAACTTATCGAGGTCAACGAGGCCGGCGAGTTCCAGGAGCGATTCCCCAAGAGCCTCGTCATTGGCGGTGACGGAAGCCGCGAGATGCTCGCCTATGACTTCCGGCAGAACCCGCCGCCTCTGGTCCTGCTCGACGTCTCCGCACAAGACTGGTCATCCGCAATCCACCAGGCGTCCTCGCTCGCAGACTTTCTCGAACAGTTCCCCCAGACCGGGTGGAACTGGGACGACCCCGTACCTTGATCGACCTCACGGAATATGTGCCTGATCCCGAAACGGGAGTCGTTTGTCGACGGCTGCGGGAGTCTCCGTGCGGCCCTGTTCCATGACCAATGTCGATCAGTCCGGGATTCACTCACGGTCCGCCGAGCGACCTCTGAACTCGAATGGAACCGTAACGAGGAGAAGGGTGAGTGACTGAAGTGGGCTTTTCGGAAGCGTTGGAGGACTGGGTCGACTGGGACCAGGCCGCATACGAGCTGGGGTTGAGCCTGGGTGTGCTCACAGCTGACGTCCCCTTCTCGAAAAGCAAGAGGATCTTCTGGGAAGACAACCCGGCTGGGCGAGCTCTCCACGCCACCCTCTTGGCGCTTGTGGAAGCCGGCTTGCTTGAGTCGCGCAACGATTACGAGGAGTTTCGGTGGGTGTCCACCACGTTCCTGAATGTGTTCGACGACTGAACCTCAGCCACCGACCTGGTGGGAGTCGGCGACGATGCCAGCGGCGCTGGCCACAATGCTCGGCCACTGAGTCTCGGCACGCCGGTACAGGCTGACTTCGAGGACGAGCTCGAACGCCGGCTGACGCGGTGGCGCGAGGAAGCCGTGGTCGATGCAGCGCCTTGCGACCTTCTGCCAGTCATGCCGATCGCCCTGGCGGGGCTGGCCGTGCAAGTCCACGGATGGGCCCTGCGTATCCGCTCTGGTTACCTGCCGAAGTACCTGCTGGGCGCCCCGGCCGGCGGTCCTGGCGTACGCGGATGAGCCAAACCTCAGCGTGTGACTGGTCCGGCGCCTGCTCCCCGCGATACGCGCCGCAGCCAAGGGAGGCGGCTCCAGGCGCAGCAACTGCATCCTGTGCCAGACCACAATCCGAGCAGCCTCTCCGTCCATGTCGGGAGGCCAGCGCCGTGTCTGGCGCCAACTCTGGCTGCAGTGGCGGGTGTTCAGATGCGCCAGGCGCGGATGCGTTCGGCACAGATGTAAACGTCTGCGCGGCCTCCTCGTACGTCCTTGGCAAGGTCGATGAAGGCGCCGTAGGGCTCGGCGAGGCCTTCGCCGGAAGCCTGCATGTAGGAGATTGTGACGAGCGCAGCAAAGGTGGGATTGCGCGCGGGCAGGGGCCGGACGCTGACGATCTCGTGGAAGAGCGCGGCCGCGCGCCAGGAGGCGTCCGGGAGATAGCCCAGTTTCGGAGTGTTGACCTTGTGGCGGGCCACGGAGGCGACCAGGCCGGAGAAGTCGGAGACCTCCAGAGCCTTGGGAAGAAACTCGGCCTGCTGCTCGAGCAGCCAGGCCACGTCGATGTAGAGCTCGGGTGGCATCGCTCAGGCGGCCCGGTCCTCGCGGCGGTTACCGTCGGGTTCCTCGTCGGGGAAGGCTGCGGCGAATTCGTCGACGAGCGACGACTTCATCAGCTCGCGGAACCGTGCGGCGGCCAGCTCGAGGCGTGGGTCGCGCTCGGCGGCCTCGGTGAGGAGCGCGGTGACCGTGGTTCTTTCGGCGTCGGCGCGCATCTTCAAACGCTGCGCAGTCTCCGCACTGACCCTGATGGTGATCTTTTCGCTCTTGTCGGCCATACACAGCAACGTACAGCACCTGCCATACGCCCGAGAAGGGGCGGAGCGGCATGGTGCGGCCAGCGTAGGTAGGCTGGATAGCGAAGACCCCGAGAACGTCCCTGGTAGCCACGAAGCAGGCAGGTCAGGAGTTCTGAACGCCTTGCGGAGACGCCTTGGGCAACACGTCGAAGTGAGTCGCGACGAGCAGGAGAATCGGACGCTGGACGGCTTCCTGGAGCCAAGGAAGCGTGGTCCTCATGACCTACGGATCCAGTAACGCCCCGCCCGAAAGTACCCGCGTCACGACCGTTACCGATGGCGTCGCGCAGGTCTTCACCTGGGAACAGGGCGCACGGATCGAGGTGAGGAACCTCGGCAGCACGGTGGTCGTCGAGGCGAATGCCGAAGGCCTCAGAACACTGGCCAGCCACCTGGTCACCCTCGCGCAGGACGGGGTGCCCGACGGGAGCCACCTTCATCTGGAGGACGGCAACGGCCTGTCGGAAGGGTCCGCTGAACTAGTTCTGGAACGGTGTGGCGATGAAGAATGAGGTCGACCGCGGATGGCGCCAAAGTCTGCCCCTGCTGAGACCGCCTGTCGAATGCGTGTCGAAGTAAAGCGGATCCGCTGATCCCCCGGCGCGAACGCACTGGTCAAGACCCTCAGCAGCAGCGACGGTCCAGGCACCTTCTAAGCACGTGGTCGTGGTCGTGCGGCTCGGCCGTCGTGGCAAACTCCGGCGCATGAAACTTGATCAGGTGCTTGTGGACGCGGCCGTGGAACTTATGGAGCGACGCTGGCCCGTGGGTGAACCTGGCGGGGCGGCTGCGGTGCGGCTCGCCGATGGGGGGATCCTGACCAGCGTGGGCCTTGACAACATGAACGGCTCGGTCGCGCTCTGCCAGGAGACCGGGGCGTTCATACAGGCATATACCCAGGACCGAACCGTCACTGCTTCCGTCTGCGTCTGCCGTGACGTGGAACGCGACCGGATTTTGATCCTGCCGCCCTGTGGCGTCTGCCAGGAACGGCTCGCGCTGTGGGGGCCGTCCGTCGAAGTCGCCGTTCCGGAGGAAGGCGACTCGACTCGTTGGAAGACACGCACTCTCGCGGAAGTGAATCCCTACTACTGGGGGCCGCAGTTTGCCGACGGGCAATGGCCTTCTCAGGCACAGCACTCCGAGTGACCGCGCCCATGGCGGTATAGCAGCCAAGTACAGCAACCACAGCAACTTCCCCGCTTGGCCGTGGCTGCTTACGCCTGTCTCATTCCAGGACGCCCCGTTCTGATCCGTGCTCCCACGGGCCAGAACGCACGCCTGGGCGCACGCCTCGTTCGGCGGTATGTCCGGGTCATGACCGAACGTCGCGCGTATCCAAGTGATCTGTCCGATGCCCGCTGGGAGTTGATTGAGCCGGTCCTGACTGCGTGGCGCTTCGAGCGCCGCGGTCGGGCTCTGGACTTCGGCCGACCGCCCCGGCACGGCCTTCGCGAGATCATGAACGCGATCCTGTATGTGGACCGTACCGGCTGTCAGTGGGCCTACCTCCCGCACGACTTCCCTCCCTGGCAGTCGGTCTACGGGTACTTCGCCAAGTGGCAGACCGACGGCATCTTCGCCCAGCTCAACGGGCTACTGCGGGAGTTGGTGCGCCAGCAGGAAGGCAAGCATCGCCATCCCTCGGCCTGCGTGATCGACGCCCAGAGCGTGAAGACCTCTACCTCCGTCCCGCCAAGACGCAGGGCATCGACGCGGGCAAGGAGATCGTGGGCCGCAAACGCAGCATCATCACTGACACCCTCGGCCTATTGCTCGCAGTGCTGGTCACTGCGGCCGGCGTGCAGGATTCGATCGCCGGCACCCAGCTGCTTGACTATGTCGCCGTCGATCACCCCAGCGTGCGCAAAGTCTGGGTCGACGGCGGCTACCGCAAACACTTCATCGAACACGCCGCCACCCTCGGCATCGACCTCGAAATCGTCCAACGCACAGCCGGGACCAGGGGTTTCACCCCGGTCCCGAAACGCTGGGCGGTCGAGCGGACCTACGGCTGGCTGATGCTGCACCGGCGCCTCGCCCGCGACTACGAAACCCACCCGCACCGCTCCGAAGCCATGATCCACCTTGCCATGACCGACCTCATGGCCCGCCGCCTCACCGGCGAGAACACCATCTCCTGGCTCGACCCGGCATCACCAAATCAAAGCCGTATCACGGGATGAAACAACGGGAGAAAACGACCTCTAAGTGCGGTCTGTGGCGGGGGAGTTGCTGCTCAGGCCCAGGGCCGGGGGGTGGGTTGTGTGGGGGTGTGGATGGGGCGCCAGATGGGTGCGGTGGGGGAGTGGGTGATCAGGTCGGTCAGGGAGGTGGCGAGGACGGGCACCAGGCTCAGGAATGACCCCAGTGAATGGGCGGCGGCGTTGAGGGCGCTGATCCGGTTTTCGACGCCGGCTTTTCCTGTGCCGTCGAGGACGAACAGCAGGCGGGGAAAGAGAGGGTACTGGTGTCGCCATGATTCCATGCCTGGCTGCGCTGGTGGCCGGTGTGCGGGGGTGGCGGGTGTGTAGTGGTGGAGGCGGTTGTAGAGGGAGAGTTTGGCGGCGAGTCGTTCGGGTCCCATGGTGGCCCGGTCGACTTCGATGAAGGCCCGCAGCATCGCGCCACCCGACTTTTCTGCGGTGCCGCGCCGGTAATACATGAGGGCGTCGGGGATGACGGCTTGGCCGTTGCCGATGGGGTGGTGGACTTCGGGGATCCAGTCCAGTGGCCGGCACAGGTCATCGTGGCGGCGGGCGTCTTCGAGGAAGGCGAGTGCGGTTTCGGTGACGGTCAGCGTGTGGGCGGCTTTGAGGCGCACTGCGGTCGGGTCGGTCACGGTCTTGGCGGGCCGGCGTCCGCGTAACTCGGGCCATTCGCCGGCCAGTTGCAGCCCGTAGGCGGTGGGAAACCAGACGCGGGTGCGGCCAGCCTGCGCAAGAGTGATGTGTTCGATGAGCCCTTGGGTCCGCAGGCGTGCCAGACGGCGCCGTGTCTGCTCGATCCGCACAGGCTGGCCGAGGATGCGATGCATCTGATGGGTGGTGGCCATCCGGTACTGCGCCAGCACCGCCAGCGCCATCCGGTCCCCGTCGCCTGCGTCGACACCGATCAGCACCATCGCTCGCCTCCCCAGCACGCCGGCCCCGTCTGCCCGGAACCAGCCCTACGCGTCAGCGCAGCAGCCGGCCCGCACCGGATGGTCGACCACTCGGGCCCGACCACGGTCACGAAACGACAACTCCCGTGTGGACCAGGCCGATAACCCGTCCCACCACCGGTCCGACAACTGTTTGCATGCGATGCCGTAAGCATCCGTGAATGTGCAGGTCACGTGGCTGGTGCGGCCCCGACCGGCAGCCGGACATCCCCTCTGCCAACGCTGCTCCCTGCCCACCAAGAAAGAAGAAAGGGGGCGGGATAGGGAAGGCGCGCAGGCATGGGGGAGGGCCGGGTGTGTTGTCCGTTGCGCGTCGGCTGCCTACGCGCTCGACGGGCCAGGGGACGAAGCTCGCCAGAAGGCCCCTTTGGGTGCGCATCCGCTACCGGGCCGGGCCCGGTCCCCACTGTGTGGAATGGGTTGGTCAGTTGTAGTCGTAGATGACGCAGTCGTTGAACATGCTGTTCTTCTCGAACCGTGCGGCTTGGATTGCGATGCCGGTCACTCGGCCGTCGTAGGCGTCTTGCCAGTCGCCTTTGCCGCCGGTGGCTTTGACGCAGTCTCCGTAGTAGTGGCCGGTGGTGGTGGTGACGACGAACCGGGCCCGGGCGTGATGGTCGTCGCCGAGTGTGTCCTTGGCGTTGGTGTGGCCGGTGACGTGCCCGGAGTAGATCTCCGCCATCATCGATCGACCGAGCCATGGAATTTCAGGACCCGCATGGGCAGCCTCGCCGCGCGGCCGGCTCCGTTCTACGAGGGCGGCCCATGCATCCTGGGCGCCTACTCTCCCAAGGCCTCGGCGGCGGAGGGCTGGTCGTCGTTCCCGGCCGGGAGCGGGCGGGTGTCCATGGCCTGCGGATTCATGATCGGGCCTGAAGGCGAGTTCGAGATTGATGCCAACCGCTGGATGCCCCTGCGCTCCAACACGGACGGATGGGTGGAGTCCTTGGCCCTCGCCGCCTATGCCGGACGCTGGGACGAGACCGTCACCGAGGTCAGGGGCAAGGCCGTCGAGTCCCTGGACCTCGGCGGGTACGAGCCGGTACCTGAAGTGCAGGGCCTGACCGACACGTGGTGGCGAGGCGAGGACTCGCTGATCGCCCTCTACCGCGGCGAAGCTGTTGGCCTTGACGCACCTCAATGCATTGAGGCTCACCTCTACGGAGGCCTCGACGAGTGGGGCGTCCACGGCGGCTAGTCGCTCTCCAGCCCCTGCGGAATTCCATACAACGCGGGGGCCGCGCAAGGTCTGGAGAAATGGCTTGTCCCCAGGTCGGATGTCAACCACGATCACCTCATGACGACCAGAAAGGGCCATGCCGTCTAGGCGCCCCGCTCGGCTCTCCACCGCTCGCGCGCCGCCGACCGTCGCTCACCGCACCGCCCGATGGCCGTGACCGACTACTCAGGAGAGCCAGTCCGTGCAGCAGACCGCCCTCGTTCCCTACGCCCACCTTCCTCAAGCGCACCATGACCGCCACGTCCTGACCAGTACCGTCGACGTTTACGGCGCCGCCCACTGGCTGCTTGCCGAACGCGCTCCGCAGCCCGGCGGCGATGTCCTGCCCTTTGACGCGCTGGTCGTTTCCGTCGATCCGGGCGGCAACGTCGAACTCACCGAGCTGAACTCCGTGCGGGCCCGCTGGCCGCACCTGGACCGCCTGCCTGACGGCGGGTTTGTCGTCGCCGCGTCTCGCGTCCGCCGGTACGAAGACAGGCGCCAGGTCCAGGTCTTCGACGCGCTCGGCCGCGAGACCTCGTCCTTCTCCGCCGGGGACGCCATCGAGCACCTGCTCGTGGACGAGGCTGGCCAGATCTGGGTCGGGCACTTCGACGAGAACCCGATCGGGATTCACCGCTGGAGCTCCACAGGTCGGCACACCTGGACGTCAGGCGACGCGGGCATCCCCGGTCTCTTCGACTGCTATGCCCTGAACGTGTCGGGCACTGCCGCCTGGGCGTGCCCCTACACGGACTTCCCACTCGTCGAGATACGTCCCGACCGCACCAATCGGCCCGTCAGGGTGTGGACGAACCGCGTGCGGGGCTCCCACGCAGTGGCCGTCCACGGTGAGCGAGTCGCCTTCTACGGCGGCTACGGCGAGGAGCGTGACCGACTCGCCCACGGAGAGATCAGTGAAACATCCGTCGAGCCAACGAACGTCGGCCTGCTCACCCTGCCCGATGGCTCTGGTGCCGGACGCCGGCGGGTTGTCGGCCGAGGAAGCAGGATCTACGTCCAGGCCGAACCGTTCACCACTTGGGGCGTGTTCGACCTCAGCAGCTGATACCCAGACTGGAAAGGCCATCTCTAACGCTGGCATCCCATCTGACCGCGCAGGGATCAACGTGCCGCCGTCCTTCCTCCACCGCCACCTCGCTTTTGCGTTTCAACTCTGGCGGTGGCACGAGGGCGGAGGTCCACTCCCTGCCACCCATCCAAGCCCGTAAAGACCGTCGCCGTCCGCGGCTGCAGGGAGAACGACGACTGGGACATCCGCCGCGTGCTGTGAACTGGCCGTCTGGTGTTCCAACCGGCCCAGGGTGAGAACAGGCTGGCCGGTCATCGGCTCTGGATCCACCAGATCACCGCGCCCGCGCCTGCAGCGCCGAAAGCTGTACCGGCGCCGCGTACGGCTGCGAACAGGACGGCTCGTCCCAGCCGTCGACCCGTGCGCCGGCTCCGATCAGTCTTCTTCATGAGAGCCCCCTTGCAGCCGGCGGGCCTCGCGCCTGCCGGTAGACCTCTCATTGGCAGGTGCGCGGTCGATTGGCACCAGGGATCTCGGAGTGGTCCGGACTCCGAGGTCCTACGCTGAAATCCGAGTCGGAACTTACGAATCGGATGTGATCGGGGTCGGGGCCTTGTGGGATCGCCAATATCGATCAAGTTCTCTGTGTTGTGGGATGCAGCGCACGCGCGCCTGGCTGAAGGCGGTACGCGGCTGACCCTGACGCGTGTCCACCGCGAGACGGGCGTGCCGATCGCGACCTTGAGCGACTGGCGGCGCGGCAATCACGCCCCACGCGAAACGGACGACCTCCTCAAAGTCGTCCGGCTGCTCACTCAGTGGGCGCAGTTGCCCCCACCTGACGAGCGTGACTGGATGCGCCTCGTTGATCAGGCCCGCGGCCTGGGCACCGGCAGGCCGCGGGGCGATGGGGCCTCGTCATGGGCACCGTCGAGTGTGGGTCTGGGGGACGGGCTGATGGCTGGCTTCACGCAGCCTCTCGTCGAGTTGGATGCTGTCTGCCTGACGGGCCAGGCCCTGTCCTTGGCCATGGGGCGTCCCGTGCTCGAGATCCACGCAGGCAAGGTCCAGCCGGCGAGGATCGACGTACGGGTCATGATGCCCAGCAGTGAGATCCAACTCGCCTACCCCCTCCTTGTGGAGGGGCCCGCTGACGGTCAATCCAGACTGCATGAGGACTGGCTGGGACGTCGGAATTCACACGCCCGGGCGCTGCGGTCTGCTCTGCTCTCGCTCCGGGCCTCGCACGGCATCGACGCCAAGGTGTCCTTTCGGACGCTGCCCTTCACACCCATGGCGGAGCTCTACCTGATCAACAGCATCCAGGCCCTCTTCGGCTACTGCACGCTCGTCCGCAGAGGGATGGAGCTCGACCACGAATACATCGAGCTGTACGACGCTGCGCCCGAACTGGGCATGCAGCGGCGCTTTGGAACCCAACGCGAAGGCGACGGCGAGATCGGATTCGTTGAGCAATCCCACCTGTGGTTCAACTCGGTGTGGGAAACCATCGCCGGTGAGATGATGTTTTGAGCCCTGCAGTCATCGGGCCGTACAGCAGCCCAAGCGTGTAGGGCGGCCAAGTCAGCCCCTTCGAACCCGAGGACTTTTCCTCCCGGGCCCTGTCAGGTTGCGGCCATCGCTTGTCCTTGCGGTGAGTAAGAGGGGGGAGCAGTGCCGCCCAGCCAACGGGAGCCGAGACGCGCGGAATCCACGAAGAGCAGCCTCAGAACCTGGCGCCGATCAGCCGGAACGACCGGGCGATCAATGTCCTGCTGAACTGGTGTGGGTGGCTCGCGGCAGCCGAGGAGGATGCCAGCATCCTCCTTGTGTCGAACCAGCCGTAGATCTGGCTTCCGCCCGTTGGTCGCTGGGTGACCGGGAGCGTTACCTGGCCGAGCAGTGCACCATCCGTACCACCGCGGGCGCTGCGAGTGGCGACAACGGTGCGGTCTCTGTGGCTTACAGCGCCTATGCGGCGCGTGCGGGTCTTGAGGCGCTCAAGCAGGGCGGCGACGCCGTCCGCGAGGGATACGGCTTCAACCTTGCCGAACGCACCGTCGCCGGCACGGCCGCCGTCGCCCCACTGGTCGAGGTCGACCACGCCGGTGTCGTGATCGAAGCGGTCAAGCTCGCGGACGACGGCTCAGCAGACGTGATCGTGCGCCTCTACGAGTCACTCGGCGGCCGCGCCAAGACGACCCTGCGCGCCGGATCCCCCTGGCCACCGCCGCCGTGACCGACCTCCTCGAACGTCCCCTCACTGACGAACCAGAACTGACCATCACCGCCGACCGCGTGACACTCGCCTTGCGCCCGTTCCAGATCGTGACCGTACGCCTGCTCCCGCGCGCCGGGGGTGGTCGGATCGCCTGACGAAGCGCCGGGCGCCGGCTGCCTCACCGGAGGCGAAGGCCCCGGCTTCCGTCGGACCTGCCGAGCCCGCCGAACCCGTAGGCATGGAGCCGGAATCGGCGGTCGAGCGGCACGGCCGGGCCCAAGGGCTTTCCCGTCAAGCCGTGTGAGCTGCGGCGTTGGTGGAGGGTACGGTCGCTTTGTGGAGTCGGAGAAGGTGAACCAGTGTCCGTTGCACGGGTCCGGCGCACGTCCTGAAGCCCTGGTCGGGCGTCGATTGGTGAGCGTCTTCGCCGCATGGGATCGGAGCGGGGGCGAGGCCGCGGAGGATCCGCTGGAGGTATGGCTGATCGACGACCAAGGCAGTTCCGTGCACATCACCACCGGCTCTGACTGGTGCCTGGTCGTGGAGTCCACGAGCCCGCACGAGGGGTACGACATGGCCGAATGGGGGCGGGTCGAGGTAGCTCCGGTGGGTGATCGGACGCCGTTTGCTGCCCACCTCGGGGAAGACGTCCTGGCGGTGAGAGAGGAGTTCGAGCCCCTGACGGGGCGCATCGCGCTCGAGGTCACTTTTGCCTCTGGCCGGGTTCGTTGCGACAGTTGGGCTGGAGACCTCCGCCTTGATGGGGCTCGTTGAATTCGGTTCTGACCGCAGTTTCGTGAAGCTCATGGTCGGGTGAGGATGCGGATCCGGAGGAGCCGGAAGGACGCCCGGTTGTACATGCTCCTCTTGATCGTTTTCACTCTGTTCACGTTGCCCTCGACGACGCCCGAGTTCCACTCCAGGGTGAGTCCGGCGGTGACGGCAGCGAGGTCCTGGCGGAGGAAGCCGGCAAAGCCGCGGACGGGTGTAGGGGCGTCCTGTTCGGCCTGGCGGATCCAGCCCATCAGGAGGTGTCCGCGGCGGTGAGTGACCAGGTCGTGGAAGGTGCGGGCCAGGTCGCAGGCTCGGGTGATGTCAGGGCAGGCGAGTCGGACTTGAAGGAGTCGTTCCTCGTCTTTCGGCCGGAGGTCCTCGCGGCGGCACATGATCCACGAGGTGATCTTCCGCGGGCTGGGAACGTCTGCGCGGACAGGCTCTGCGGTGCCTTTACGGAGGGCGGCGAAGTGTTTGCGGATGGCCTGGACGCTGCCGCGGTAACCCTGCGCGTGGATCTCGGCGAGGACCTGGGGCGCGGTGACGTTGCCGCCCGTGTCGGTGAAGCGGGCGGTGGCGTATGCCTTGAACGGGGCGAGGACGCCGGGGCGTCGGTCTCGGGCGGAGGCCAGGAGGATGTCGAGGTCGGTGTCGCGGAAGCGGCGCACGGTTTTGCGGTCGAGGCGGAGTCGACGCGCGATGGCGCTGATGGTCCAGCCGGAGTTCACGAGCCGTAGGACCTCGGCGTGACGCTGCCGGGTCCGCTCGATGATCTGGGTGCGGGGCAGCTCGGCAGGCGGCAGTTCGGTGATCGTGACGGTTGCCGCCAGCGGCACCTCGGTCTCCTCCTCGACGCGTTTGCGCAGGCAGGCTCGGTGCTGGTGGCAAGTCTTCTCCACGGCCGCACCAAGGTTCTGCAGCAAGTGCCACCGGTCAGCGACCTCCAGGACCTCCGGTGCGGCTTCCTTGATCGCCTTGCTGTATGCGGTCGCGCGGTCTCTGCAAATGATCTCGGCGCCAGGGTGCGCGGTGAGCCAGGCGGCAAAGGTGCCGCATTCACGGTCGGGCAGGACGTCAACGACGCGGCCGGATTCGGCGTCGACCAGCAGCGTGCCGTACCGCTTCCCTTTGCGGAAGGCGAAGTCGTCGACACCGAGCACGCGCGGCGCCCGTTCGGGGACGGCCGGCTCCATTAGCAGGCCCAGCAACCGAGTCCGGCCAGCCTTCAACCGCAGCCGCCGACACAGTCGTTGGCCGGGCCGGCCACCCAGCTCGACCGCAACCGCGTGCTGCCACTGCTTCAGTCCGAGACTGGAGCGGCGGTACGGCTCGCTGAGCTAGGCAACCTGCTCTACGAACGTCCGCCGTCGACACCGGCCGCGGTCGCAGAAGAACCGCCTAACCCGCAACCGCACGGTCACGCTCCGGCCGTTCACCGGCAGCCCTGCCAGACCGCGCTCGTACGACGAATGCACCCTCGACGCCTCCGAGTTGCACCCCGGACAACATGGTGGCGGCCCGCACGCGACCGCCTCGACGACCAGTCCTTCGGCGGCTTCGGTGACGCGCGTCAACCGCACATCGAAACCGGAGAACAGAACATCAGCGAGCGATTCGACCCCCATGCGCAGGATGTCCCGCAGAGGAACGTTCCTGCATGCCGCCCCTGACCTGGGCATTCACGAAACTGCGGTCAGAACCAAATTCAACGAGCCTCATCAGCAGCCAGCCGCACCCGCCCCCGCCCCCGCACGGAACGTCGTGGAGCGGCCGTGGCTGGCATTCGAGGTCACCTGCCCGGACTGCGGCAGCGGCTACAACACGCCCTGCAAGAGCCCGGCCGGACCCCATCGCGCACGGTTTGAGCTGGCGAAGGAGTACACGCGCCGTGGCAAGCCTCATCCGTAGCGCTGCCGGCTTGCCCGCGGGGTGCGCTGATTCAGCGCCCGCGATTTGCGGCCGATCCGTACGGCGGCCGGGGATACTGGAGACATGACGAGCAGTGACGCCAGCGATCTGGCCCTGTACCGGGCCAAGTGGGAACAGCGTGTGCCTGCCGAGCTCACCGACCTGGTCGGCCCGTGCACCGGCGTCGTCGCACTGCCCGGACATGTCGTGTGGTCCGGGCTGCGGGAGTTTGATCTCGGTCAGCCTCGTCAGCGGATGGGTCTGTACCGCACGGTCCTGGCGGAGGGCCTGCATGATGATCTGTGCCGCTTCCTGAACCGGGAGCTGCTGCTCGAGCAGTGGCCGGTCCTGCGCAAGCTGGTCAGCCGCACGATCCGCGACGTGTGGGAGAGCGCCTTCCCCGAGCTGCGCGATGCCGCCGGGGCTGCTGCGTGACGATGCCCGAGCTGCACGCCCGGCTTCTCGCCGACGTGATCGCAATCGGTGCTCCGTACCCGCTCGTGCTGACCGGCGGCTATGCCGTGCGCGCGCACCGGATCGTCGACCGGCCCAGCGACGATCTCGACGTGGCCACGGAGAGCCCCGAGCCGATGGAGCAGATCGCCCACACCGTCAGTGCCGGCCTGCAGCAGCGCGGCTGGCGGGTGGCGGAGCTGGAGATCGCGCCCCTGTCGGCGCGGTTCACCGTCACCGAGCCGACCACCGGCGAGGAGTGTGAGGTCGACGTCCTCAAAGAGGTGTTCACCAAGCCGGTGGCGCACCTGAGTTACGGCCCGGTCCTCGCCGAGGAGGACGTCATCGGCACCAAGGTCCGCGCGCTCGCCGAGCGCGGAGCGGCCCGCGACCTCATCGACGTGTTCGCCGCTTCGAGGCGCTGGACCACCGCGGACTTCGAAGAGTTCGGCCGCCGGCACGCACGAGACCGCTTCGACCTCGAAGACCTGCACAGCCGGCTCGAAGGCGCCGAGTGGGTCGACGACGCCGAGTTCACCGCCTTCGGCCTCGACGAGGCGTACATCAGCGCCTTGCGCACGTTCTTCCAGCAGTGGGCCACCGAGCTCGGTCTGCGACTGGCCGCTCCGTACGACGAGTAGCCGACGCCGACGTGGCCGGGCGGCTGCCTCCCCGGCACACCCGCCACCCGTCGCCGCCGGCGCGTGCCGCGTGGCCTGCGCCGCCAATAACGTCACGGCGTGGAATGCCCGCGCTTCGTCAGCTTCTTCCACTCACAGCGAGTTGCCCAGCTGGAGGAGTTGACTGTGAAGTCACCGTGCCGACCAGGTCTTCGATGATCTCCGCGGCTTCGGACGCGCTGAGTTTCCTCTCCCAGGCGTGCGGATCGGGAAAGGCTGTGCAGGAGATCCGGCAGCATACGGTGCCATCGGCTTCCGTTCGCACGTCCGTGACCTCGAGCCGGGCGCGGCAGCCATGGTGAGGTTCTGTCTTGCTGAGGTGGTTTCGGAGCGCGTCGTCACGGTGCCGTGCGGGGAGCGTTCGCTGACTTCGACAGACGGCGCATTCCAAGAGGTGGGACAGAGACCCGCTTCGGGCGACGTAGTTCATGCCGTGCCCTTCGAAGGTGTTGCAGCTCGCACAGACCGGGCCGCGAATGCAGTCGTGTTCGTGGCAGTGGTCCCAGTAGTAGGCACGGCGAGGGCTTTTGCACAGGACGCACAGGTAGTCGTCGGCGCGTACCGCGTTCATACGCGCCGAGCGGTAGCGAACACCTCGCAGATGGCCTCGGTAGGGGCGGAACCCGGAAGCCGCGCAGGTGGGGCACAGCGTGGTCCAGCCCGAGGATCCGGAGACACGCCAGTCGTCGGAATAGCCGGCCTTGGCTCCACATGAGGTGCATGCGCGCGCCTTGTCGGCCAGCGCGTCGTCTGCCTTCTCCCACTGGGCCAGGAGCTTGGCGTAGGCCCGCGGGACCCACCAGTCCCCGCCCTGCCAGGTGAGCACGGAGAGCGGAAGCGTCCCGGCGATCGACGCCTTCTGGCAGGTCTCCCGGAAGACGTCCATCGACAGTCCGCAGGGCAGTCCTGTCTCCACCAGCCCGTACGGCCTGCTGCACGACTCAGTGGAGCAGGCGCATCCGTTCTCCAGGACGACACTGAAAGCCGCGGAGTTCATCCAACTGCGCACGTCAGCGCGCCAGTTGGCACCTGCTCGATCGGTACTCCCAATCCGGGCCTTGACCAGATCCTGAGGGTCCCATTGCAGATCGAGTAGCGCCTGCGCTGCCCTGCGGACCTCACGATCGTCGAAGCGCCACTTGCCGTTGGCCTTGTACTTATAGCCGCGGATGGGGTGGGCCCCGACGAACAGATGGCCGTGCACACCGAACCACCCTTGGGTGAGCGCGTTGCTGGCGACGGGGACGCTGCAGCCTTCGGTCATGTCGTCCAAGAGGGCCTGCGCGGTGCTCTTTTGAATCAGCATGCGCGGATCGTGGCAGGTGCCACTGACAACGAGCGCGGCCCAGGTGAATCGGTGCGATAAGAAGATAAATCAGGGCGCGGAAATCGTGAGCAAAAGGGCGCCGGGCGTGCACTGCCGCCCCCTGAATTCACCGTCGATCAACACCTTCAGCGCTGGTCGGCAGCACGCATGCTCAGGCGGCGCCCCCATCGATCGTCAACCTGCGGCTGGAACTCCTGGGCCGCGCGCGTGACACATTCCCCACATCGCATTACGCGGCTACGCCAATAGCGTGACGGACTGTCAGAGACGGCTCCTACGGTCCGTCGCGTGACCTACTCACCAAAACCACGTAGTTGGCCCGAGCGCTTTTGGACCGAGCAGAGCGGGACTGGCACAGCGTCGCCGGCGGCCGACAATCCGGAAGCCCGACCATCACTCTTCGGGGCGGTCTCTTCTGGAGCCCGGTTGATCGACGCCTCACCCCGCCCCGCTGATGCCAGGGCCGACGAAAGGGCAGTCCTATCAGCCCATGATCGACTGCAGTTGAGGAAGGCGACAGCCTGGCTACGATCCGTGACCGCCCGGCATGCGGTGCCGGAACTCGACTGCCCGGGAAGGCAAACCCATGCCCCTGTCCTCGACTGAGTCCACCTGGACGGAGCCCGCAGCTATCGCGGACACCGGCTGCACCGAAGAGGAACTCCAGGAGTTCGGCCGGCTTGCCCTGCGCAGCACCTCCAATGGGCGGGACTTCAGAGCCTCCCGCTTCGAAGTCGGGGGCTGGCTCAACGCCAAGTTCGGCCCGCCCAGCCGTTCAGGGGCGAGAAATCCCCACGCGGAGGAGCACCTCACAGCACTCGCCGAACATCAGAAGCTGTCGCTTCGTACGCTGCACCGGTGCCGCATGGTCGAGCATCGGTGGGCTCCCGAACTCAGGCAGCAGGTCTTCGACTCCTGCGTGTACGTGTCGTTCAGCGTCATGCTCCTGGTGGCGCAGGGGGAGGGGGCCTCCGCCGTCTTCGACCCCGCCGTCTTCGCGCACAAGAGCACCGTGCTGCTGCGGGTGATGAAGGAGCTCGAGCAGGCAGGTGTGCTCGAAGCGACGGAGAGCGACTTCTTGAAGGCTCTGCGCGCGGATCCGCTGCCCGGCCGGACCCTGGAGACTCCGCGGCAGAGCAAAGCCGTCACGCAGGTCGTCCACCAATTCGCGTCCCACCAGCCTGAGGCACGTGCGGCCGTCCTCGACGCCGTGCGTTCCGACACCGAGGCCAAACGGTCCATCGCCGCCTCGTACTTGCTGGAGCGGCCGGCGCTCGCCCGGGCGGTGCTGCGCGAAGAGCCCGAACTCGCCGAGCTGGCTGCCCAACAGGCGGCTGTGCAGCACCGCGATGGCAGCGAAAGCACCAGTGAGGCAGAGCAGGCAACGTTCCACGAATTCGTCCAGGTCCTCGGCGGTGCCAAGCCGAGCGACGACCTGCTGCTGGCGGAGTGGCGCGAGGACTTCGCCACCGCCCTCGGCCGCTTCTCCAAGTTCGTGTCCAGTTGGTACCCGGCGGAATCCGTCGTGGACAAGGCAGATGACGAGCTCCTCACCCTCATCGCCTACCTCGCCCAAGACGTCACCGCCTGGGCACAGAACATCAGCGACGCGCGCAAGCCCGGCTTGCGCCTGGTCGGAAAGCAGGCACAGTGAGCAACGCCCACATCTTCTTCAACCGGTTCAACTCCGAAACCGCCCAGTGGCTGGCGGATTTCTGTGATGACGTCGCGGCGAAAGGCCCGCAGACGTCCGTGGAGTGGCGACGCATCGCCAACGACCTGCTGATCATGAAGCTCATGGCGGGCGAAGAGCACGCCATCCACGTCGCCCGCCAGTTCTGGCAGAGCTCCTGGGCCTGGGCGGAACGCCAGCACGCCGCCTACGACGAGGCCCGCTGCACGCAGATCGTGACCGGTACCACCACGTCGGACACGGACTCATCCGGCACGGCCGCGAAGGGCGAGGGTATTTCCGCCGGCACGGCCCCGGCGACGTCCGGACAGAACCCGACGACTGTCGTCTGCGGACCGGGAACCGGCGACGTACCGGCGCAGCCGGGATGCCAGGGCGCAGCGGCGGGTCGCGGTGGTACGGAGGGGAAGACGATCGGCACCGGCACGCAGGGCAGCCTGTTCGTCGTCCGAGCGGCGAACCTGCTCGCGAACCTTCCCACGTGGCGCGAGCGTCACCGAGCCGAGTACAAGCGCATGGCCAAGGCCAGCAAGTCGCTGCAGCGTCAGGCCAAAGCCGAGGAACTCCTGGTCGAGGACATTGACCTCGTAATGAAGGCCGGGCGCGCCATCGAGGACCTGGCCAACAAGCATCGGGCCGAGGACACGCTCCGCGGCGTCTTGCGGGCCGCCGGCATCGAAGCCCGGGACCTTGGCCTGTCCGACACGGCGGTCGAATGGTTCGACGCCCAGCTCAAGGCCGGCAATGCCTGACGAGGCACGTTTCTGTCCCCAGTGCGGTGCCGCGCTGGGGGCGCCCCGGCAACGGGGAGAAGGCCAGTGGAACTGCGGGTGGCGCAACGGCTTGCCTGAGCATCGACAGCGGATCGCGTACGGGACGCGGGAAGCCGACGTCGTGTCCCCGTGCGGAACGGTCGTCGAGCTGCAGTGGGGGCCGCTGGACCGTCTCCACATTCAGGAGCGCGAACTCGTCTACGGCGCCATGGTCTGGCTGTTCTTCGCCGTGGATGCCCACATCAAGGGACGGCTGCGCCTGCAGCTGGAGCCGGGCAAGGAACTCGTGTTCTTCAACTGGCGCTCCCCACGCGAAACCATCGATGCCTGCCGCAGGCCCATCTACCTGGACCTCGGGCAGTCAGACCAGGTCGAGGGCCAGCACCTGGTGCTCAAGCTGGGCCGCACCTATCCCCAGCGGGGGTGGCTGCGTGGCAATGGGTGGCTGTACACCGCGGAGTCCTTTCACAACTGGATGGCCCACAGCATCCCTCTCACTCCCTGGCTGCCAGCCCAGCCCCGTGAAGAACACACCGCCGCCTGACGCCGGACCCGAACATGCACCCCAACCCGAGCGCTTTCGCCGACCTGTTCACGCAGACCATCGACGCGGTCCCCACCTACTTCGTCCGGCCAGCCGACACCGACAAACCCTCGTGGTGCGTCTACGACTGCCACGGCTACCGCGGCACCGTTCACGCCCTGCCCGGCGTACACGAAGACGGGCAACGCCCGCTGTGGCACGTCCAATCCCTGCACGAACGGCACATCCGGCTCGACGACGCGGTCAGGGCGCTGCGGCGCCCGCAGACCTGGCCGAATCATCTGGACGCCACCCGGCGCTGGGCGCGTCAGCAGCTCCGCGACCGCTCGCTGGTCGTCCTCGATATCCAGACCACCGGCCTGCACCACGCGTGGGCCGTTCAGATCGCCGTCATGGACCGCGACCATCGCATCCTGTTCAACGAACGCATCAATCCGCTGGCTGCCGTCACGCCCGGCGCCGAAACCCTGCACGGGCTCAGCACCCGGGACACGCTCGACGCCCCCACCTTCGGGGATCTCCTGCCAGATCTGACGAGGACGATCCAAGGCCGTACCTGCCTCGTGTACAACGCGGCCTTCGGCAGGGAAGTCGTCACCCGGGAACTGCTGCGCCTCAACTCCCGGTCAGGGGTCACGGGAACCCGGCTCCGCAGCGAGCACTGGCATGACGTCATGACCCGCTACGCGGTGTGGAAGGGTCTGTGGGCAGCTCACCGACAGGCCTACCGCTACCAACGCTTCGGCAGCGCCTACGAGGCCGGAGCGAACTGCCGAAAGCTCCTGGACCTGGTCACCTCAATGGCCTCCCGCCCCTATCCCGCTCCGGAAACACTCCCGACCCGATGGACATGGTGACCACCTTGACGACTTCTGCCCCTGCCCTCGATCAGCCCTGCGGCATCGCAGGAGCATCGCGCTCCACGTTCCGTCTCTCCGACCTGCTGATGGAATGCCTCACCCACCCCCGGATTTCATGGGAGGACGAAGACAGTTGGGGCCGTGTTGAAGGGTTCGACTCCACGGTGCTCCAGCGACGGGTGACCCCCGGCACGGTCCTTTCCCTGGCCGGACTTCTGGCCCTCGAAGGCCCCGATGCCGAGCTGTCGGTGGAGTCCGCCGACAACCACGGTGTCACCCTCGTCACCGAGCGGCAGCTGCGCATCCGACTGACCCCGCCATGGGGAGGAGTGGGGGTCCTCTGCGCCGAGCCGCACTGCAGCGATCCCATGATCGAGCGCGGCACCATCGATCTGTGCCACACCCACCTGGCAGCAAGCCACCCCGACACCATCGCGGCCATGGCCCAGAGCTGGGCGACGCAGGCGTACTGCGTCCTCGAGGGAGACCCCGCACGCCTCGGAGGCAGCCGCCAGGCCGAACTGCTGGTCGCGGCTGCCGCCACCCAAGGGGCCAGCGACCGCGTCATCAGCACCCTCCTGGAGTCCCTCTTCGTCGAAGAGAACATGATCGAAGAGCAGATCTGGGACGAGACAGAACAGCTCGAGATGCGCTACGCCACCGGCAAGGAACGAATCCGGCTGCGCACGGTTGCAGACAAGGAGGAACGGCGTCTACGCGGCGTCACCAAGCACTGCCTCGGTTGCGGCGATCCGCTCCACGAGTACCTTCGCCCGGTCCGGGCGTGCCCACCGCAGTACTGCTCTCCCGCCTGCGCGGACAAGCACCGTCCGAAGCCGAAGCAACCCGACCTTGGCGACTGTCCCTTCTAGCCGTCCGCTCCCTCACATCACGGGACATGGGACGTGCGCGGATCGTTGTCGGGGTGAGTGCCAGCAGTGTCGAGTACAGACGTGACCGGTCCCGGGCCCGCAGGGTGGACCTCAATGCAGCCGTCCTCGTTCAACAGAACACGGCGCCCGGGATAGGTGCGCTGCGCAGCCGCGACATCGCGTTCATCGAAGTTCTCGCTGAACACGAGCACGCCATGGATGAGCTCGGTGCGGTGGATACCACTCGGCCACCGATGAAGACACGCCTCAACAGTCATCCGCTGGTCGGGAGGCGGAAGGGAAGGGCCAGGCACGCAAATCCTCCGTCTTCAACGGCATTCGGTGCGCCGCGTACGCGAGAACGGGTCGCCACCATGGTCATTCAAGCAGCCAGGACTACGCGCTCCGCTGCCTGATCGACGCGTAGATGCTCTCGGAGTCCTTCTCCGTGCTGGTCTTGAGGAACTTGTTGATCGTCTTCAGCTGGCGATACACGTGACTGACCGCGGCGAGGTCTGCTGCCTGACCGTCGCGGCAGGGTGCACGGGGAAGCAGCGCTGGGTCGACCACCGAACGAACAGCAGCAGCGATGAGGCCTAAGGCCCTTCGGGTGGTGCAGGCGCGGCTTTCAGATACCGGCCGGTGGCCTAGGTCCTGATCAGCTACGTGGTTGGGTTTGCGCGTTGTCGCCCCCGCCTCTTCGGGCGGGGGCGACAAGGTCACTGCGTCGATGGGGCAGGCTTCGACCGTGCCCCCTCCCGAGCCCACCCGCACATGAAGATCATCAGAGACTCGCGCCGTAGAGCTCCGGGCTGCATGCCGATGCCCGATGAGGTGTTCAAGTCAGACGGTGACGCGACCCTCAAGATGGTGCGGAATCGGTCGTGGAGGTGGCGTAACACCCCTCCGCTGCCCTGTCGCTCACGGTCGCCCCCTCTGCGGAGAAGGTGACGCGGAAGGCTCGACAGCGGGCGACTTCGCCGCCGCCGAGCGCGGACGCGTGCGTCCCGCGCACGAGGGCTTTGATGGTCACCGTGTTTGTGGCGCGCACTGTATCCCGGACGCCTGCCTGGGACATTCCGAGTGCCTGATGGATTTCTTCGTCTGTCAGTGTCCCGTCCCCTGCGGCTGCGCGCAGGCGGGCTCGCGCGTCAGCGACAGAGGCGTTGAGTTGATCGAGGGCTCTTCGATCTGCGGCTGAGCGTTGATAGATGAGGTTTCCTACGAGAATGCCGAGCAGGCAGAGGGCTGCGATGAGAGCCGTAAGGCACCCGCCGGACAGGGGGATGCGCCGCATCCCCCTGTCCGGCGGTATGTCATGTTCGCTGCGCACTGGAATCTTGCTAACTTCCCTTGTAGCCGATGGCGTTGAGGGTGTTGCTCATGACCGCAGCGTATCCGGTCGTGCCCGACGACTTCGGGTGGAAGGACTCACGGCTCAAGCAGGTGCTCGAGAACCACAAGCAGACCGTGCTGACATCGTCGCCATTGTGGAAGTCCCCCTCGCCATTTGGACCTGCCACCGAACCATTGATCCACTCATCACTGTCGCAGACACCGTGCCCCTCGAACGCCGGGATCGGGTTGGCGAAGGCCACCTTGACGCCAGTGGTTTTGAGGTCGGCGACCATGGCCGATTGCTTGTCTCGGACATAGTCGGCGAGATCGTTCAGGACACCGACTTGGACACCAGCGCAGTCCCCGTTCTCGTCCGCGACGATGCTCGGATAGCCCATAAGGACGATCTGCGCGTTTTGTGCATTGCCGGGATCGTCGATTGTGTCGATGATCCTCCTCGTCTCTGCAACTGCCGCGTCGATTCTTGCGGTGTAGTCACTCTTCTCGCAGTAGCCGATGACATAGCAAGCTATGACGGCGTCCGGGAAGGCATTGCCGTCGTTGCCGCCGATGGTCAGCGTCACCAAAGTGGTGTCCGGCGACAGCACGCCCGACTTGACCTGTGACATCTCATGGAACTGCCCTTCACCACTGGCGTAGTTGCCCCTGTCCGCCCAGGATTTTGGTACTCCGTCTCCGAGTACCTCCCATGTCTTTGCACCGGAGCAGGACACGTCCTGGTGGTCGACCGACGCCGAGTGGGCGTCTGCGAGTGCACCGGTGGTGGCCGTCTGACCGGGCAGAACTGTCTTTCGGGTCCAGGAGTTTGCGCTGCGCCGGCAGGCATTCCATGTCGGCTTGCCGTGGCCCCGGTCGGACTCGGGGGAGTAGGCCCCTGCACCTTCACCAGAGGAGTAGGAGTCCCCAAGGGTGACAACCATGTGCTTCGGCTTCGCGGCAAGCTTCTGGAACGCGACAGCGTCGTACGCGATGTCCTCGTCTGCCGTGCCATCCGCCGTAGTGTTCGTCAGCTCAATGCGAGGGGTTCCGGTGAACCGGTAGACGCCGAGTTCAACCCATTTGTTCTTGCTGTGGAAGGTGTTGATGTAGCGGTTGCGATCACCTCCCGCCACACCCTTGATCACGTAGTGGGCCTGTTGGGTGTGGGCTCCGGTGTCGGGTACGTGCGCGAAGACGCGGGCCCATTCCACGCTTTGGCCGAGGGTCCAGGTGCCGGTCACCGTCATCCGCCCGCCGAAGTCGCCGAGGTGGGCGCTGTCGCGGGTGTGGGTGTACCAGAAGTGGCCGTCGTAGCCGCCGCCGATCTGGTGGAGGTCGCCCTTGGCCTCGTACAGGCCGTTGGTGCCGGGGTTGAAGGTGAATTTGAAGCTGCCGTCTGAGGCAGTTGTACCGCAGTTGTTGCTGCTCCACGTCTGCGTGCCGGCGGGAACATCGTCGATGACCAGTGCCCCGGACGGCAGGCCGGTCTTGTCACATACGGGTGTGCCGAATTGAAGGCGGTAGCCTCGGCCGGGCTCGGCTCTCAGCGTCGTGTACTTGATGTTCTCGTTGCCGCAGGAGTCCGAGCAGTCCTTCCAGGTCACGTTCCCCGCGTTCCACCAGTACTGGGTGTAGCACGCGGCATCGGGACAGTCCGGCGGGGCTGCTGCGTTGCAGTTGTTCTTCGCGTTGCAGAAGGCCTCGAGGGGCGGCTTAACCGCGGTGCGGTCCGTCTTGGTAACCCACCATGCGGGCCTGAACCCGGCCGAGTCGTAGCCGTCTTCACCTTTCCAGTCCTGACGGCCTGAGGTGGCGTACGAGTAGCCGGCATCCATGGACCACGCGGCCCAGCCCATCACCTTCTCCTGGTACGGCCACTTCTGCGGATTCGCGGCATCCTCCGGCCAGTGCTCGGGATCCACATCCGCGTCCAGGAACGGGTCACGGCCAGCAGGGTAAAGGGGGTTGGCCGGATTGTTGTACCAGCCCAGCCCCCAGTTGCCGTTCGCCTGCTCCTGGTCGCGCCCGTTGAATCCGAGGTTGTAGTTCCACAGTGCGGCAAACCAGTTCTCGACCTTTGAGGGGTCGTCGTTGTTGACGGTGAGCAACTGGTTAGCCAGGTGGAGCTCGTTCCACTTGTCAGCGAGGATGTACATGGACGCAGCGATGTTCACCGTGTAATCGAGCGCGACCGCCCGCTGCACGTTCGGCGCATAGGCCGGCGGGTCGTCCGGGTCCGTGTGCGCAGCCAGGCGCATCCCGTCGGTGACCTGCCCAACGCCATACCCGCAGTCGGACTTGTCCCAGTTGATTTGCCAGTACCCGCCGGGGCTGTCGGCCTTGTGTCCGTAGAACCCTGCCACTGCCGCAAGGGGGCTGCCCATCTGACCAGGTACTGCGCCCTGCTCGGCCTGCCACAGGTTCGACTCCTGAGCGAGGACGCCCAGCAGTACGTTGGCGGGGATACGCCCGCCGCCTGTCAGATACGGAAGCTTGAATGTCCCTTGCGGATCGCTCTGGAGTCCGGTCTGGTTGCGCCAGCCGCCCTGGGTGATCCAGTTGGCGCGCAACTCACCCCGTACAGCCATGTCGACGGCCCACTCGACCTGATTCGGTGTCGGCTGGAGTGCCTGGTTGTTCACGTCGTTACGGGGCACTGAGCACCAACGGTCGGTGTCCACCGGGTTGTTCGGGTCCGCGGCCGCAGCCGTCCCCGCCTGGGTGCGCGCACGCGCCTTGTCGGCGGGGAGAGCCGGCGAGAGCTTGGCCTTGCCCAGGCTGCCGCCTGCTTCCGGGACGCTCTGCTCTACCTCCCTCCCTGTCGTCATGGCGGTGGACGTCACGGTCAGCGGTTCCGCCTCACTCGTCAACGGGGGCTGCGCGCTGCCATCGCCAGACTTCGCCGGCGCCCCTTGAGGGCCTCCGCCTCCCGCATCCTTGATACGGGCCAGGCCAGTGCGGACACCCGGCGACACAACAGGGTTTACGGCCAGGCGGCCATGGCTGGAGACGTCAGCCTCAGGGGACGCCTCGAGCGCTGTGACCCCGGTTCCCTCCGTGTCCACAGCGCCCGCGGGGTCTCCTGAGAGGAACACCTGCCGCGTGCCGGCCTGCTTGAGCGCCAGGTCGCCGAGCTTCCCAGACGCCATCGTCGCCGGACGCCCGCTCCCGTTCCAGATCTGCGCACGAACCGAGTCCTTTGTGCGATCGAGGAAGGCAACCTTGCCCTTGGCCGGGATGCGGATCTCGAAGGGCACATGCTCGGTGTCGGCCAGGGTTTTGACCTTCCCCGAACGGTTGATGTGCACCAGGTGCGGACCGCGCGCCGCGATCGCGCCATCCGCGACCGGAACGGCAGAGGTGACCTGTCCGGCCACCACCGTCTCGTCCACGCTCTTCCCGGCTGTATCAACGGTCACCAGGCGGCTCTTGTCATCCCTGAACGAGGTGAAGGTTGCCGTGCGCGTCGCAGGGTTGCAGGAGGGGTCGAAGTAGGCGAGAGAAGCGGTGAACGGAAGCTTCTTCACTGCCCCGGTCTCGGTGTTGACGATCGCGGCGAAGGCGCCGCCCAGCATCATGTCCGGGTGGTTGGTGGCCGTACGCGGCGCGTAGACCGCCGCCACGTGCGTACGGTCCATTACGCACTGATTGCCGATCCAGGAGTCCGCCGGCATAGCCGGCTCGGCAAGGGTTGCTGCGGTCTTCCACGCGTAGCCCTTGGCACTGTCAGCGACCAAGATGTTCAAACCGTCGGTGTCCGCTGCGGCTGTCACGGCACGGTCAGCGGACTTGCTCCACCCTTTGCCCAGCACCGCGTCGCGCTGCGCGGAGGGAATGGTCGGTGGTGGCGGTGCGGTGCCCTTTGGGGACGGCTTGGCTGCAACCCCATTCTGAGTCGGTGCAGCCACGGCAGGCACCTGCATGAGGCTGGTGAGGGTGGCACAGGCGATCAAGGTCGCGACCATGCCGCCAATGGGTCTCTTGCGTTTCAACACACGTCTCCTCGTTGGGGGATACGGCTTGAATCACGTCGCGGCCCGGCTAGCCCGAGTGAGCTCAGTGCGATTCATTGGGCCCACCGCTTCATCCGGGCACAATTCCTGCATCGTGACACTGTGAGGAAACTCGGGCGTCGTATCTGCGGTCTTGGCGTATTTACGTCAAGCCACTTTTGGGCGTTTGGGAACTCTTTCTCAAAACGCTATTTCGCGGCCACATTGGGACAGGTGCGGCAAAGAGGCTGATGTGACGAACAGCCGCCGCCGACGACCCGGTTGGAGCGGATTTCAGCCATCATCCTCACGCTCGAATGCTGACGAGGCGTGTTCGTCCGTGCCGGGAGGCCACCCGAACCCGGGGCTGTCGCGGCCTAGTCCTTTGAAGTTTGGCGCGATTGCGCCATCCGTCATGACCACTTTCAAGCGCTAACGTGAAAGTTGTGTGGCTGTTGTGGCGACTGTGATCTTCATAGACTTCGACCACGAAGCAAGAAGTTTCCACTGGGGGGTGGGATGTTGACCGCTGAGCCGCAAGTCGACGACACTGGGGTGAAGATCCTTCGCTTGCTCTACTCCGGGTTCGATGATGCTGCCATTGCTCGACAACTGGGCATGGGGCATCGAACCGTACAGCGCCGAGTGCACGAGCTCATGAAACAACTCGAGGCGAAAGGCCGAGTCGCTCTCGGAGCCCGAGCACAAGAATTGGGACTCTTCCCGACTGAGATCAGCGCAACCTAGAAGCCGTCAGGGGGAAGCGCTGCACTCGCCAGCGCGTGGAAGGCGCTCGCCAATAAGTACACTCTCGAAGAGCGCAGTTATGAGGGGGACCGGTCAATGGACCGGCCCCCCTCATAATGCGGCGGGTCGCGTATCTGGCGGGCAGGTGCGCGCTGCCCCCCTCCTACCTTGCTACCTCGGACGCTTTGGCAACAACCGAAGCGATCTCAGCCTTGGCGCCGTCCAGCTCGGACTGGTGCTCCTTGATGGCAGCCTGCTGCAAGGTGACTTCGGCGTCGAACCAGGTCTTGGCAACATCAAAGCGATCTCTGCATTCGATGTCGGCCATCGCAGTGTCGATCTCCAGCTTAGTTACCTGATCAGGGTTGGTGAACTGTGGATCGTCGTTGGCCTCCATCGGCTTCGTGTACGTGAAGCCCTTCTCCTTCATGCAGGAGGCCCACTTGGCGAAGACATCGACCACCGCCGGATCCTTCGCCGAGGCCCTGAACGATTCGCCGTTGATCTGTTGTGCGACCAGCGGCGCCTCAGCTACCGGGGCGTCACCGTCGGCCTCACTCACGCAGGAACGAAGCGCTGAGTCGTCGGCGCCGGACTCGTCTACAGCACCCTCGCTCATGGCTTCGTCGTAGGCCTGCTGTTCCGCAGCAGCAGGGTGGTACCCACGCTCGGCAGCCAGGGTCGCGTCGTGGATTCCGTAGCGCCAGTCCGTGAGCGTCTTGCCACCCACCGCAGGAAGATCCGGTGCGGGCACCCAGTCTGCGTGGCCGGCTTGTGCCATGCACGCGTCGATGAGGTCATCACGCACACCAGAGATCATCTTCGCCTGGCTGGTGGTCGGCATGTAGGCCTGGATCGGCAGAGTCCACGTCGCAGGGTTGTCCGGGTCCGCCACAGTCCCTTCGTGCGCCGATCCCGCCGAGTAGTCCCCGCCCTGGGCCCCGCTCTTCGAGGGCTGCTCTTCGGACCCAGGGCTGGCCAACACCCCGGTGATTACGACCGCTCCGACTGCTGCTGCGGCCAGCACGGGAACTGTAAATCTTGCCGATTTCCTGTTGGAACTCACTGTGCCCCCTCGACACTCTTCTGCTGTCGACTCTCGATTACGTCCACCGGAACGAAGCATTCTCGTTATAGACGTTGACGAACCGCGAGATGTGCTGATAGGGAGCCATTACGTCCTGGACGCCCTTGTAGCCGCTGGAGTAATACACGCGGGCGGTGTACTTGTAGTGTTCATTTTCACCGGATGCGGCATTGTTCTTGATGTTCTGGCCCGACCCGGGCCACGGGTTGCTAGCCCCGATCTTGCAGAACTTGAGGGGGTAAGCGTGCCCATTTCCTGGCCTTAGAGCATTGAAATCGTATACAGGGTAGCCGATATTCCGATAGGATCCACCCATTCCCGAGTTGTACCAAATGTGGAACTTGAACCTGGAGGCGTGTGGGGAATAGCATGTTTCATTGTTGTATAGATTCTCCCCGGCCATGGTCTCGTTTGTCAAAGCCGAGGCCGGCGAGGTGATTGCGATAGTGGCCAGGAATGAGGTAGCCAGTACCGTTGCTCCTCCCCCAAACCTTTTCTTTCTGCTGATTGAGCCCATAACCGTTCCCCTCCGGCCTCTACATGACGCCCTAGGCACTTGACCCGCCAGACCAACGAAGCTCGGGATGCAAAGCGGGGTCAGTCAATCCGTGGTCCGCTCCTGATGAATCAACCTAACCCCCCGCCTGACGACCGGGAGCGGCGGATATGAGAACTGGCGCAATTGCGCCAGCGTGTATCTCTGCGGAGCCACGAGGCACCACGAGAGCGCTGACCTTGAGATCCGCGCAACTCCAGGACTCGGATGTCCCCTCAGGATGGGCACGTTCTACGCGCTCCGCTTCATGATCGATGCGTAGACGCTCTCGGACTTCTTCTCCGTGCTGGTTTTGAGGACCTTGTTGATGGTCTTCAGCTGGCGGTACACGTCGCTCACCGCGGCGAGGTCTCCGGCCTGCTCCTCGACGCGCATCCCCTGGTAGAGGAGTTCGGCGCTGTCGTCGATATCGAGGCCGAACCTGATGGTGTCGTGGGTGGGTGTGGTTGGTCAGTGGATGGGGCTGTGACCTGGTGGTTGTTCAGATGGGTTGAGCGATAGGGCTGGGGGGTTGCTCACTGTTTCTGTTCAACGGGTGACCGTTTTCGGGGTGGGTTGGGCTGCTGGCCAGGGGTTGTTGTGTGTTGGATGGTGTGGGTGCAGGTGTGGTGGGTGAGTGGTCAGGTTTCCTGAGTGTGGGGAGAGGGGCGGTGTCGGGTCGGTGTTGGGCAGGGTCTTGGATCGTGTCCGTTATTCGGCTCGTTTGGTGGTTCCTGTGACGGCCGGGCCGAGGCCCGCGGGTAGCTGCGATACCGCGAGCGTGACAGCTTCCTCAGCAGTGGCGGCCTCGCCGGTACAGGGGCCGTGGGGGTGTTTCAGCACGAGGTACGGGCTGCCGTTGCGGGACGGGGCGATGGCTACCTGCAGGTGGAAGGGGAATCCGGTGCAGGAGCTGAAACCGAGCGTCCAGTGGCTGGAGAACACATACAGCTGCCTCAGCCGCGGTTCAGCGTGAGCTGCTTCTACCAGGTTGCCGAACTCGGGAAAGCCCGGAGCCTCGGCTGCCTGCTGCCGCATGGCCGTCCATTGCAGTTCCACCACGGCGGCCGGCCCGCGTTCGTGGGCTTCAGCACGCTCACTCGAGTGCAGAAACGGCAGTTGGGCCCGCATCTCCCGCACATGGGTGCCCTGGCCCCAGGCCACTCCGGCTTTGACGACGTCCGCCAGGTCGGGTGTGGCTCCGGTGACGGTCTCGATGCCGTCGCTCCAGCCGGAGATGCTGAAGAAGCGTTCCTCGGCCCCGATATACACCGACAGCGGTTTGCGGCGCGGGTCCGATGAGGCGAGCCCCGCTGTGACGCGAGTTCCCCCTTCGTGGGGGACCACGGTGAGATTGACACCGAGGTCGGCTGCCGTCTGCTCAAGTGCCGCGCCCAGGCTTCCTGCTGCGACCAGGTCAGGGTAGAGATCAGGGTTCACTCGCCCAGTCTGCCGCCGGAATGGCGATCATCGTGCGCCCGCATCCAACTCAGGGGCGAACAGCCGCGGCATCGATGCTGGACGCTCGCAGTTTTCGGGCCAGCAGTTCCATCTCAGCTCGGGTTCCTGAGTAGCTACCGTTCAGCAGCCGGTGCAGCACCGCCTTTGCACCTGGCAGGTCGATGCCGAGCTCAGCACGGAGCACCCGCATGATCGTGACGCTCTTCCCCGACGGATCCAAGATCTGCAGCGTTGCTGCCCCATGCTCGGTCAGCAACTGTTCGCGCCGATCACTTGGCAGGTCCCCGCCGCACACCGCGAGAGCGAACCCGCAGACAGAACAGGTCGATTCGACATCCCACCGCAAGCGGCCGCCGACGAGAGCTTGAACACCGGTGCACTCCAGCTCCGCACCACAGTCCTGGCACGCCGCAAGGTACCTGATGGATTCGAAGACGTCCCTGTCCATTGCTCCCCCCCCGTCGGCCATGAGGCTAGCGACAGGCCTGGGACGGGTCACGCCTGGGCACCGTCACTCCACCGTTGCAGCTTTGGGTTCCACAGGGCCTCCGGTGCGGTCGCGCCACCGGAGTCATTCCCCAGCGTGGGCCGGGCCGTCGGCTCGGCCCAAAAGGACTCGCCCGCGGGCACTGGTGTGGGCCTTCTCCAGAGGGTTGCCGCACGGCTCGGCGGCCCCGTCGAGCGGGGCGGTGCTGGCGGTGTTGTCGTGGGAGGGTGCGGCGGCAGCCTGCGGTGCGGGTGTGGTGCTTGAGGTCGACGTGCACCCCTGTTCGCTTCCCGGTGTTCGAAGGTGCAGCCGGCCATGAACGGGGCACTGGTTCTCGCCTTTGGTGCGCTGGCGCTGGGCGTACTCCTGATCGTGGTGGTGCTGCTGCGCTTTGTGCCCGCTGCAGCAGTTCACGCTGTTTGGCTCGGCTCTCCTGGCATGATCAGGGGGTGACGACGTTGTTCCTGATGGTCGGTTTGCCGGGGGCCGGCAAGACCACGAAGGCTCGGCAGCTCGCCGAGGAAGACCACGCACTGCGGTTGACGCCTGACGAGTGGATGATCCCGCTGTTC